>JAFRLZ010000031.1 GCA_017430985.1 Oscillospiraceae bacterium
GGCGGTACAAGCGAAATATTGCATCCAATCTCCGGCGAATTCGGGAAATGCCCGATTTCGCCGGGGATTCTGCGTTAATGGGCTTTTCTCCGCGCGGGACGTCGAGGGGGCCGGCCCCTGCAGAGACCTCATCCGCCCCAGTGTGCGCACTGGGGCACCTTCCCCGTGCGCGGGGAAGGCTTTGCGCGCCGTTGGCCTTAAAACTCACGACGCAAAACGCAAAACTCTTGTATTTCCAGAGAAGATTTGGTACAATATCTTTTAAATTGGGGGTGAACGTCATCGGCGTCTGGGAGGATATTCGAAGCGGCTTCGATTTTACCGCGCTGCTGAACCTTTTGCTCGGCGTGATCCCCTCGCTCGTGTGCATCACCCTGCACGAGCTGAGCCACGGTCTCGTGGCCTACAGGCTCGGCGATCCGACTGCGAAGGACGCGGGGCGCCTCACCTTGAACCCCCTCAAGCATCTCGACCCGATGGGCCTTTTGATGATGCTGCTCTTTCACGTCGGCTGGGCCAAGCCCGTGCCCGTGAACATGAATCGCCTCAAGAACCCCAGGCGGGACATGGCGATCGTCGCCCTCGCGGGGCCAATGTGCAACGTGTTGATCGCCGTCGTCTTCTTCGCGCTCTACGGCGCGCTCTTCGTGCCGCTGCGCGAAAACGCGGCGGGGAAGTATGCGCTGGAGATGCTGCTGCTCACCGTGCGCATCAGCCTGGGCCTCGCGATCTTCAATCTGATCCCCGTGCCGCCGCTGGACGGCTCGAAGATCCTGCTTTCCCTGCTGCCGGACGAGGGCTATCGCTTCGTCCTGCGCTATGAGCGCTACGGCTCGCTTGCGCTCTTCGCGCTGGTGGCGCTCGGCGTGCTCTCGAAGCCCCTGAGCTTTGCCATCAACGCGGCCTATACGGCGCTCATCCCCGTGGCGCAGGCGGCGATGAATCTGGTCGTCAAGCTGTTCTATACATGATGGAAAATCCGAATTTTTATCTCGAAGGCGTCGTCCACGAAAAGAGCGAGCTGCAGGATTTTGAAGGGCCGCTGAGCCTGATCCTGATGCTCCTGTCGAAAAACAAGATCGAGATCCGCGACATCGTCATCTCCGACATCCTCGAGCAGTATCTGGCCTATCTCGATAAGATGCAGAGCATGGACCTCGAGATCGCGAGCGAGTTCGTGCAGATGGCCTCCCACCTGCTGTACATCAAGACGCGTATGCTGCTGACGCAGGAGGAGGAAATCAGCGAGCTGGAGGTGCTGCTGCAGTCCCTCGAGCAGCTCAAGGCGCGCGACAGCTTTGCCGCGATCCAGCAGGTCACGCCTACGCTCAAAAAGGCCGCCGAGCTGGGGCTTCTGTACTTTGCGAAAATGCCCGAGCCGCTGCCGCGCATGGCGAGGGATTACGAATACCGGCACGAGCCGGTCGACCTCCTGCGCGCGCTCTACCGCGTCTACTCCCGCGGCGGCAAGACCCCGGAGAGCGAGGAGGCGATCAGCGCCGCGATCCCGAAGCGCATCGTCTACAGCGTGCGCAGCAAGAGCCGCCAGATCCTCGAGCTTCTGCGCACAGGCGACAGCAGCCTTGAGGCGCTGTATCGCGCCTGCGCGTCCCGCTCGGAGGTGGTCGCCACCTTCGTCAGCGTGCTCGAGCTCATCAGCATGGGGAGCCTGCGCGCCGAGCGAAATGATACGGAGACGCGCCTGCGCTTCGTCGGCGGCGACGTGGATGAGATTTTGGAAAGAATCGAAGAATAACGATTCAGTCTCTGTCATTCTGAGGAACGAAGTGACGAAGAATCTCGTGGAGTATGCTGTTTATGCTCAGGATGACACGGGGGACTGGATCGTTACATCGAAGAATAGGGAACAGACATTTATGGATATTTGTTCTGCCCTCGAGGCAATACTCTTTGCGGCGGGGGAGCCGGTCAAGCTCGCGCGGCTGTCGCTGATTTTGGAGACGGACGAGCAGGAGCTCGGGTCGATCGCAGCCGAGCTCGCGCAGCGCTACGAGCGTGAGGGGCGCGGCATGCGCATCCTCCGGCTCGACGACAAGCTGCAGATGTGCTCCGCGCCGGATTACGCGCCGCTCATCACCTGGGCGCTGGAGCAGAGAAAGCCCCCCATGCTCTCCCAGAGCGCGTTGGAGACCCTCGCCATCACGGCCTATTTCCAGCCCGTGACCCGCGCCTACATCGACCGCGTGCGCGGCGTGGACAGCTCCTACACCGTGGGTGTGCTCGTCGAGCGCGGGCTCATCGAGGTCTGCGGCCATCTCGAAGCGCCGGGCCGCCCCGCGCTCTTTCGCACGACGGACGTGTTTTTGCGCACGATGGGCGTCTCCTCGCTCTCTGAGCTGCCGGAGCTGCCGGACATGAGCGCGAGCGAGGGCGTGGAGAAGCTGCAGAAGGCCATTGACGAACTGCAAAACGCCGTGACGCCCGGACAGATCAGCCTTGAGGAGCTGGCCGCGGACACGGCAGAGGAGGGATGATCGCTTGGTAGGATGGATTATCCTGGGCGTGATCGTGCTGCTCATCACGCTGATCCTGCTGACCCCGGTCGGGGCCGATTTCGGCTACGAGCAGGGGCGGCTCCACGCTTCGCTGAAGCTGGGCTGGATCAAGCTGCGGCTCTTCCCCAGGAAGAAGGAGCCGGAATCGGACACGCCGCAGCCCCCGAAAAAGAAGAAAAAGAAGAAAAAACAGGAAAAACCCAAGGAAGAGAAGCCCGAGCAGGAGGAAAAGCCGAAGCAGAAGCGCAAGCTCGACATCACGCTCGACGAGATCTTCGGGCTCTTGAAGGCTGTGCTGGACGGCGTCTCGCATTTCGGCAGGTGCCTGCGCGTCGACCGCTTCGTGCTGCACCTCGTCGTCGCGGGCTACGACCCCTACAACGTCGCGATGACCTATGGGAAAGTAAACGCCCTGCTCTCGGCCTTCGCCCCCGCCTGCACGAAGCTCGACACGAATAACAGCGACGTGTGGACCGCGGTGGACTTCACGACGGAGTGGCCGCAGATCGAGTTCGGCATGGGCCTGTCCTTCCGCATCGGCGTGCTGTTCGGCGTCGTTGGCCGCATCGCCGTCGGCGCGATCAAGGTGCTGCTGCAGCGGCGCAAGCGCATGAAGCAGGAAGCAAAGGCGGCAAAGGCGGCTGCACAGCTCCCGCCCGACACGCCGCCCGATACGCCGCCCGAAACACCCATAGATACTAAGCAAGAGAATCAGCAAGAAGATAACAAAGAGAAAAACGAACAAAACAACAAACAAACGATACAGGACGAGGAAAGGACGGCAGCAAATGGATAACTACAATCCTATCGGCGAACTCATGCAGACCACGATGGACAACGTGAAGAACATCCTCAAGGTGGACACCGTTGTCGGCGACCCGATCTATACCCCCGACGGCATCACGCTCGTGCCCATTTCGCGCATCAGCGTCGGCTTCGGCGGCGGCGGGATCGAGCTCAATCAGAAGAACGCAAACGGCAACCGCCCCTTCGGCGGCGGCAACGCCACCGGCGTGAAGATCGACCCGATCGGTTTTCTCGTCATCAAGGACGGCATGATCCGCATGGTCAACGTCACGCCGCCCGCCAGCAACACGGTGGACCGTCTCATCGACCTCGTCCCGCAGGTCATGGACCGCGTGGACGAATTCATCGCCCGCCAGAAGGAAGAGATGTAAAACGCTCAGTCACTGACCACTGACCACTGACCGCTTCACGCGGCATCGGATCTGAATAACGGCGAATCATAAGCACTGCCTATCTTTTACAGGTGGTGCTTATATTCCGAAGGCAACCGTACAACGGAGTCGAAAGAGGGCTTTTGGAGGCGCGGAGCATGACGGAACGGGTACAAAAGATCATAGCCGCCTCGGGCCTGCTGTCCCGCCGCGCGGCGGAGGAGAAGATCGCCCGGGGCGCGGTCACGGTCAACGGCCGCGTCGCCGCCCTCGGCGAGCGGGCGGACGCCGGGAGCGACACGATCTGTGTCGACGGCAAGCCTCTGCCCGCAAGCGAGCGCAAGCGCTATGTGATGCTGCACAAGCCCCGCGGCTACGTCACCACGATGAAGGACGAGCGCGGCCGGCGTGAGGTGACGGAGCTTTTGCGGGACATCCCCGAGCGCCTCTACCCCGTCGGACGGCTGGACATGGACTCGGAGGGCCTGCTGCTCTTCACCAACGACGGGGACTTCGCCAGGCGCCTCACCCACCCCTCCCACGAGATCGAGAAGGTCTACCGCACCTGGGTCGAGGGGGAGGAGGTCGAGACGCGCGTCGAGTTGCTGCGGCAGCCGATGACGCTGGACGGCTATCCGCTCGCCCCGGCGAAGGTGCTGATCCACGCCCTGACGCCCACCGGCGCGGTGCTGGACATCACGATCCACGAGGGGCGCAACCGCCAGGTGCGCCGCATGAGCGAGATGGCGGGCTTGAAGGTCACGCGCCTGCTGCGCATCCGCGAGGGCGCGCTGCGCCTCGGCGCCCTCCCGCGCGGCCAATGGCGGGAGCTGAGCGAGGAAGAAGTACATAGCTTGATGGAATAGACATGGAATCAATCACGAACTGCGACCTTGTCGTGATCGGCGGGGGGCCGGCCGGGATGATGTGCGCGCTGACGGCGGCGGAGCGCGGGCTCTCCGTGACGCTGCTGGAGCCGCAGCAGAAGCTCGGGCGAAAGCTCCGCATCACGGGCAAGGGGCGCTGCAACATCACGAATAACTGCGACGTCAGGACCTTCATGGCGAACATCCCCGGCGACGGGCGCTTTCTCTACAGCGCGGTCAACCGCTTCGGGATGCGTGAGGTCATGGACTTTTTTGAATCGAACGGCCTGCCGCTCAAAACCGAGCGGGGGAATCGCGTCTTTCCCGTCTCCGACAACGCAAACGACGTCGCGGGGCTGCTGACGCGCCTCGTTGAGCGCAGCGGCGCGCGCGTCCTGCACGCGGAGGCGAAGGACATCCTCGTCTCCGACGGGGCGGTCGTCGGCGTCGTGACGACGCAGGGGCAGCTCGCCTGCCGCGCCGCAGCCGTCTGCACCGGGGGCCTCAGCTACCCGCTGACCGGCTCGACCGGCGCGGGCTACCGCTTTGCCGAAACGCTCGGTCATACCGTGACGCCGCGCAGGGCCTCGCTCGTTCCGCTGGAGTCGGAGGACGCGTACTGCGCCGAGCTGCAGGGCTTCGCGCTCAAAAACGTCACGCTCTCCGCCTATGAGGACGATACGCTCATTTACCGCGAGTTAGGGGAAATGCTGTTCACGCACTTCGGCGTGTCCGGCCCGCTGGTGCTCTCCGCCTCGGCCAAGATGCGGCACTGGGGCGAGAAGCGCTATCGCCTCGAGATCGACCTCAAGCCCGGCCTCGACGAAAAGAAGCTCGACGCGCGCATTTTGCGGGACTTTGAGAAGTTCTCGAACCGGGAGTTCAAGAACGCCCTCGGGGAGCTTGCGGGGCGGACGATGATCCCGGTGCTCGTGCGCCTTTCCGGCATCCCGGAGGACACGAAGGTCAACGCGATCACGCGCGAGCAGCGGCATAGGCTGCTGCGGCTGTTCAAGGCCTTCCCCGTCTCCCTGAGCGGCCCCCGCCCCATCGACGAGGCCATCGTCACCGCCGGGGGCGTGAGCACCAAGGAAGTCGATCCCCGCACGATGCAGTCCAAGCTCGTGCGCGGCTTATATTTCGCGGGCGAGGTGCTGGATCTGGACGCCTACACGGGCGGCTTCAATCTCCAGATCGCCTGGTCCACCGGCTTTGTGGCCGGAATATCGGTTTTAAAGGATGATTATCTATGAACGGACATTACGCCATCGCCATTGACGGCCCCTCCGGCGCGGGCAAGAGCAGCCTCGCGCGCCGCGTCGCCGCCCGCTTCGGTTTCCTGTACGTGGACACCGGCGCGATCTACCGCACGGTCGGCCTCGCCGCGTATCGCCGCGGGATCGATCGCAGGGACGCCGCCGCCATCGAAGCCCTGCTGCCGGAGCTCGACATCCAGATGGCCTACAACGCGCAGGGCGAGCAGCGCATGCTCTTAAACGGCGAGGACGTGTCCGAGGCGATCCGCCTGCCGGAGATCTCGATCTGCGCGTCCGACGTCTCGGCTCTGCCGGAGGTGCGCGCCTTCCTGCTGGAGATGCAGCGCAAAATGGCCCGCGAGCACGACGTGATCATGGACGGGCGCGACATCGGCACCGTCGTTCTGCCCCAGGCGGAGCTCAAGATCTTCCTCACCGCGAGCGCCGAGGCGCGGGCCGAGCGCCGCATGAAGGAGCTCGCCGCCAAGGGCGTCAAGACCGATTTTGAGGCTGTCCTGCGCGACATCCGCTACCGCGACGAGCAGGACTCCGCCCGCGCGGCGGCCCCCCTCAGGCAGGCGGAGGACGCCGTGCTCGTCGACACGACGGCGCTCGACTTCGCCCAGAGCGAGGAGAGGCTGTGCGCGCTCGTGCGCGAGAAGCTCGGCGTGGAGGAGAAGGCATGAGAGAGCTGCTTGTCGCCGAGAGCGCGGGCTTCTGCTTCGGCGTGCAGCGCTCGGTCGAAATGGCGGAAAAGCTGCTCGCCGAGCACGGAGCGTGCGCGAGCCTCGGCGAGCTCATCCACAACGAGGACGTGGTGCGCGATCTGGAGCGCCGCGGCCTGCGCGTGATCCAGGATGCGAGGGAGGCAAAGCCCGGCGAGCAGGTCTTGATCCGCGCCCACGGCGTCTCGCCCGGGCGGATCGAGGCACTGGAGGCAGCCGGGGCCGTCGTCACCGACGCGACCTGCCCCAAGGTCAAGGCCATCCACAAGATCGTCAGCAAAGCCTCCGCCGAGGGGCGCTTCGTCCTCATCCTCGGCATGAAGCGACACCCGGAGGTCGAGGCGATCTGTGGCTGGTGCGGCGAGCACCTCGTGGTCGAGAATGCCGAAGAACTCGCGCAGATTTGGGATGAAAATGACAAAAGATGGGAGCAAGCGCTGACCCTCGTTGTACAGACTACCCAAACCCGCAGTAATTTTACCGAATGTTGCGATTTCTTAAAAAAAAGATGTACAAATTTAAATATTCGTGATACAATATGCCTTGCTACGTTTACGCGGCAGGAGGAGGCGGAACGCCTCGCTGCCGGCTGTGACGCCATGGTCGTGATCGGCGGAAAGCACAGCGCCAACAGTGTTCACCTCGCGCAGATCTGCGCGGAGCACTGTGACAATGTGCAGTTTATCGAGCGGACGGACGAGCTGGATCTCAGCAGGCTCCGCCGGTGTGACCGTGTGGGGCTCACAGCCGGGGCATCCACGCCTGCGTGGATAATTAAGGAGGTAAGAAACAAAATGAGTGACGAAATCAAAATCGAGGAATCCACAGTGGAAAAGGAAATGTCTTTTGACGAAATGCTGGAGGAGACCCTCAAACCTATATATAACGGAGACAAGGTGAGCGGCGTCGTCGTTGCCATTACCGGCACCGAGATCAGCGTCGACCTGGGCGCCAAGCAGACTGGCGTCATCCCCACCGAAGAGTTCACCGAGAACGGCGCGAAGCTCGAGGACGCCGTGAAGATCGGCGATACGATCGAAGCTGTCGTCGTGCGCGTCAACGACGTGGAGGGTGTTGCGACCCTGTCCAAGAAGCGTCTGGACGCCGCCAAGGTCTGGGCCGAGGTCGAGGCCGCCGCGGAAGACGGCACCGTGCTCGAAGGCGTCGTGACCGAGGACAACAAGGGCGGCGTGGTCGTCTCCGTCAAGGGTGTGCGCGTGTTCGTCCCCGCTTCTCAGACCGACCTGCCCCGTGATGCGGCCATGTCCGAGCTCCTCAAGAAGACCGTCCGCCTCAAGATCACCGAGGTCAACAAGGCCCGCAAGCGCGTCGTCGGCTCCATCCGCCGCGTCGCCCAGGCCGAGCGCCGTGAGCGCACCGAGGCCATCTGGAACGAGATCGAGGTCGGCAAGAAGTATCAGGGCGTTGTCAAGTCCCTGACCAGCTACGGCGCTTTCGTCGACATCGGCGGCATTGACGGCATGGTGCACGTGTCCGAGCTGAGCTGGGGCCGCATCCACCAGCCCTCCGAGGTGCTCTCCGTCGGCGACGAGGTCGAGGTCTATGTCATCAGCTTCGACAAGGAGAAGCGCAAGATCTCCCTGGGCTACAAGGATCCCAACGCCAACCCCTGGAAGATGTTCACCGACAGGTACGGCGTGGGCGACATCGCCTCCGTCAAGATCGTCAAGCTCATGCCCTTCGGCGCCTTTGCCGAGGTTCTGCCCGGCGTGGACGGTCTGATCCACATCAGCCAGATCGCGAACCGCCGCATTGGCAAGCCCGAAGACGTGCTGACCGTCGGCGATGTGGTCGACGCGAAGATCACCGCCATCGACGACGACAAGCACAAGATCTCCCTGTCCATCCGCGCCCTGGGCGAGCCTGCGCCCGTGGCCGCCGAGGAGGAAGAGGTCGAGGAGCCTGCCGACGACGCCCTCGTTTACGAGGTCTCCGCCACCGGCGAGGCCACCGGCGTCGCCCCCGAGGTCGAGGAGTAATCTGTCAAAACCGAGATGACCCGCTGTTCAAAAGCAGCGGGTCATTTTTATCATGTTTGAGGTGATACCATGAAAAAGAAAACAAACGGCGTCGGCTTCTGGCTCTTCTACGCGCTCTTCGTGCTGCTGGTCCTGGCGCTTATAGAGTTCAACAAGAACACGCTCGCCGCCTGGCTGATCGCTCTGCCGCTGCTCGCGCTCTATCCCGTCTTTCGCGCGAAAGCGGGCAAGGGGCTCGTGCGCTTCTTCGGCTTCGCGCTGCTGCTCGCGGCGCTTGCCGGCGTTTTCCTGCACACGCAGCCGCCGGTGAAGCTGCACCCCGCCGTCGAGGGGGAAAACGGCGGCGTGACCGGGATCGTCACGGTCGCGGACGGGCAGCTCACGGGCGTATCCACGGCCGACAAGGCGGTGGAGGTCTACGCGGGCATCCCCTACGCCGCGCCCCCGGTGGGCGCGCTGCGCTGGCGCGAGCCCCAGGACCCCGCGCCCTGGGACGGCGTTCTCGCGGCGGACAGCTTCGCGCCCATGTCCATGCAGCCGCAGGACTCCACGCTCTACAGCTCCCTCGCGCAGCTCATCGGCTACCATGATTACAAGATCTCGCTGACGGACAACTACCGGGACGCCAATTCCGAGGACGCGCTGTACCTGAATATCTGGAAGCCGGCCGGGGAGCAGGAGAAGCTGCCCGTGCTGGTCTACGTCCACGGCGGCTCCCTGCAGACCGGGCAGCCCTGGTATGCCGACTACAGCGGTGAGGGCCTCGCGCGCAAGGGCGTGATCGTCGTGAACATGGGCTACCGCCTCGGCGTATTCGGCTTCCTCGCGACGGAGGAGCTGCGGGCGGAGTCGCCCAACGGTACGACGGGCAACTACGGCCTGCTCGACCAGATCAAGGCGCTCGAATGGGTGCGCGACAACATCGCGGCCTTCGGCGGCGATCCGGACAACGTGACGCTCGCGGGCGAGTCTGCGGGCTCGGCCTGCGTCACGGCTCTGTGCACCTCGCCGCTCGCGAAGGGGCTCTTCCGCCGTGTGATCGGTGAGAGCTCCACCGTGACCGCGCCGCAGCCCGCCCACTCCTTCCGCACGCTGGACGAGGCGCTGGAGACCGGCGCGCAGACGCTCGAGCGCTTCGGCGTAAGCTCGGTGGAGGAGCTGAGAAAGCTCGACGCCGGGACGCTTGTCGCCGCGGCCGACACGAACCACCACATGACCGTGGACGGCTATGCGCTGCCCCAGACGCCCTATGAGGCCTACCGGAAGGGCGAGCACAACGAGGAGGCGATCCTGCAGGGCTTCAACGGCCACGAGGGCGGCCCCTTCCTGCTCTTCACCAGGACCGATCTGGAGAGCTATGAACAGCGCGTGCGCGTCTGGTTCGGCGACTGCGCCGACGAGGTGCTCTCGCTCTATCCCGCCGCGACCGACGCGGAAGCGAAGGCGCAGTGGGAGAAGATCTACTCGGTGTGGTTTTTCAGCTACGGACACGCCTGCTGGGCGCGGCAGGCCGAGGCCAACGGCATCCCGAGCTATTCCTACTATTTCACCAAGAATAACGGCCGCCTCGGCGACTGGCACAGCGGCGAGGAGGTCTACTGCTACGGCAACATCCCGGCCGCCTCGCGCCTCTATGACGCGAGCGACCGCGCGCTCGCGGAGCTGTTCTCCTCCTACTTTGCCAATTTCTGCGTAAGCGGCGACCCGAACGGCGAGGGCCTGCCCCGCTGGGAAGTGAGCGACGGCAGCCGCCTGCTCGAGCTCGGCGAGACCGTCGGCGAGACCGACGCGCCCGACGCCGCCCTGATCGCGATCCTCGACAGGATACAGGGCTTCGCGGTCTCCTGACGGAACCGCGCAGGTGAGGGGCTGGCCCCTCCCGCGTATTTACGCCTCGCCCCGTAGCGCCGAGCAGTGCTCGGCGACGCGGTGCAGCCCCGGTCTCGCCGACCAATGGTCGGCGCTACGGATGAAAACAGAAAACTGACA
>JAFRLZ010000032.1 GCA_017430985.1 Oscillospiraceae bacterium
CTCCTGAACGATCTCGGTGGCGAAGCGCAGACGGTTCTCCAGCGAGCCGCCGTACTGGTCGGTACGGAAGTTCATGTTGGCGATGGCGAACTGGTCGAGGTTGTAGCCTTCGTGCACGGCGTGGATCTCGACGCCGTCGATGCCGGCCTCACGCAGCTTCTTGGCGGTGGCGCCGAAGTGCCAGACCATCTCCTGGATCTCCTCGATGGTGAAGGGGCGGGAATTGAAGTTGTCGGCCCAGCGGTTGGGCGTGGCGGAAGCGGAGGCGCAGGCGTACTGCACGTCCACGACGGGGCTGGCCAGCTTGTTCAGCAGGTCGTTGCGGCCCAGAGCGGCCATCCACGGGGTGACGGCCATGGAGCGGCCGAAGCCGCCGGCCAGCTGGATGAACAGCTTGCCGCCGGTCTTGTGGTACTCTTCCATGTAGGGCTTAAGCACGCGGTACATCTGACGGTTGGAGTCCAGCCACTTCTTGCCCATGGTGTCACGGATGACCTGCATGCCGGGCAGGACGAGGCCAACGCCATCCTTGGCTCTCTTGAGCAGGAAGTCAGCGCCTTCGAGGTCGAAGTGGGACGGCTCGAGCCAGCCGAACAGGGTGGTGCCGCCCATGGAGCACTGAACGATGCGGTTAGGAATTTCTACCTCTCCGATTTTGAACGGAGTAAATAGAGGCTCATATTTAGGATTCATGTAGTTACCCCTTTTCAAATATTTTCTTTCCGCAGCTTAAGGAAGCAAGGCTCTCACAAAGTCGATCGGCCACATGAGCAGATCGCCCAGCAGACGCACTTTGTCGAGCACCGCAAGGAACGTGTCCTCGCCCATGACCTCAAAGAGCACTTGCTGTGCCTTGTCGGTCTTGAGCAGCTTGGCCAGAAGATAGCCCACACCGCCGAGGCAGGCGATGACAAACAGCTTCTTCAGTTTCTTCATGCTTGTTTTTCCCTCCCGATAAATTTTTGTGTTCGCAAATGCAGACTACGCCTTAGCATAGACTATCATACAGAGGTATTATAATCTGACAGGCCCTTTCCGTCAATCCTTTTTTGGCAGTTTCATACTTTTCCAACAGTTTTGTATAGCGGAATGTTGTAGATATTGACAGAAAAGTGACGAGCTCGGCGCTTTGGCCCGCCGGGGCCGATGCACCGCTCCCCCGCTCTCTCTGTAGAATGGAGTGAACGGAGGGATCGTGATGACCGAAAACGATCTGAGGCGGCAGGTCGCCGCGCAGGCGCGCGCCTGGCTGGGACGCCGGGAGTCCGACGGTACGCATCGGGAGATCATCGACGTCTACAATGCCATTCGCCCGCTGCCGCGCGACGTTCGCCTGAACTACGGCGACCCCTGGTGCGCGGCCTTCGTCTCCGCCGTGGGCGCGGCCTGCGGCCTGACGGACACGCTGCTGCCGGAGTGCAGCTGCAGCGCGATGA
Organism: Oscillospiraceae bacterium; assembly: GCA_017430985.1. Classification (GTDB taxonomy): domain Bacteria; phylum Bacillota; class Clostridia; order Oscillospirales; family Oscillospiraceae; genus Limivicinus. The sequence goes on from JAFRLZ010000032.1 coordinate 1,437, forward strand.
TCGCGCTGTACGAGAAGATCGGCCGCTGGGTGGAGGACGACGCCTACGAGGCCCGCACCGGTGATCTGATCTTCTATGACTGGCAGGACGGCGGCGCGGGAGACGACCGGGGCGTTCCCGACCACGTCGGGATCGTCGAGGCGTACAGCGGCGGCGTCTTCCGGGTGATCGAGGGGAACGTCTCCGACGCTGTGGCGCGCCGCAGCATCCGGCGCGACGCCCGGTATATCCGGGGCTTCGCGCTGCCGGACTACGCCGCCAAGGCGGCGGACGAGGCGCTCGAGGACGAGATTCAGCACGAGGAGGAAAAGGCCGCCGACCGCTTCTCGCTGAGCTTTCGCTATCTGAAATACGGGGATACCGGCGAGGACGTGCGCGCGCTGCAGCGCGAGCTGAAGGCGCTCGGCTTCGACCTTGGGCGCTGGGGTCTGGACGGCGAGTTCGGCTACGACACGAAAAACGCCGTGATTGCCTATCAGCGCTCCGTCGGCCTCGAGCCGGACGGCGAGGTCGGCCCGCTGACGGAGGCGCGCCTGCTGGGATTGTAGCAAAAAACAGCTCCCGGGAACACCGGGAGCTGTTCTCATCCGATTTGTCACCAGCAGGCGATGTTGCTGTCGGTGCGGGATTCCGTCCCGCCGACCAGCGTGCCGTTCGGAAGGCGGACGATCATCTGTCCCCGGCCGAAGGCGGCCGTGTCGATCTCATAGCCGAGCCGGTGGCCCCGCCGCTGAAGACCGCGGGCCAGGTCCGGATCGAAGCGGGTCTCCACGACGACGCGGCCGTCCCGCAGCCACTGCCAGCGCGGCGCGTCCAGCGCCTGCTGGGGATCGAGGCCGAAATCGACATAGTTCATGACCACCTGCACATGCCCCTGCGGCTGCATATAGCCGCCCATCACGCCGAAGGGCCCGACAGGCTGCCCGTCCTTCATCAGAAAGCCCGGGATGATCGTGTGATAGCTGCGCTTGCCGGGCTTCAGGAAGTTCGTGTCGTTCGGGTCGAGCGAGAAATCCGCGCCGCGGTTCTGCAGCGCGATGCCCGTCCCGCCCACGACGACGCCGGAGCCGAAGCCCATGTAGTTGGACTGGATATAGGAGACCATGTTCCCCTCGCCGTCCGCGCAGCAGAGATACACCGTGCCGCTTTTCGGCGGTACCGCATGGCTCCAGACCCGCGCCCGCTCTCCCATCTCCCGCGCGCGCTGCGCGCCGTAGGCAGGGTCGAGCAGGCGGCGGCAGTCGATCTCCATCTCCGCGGGGTCCGTGACATAGCGGAAGGCGTCCGCGAAGGCCATCTTGATCGCTTCCAGCTGCCGATGGCAGGTCTCCACGGAATCCTTCTCCGGGAATTCAAATTCCTTGAGGATGTTCAGGGCCATCAGCGCCACGATGCCCTGGCCGTTGGGCGGGATCTCGCAGACCTCGTAGCCCCGGTAGTTCACGCGGATGGGCTCCACCCAGCGGGCCTCATAGGCGGCCAGGTCCTCATAGCGCAGGTAGCCGCCGAACTTCCGACTCTCCGCGTCGATCCTCCGCGCGAGCTCCCCTTTGTAAAAGGCCTCCGCCCCGGTCTCGCCGATGAGCTCCAGCGAGGCGGCGTGGTCCGGCAGCCGGATCAGCTCCCCCGGCTCCACACGTTTCCCGTCCGGCGCGAAGGTCTTGAACCAGGCGGCGAACTCCGGTCCCGTCAGGGTCTTTTCATAGTGCTCGGCCGCCCTGTTCCACAGCCGCGCAAGGTTCGGCGCGCAGGGATAGCCCTCCCGGGCATAAGCCACGGCCGGGGCCAGGTCCTCCGCGAGCGGCAGTCTTCCGAAGCGGCCGGCCAGTTCCGCCCAGGCCCTTGGCGCGCCCGGAACGGTCACGGGCGCCCAGCCGTGGACGGGCATTTTCCCGTCCCGGTCCCTGCCGTCGGCTTTGATGCGCCCGGCGCTCGCCAGCATGGGCGCCGGCCCGCTGCTGTTGAGGCCGTACAGCCGCCGCTCCTTCTCGGACCAGACCAGCGCGAAGGCGTCGGAGCCGAGGCCGTTGGCCGTGGGCTCCACGACCGTGAGCGCGGCGGCCGCGGCGACTGCGGCGTCCACGGCGTTGCCGCCCCGGCGCAGGACGGCGAGTCCGGCGGCGGAGGCCTGCGGGCTCGAGCAGTTCACCATCCCGCCGCGGGCGTAGATGGGAAATCGCTGCGAGGGGTATCGCTGCGCAAGCGGATCAAACGTCGTTTTCATCTGTTTTCCTCCCGTCCGTCTCCCGGCAAAGCGGGGCCGCGGCGATCGCCGGCTTACGGAAAAAGCATATCATAAACCCGCGGGACATACAATCGTTTCCGTGCAAAAACAGCGGATGCGTTCGCGCCTCGCGGGGGATCGGCGCAAACAATCGTATCGACCGGTGTTCGCACTGGTCGATGAACGCCGCGCCGCGGCGTTCGACTTTGATTCGAGTCCCTTCGTCGGAGCACCAAAAAAGCAGCCTTTCGGCTGCTTTTTTGGTGCTCCAGCGGGGACTCGAACCCCGGACACCCTGCTTAAAAGGCAGGTGCTCTACCTCCTGAGCTACTGGGGCGTATCCTTCAAATGGTTTTTCTTTTCCGCAGCCATGCCTGCGGCATGGCTGCGGTGGCTGGGATGGCGGGACTCGAACCCACTATATCGGAGTCAAAGTCCGGTGTGTTACCATTACACTACATCCCAAGATCGTTTCGAGGAAAAAGGCCGGCGCAGCCGGCCTTTCCTCTCTGTGGGGTGGGATATGGGGCTCGAACCCACGACACCCGGAACCACAATCCGGTGCTCTGCCAACTGAGCTAATCCCACCAAATATGGACTTGCACCCCGCGCCTCTTTACAAAAACAAAGCCCAGCGCAGCGGGTTTGTTTTTGAGAGGACGAGCAGCGGAGCGAGCGAGCTTTCGAGCCCGCGAGGAAGCGAGACGATGCGAAGCTTGCGAGGACGAGTGGCACGCCAAGAGGGATTCGAACCCCCGACCTACTGCTTAGAAGGCAGTTGCTCTATCCTGCTGAGCTATTGGCGCATATCAACGCTGCCAGCTCAGCTCTCCACATGACCAAATCGAAGCCCAGCGTCAGCGGGTTCGATTTGGAAAAGGAAGAAGGAGATCGTGGAGGTGCAGCTTTGCGCGGCTTTTGAAGAAACCGCGCGAAGCGGAACGGAACGAGCTTCTTCTGACGCTGGAGCGGGTGATGGGAATCGAACCCACGTATCCAGCTTGGAAGGCTGGTGTTCTACCATTGAACTACACCCGCACGGGCTGTTCAGCCATGAGATAATACCATATCCTCAAGGCCTCTGTCAACAGCTTTTCCAACTTTTTTGCGGGGCGGACTCAGTTCCGCCCCGTCCTGTTCCTGAGCTTTTCCAGCAGCGCGAGGATCCTCTCGCGCTTGGCCAGATACACATAGGCCAGCAGCGCGGCCAGGCCCAGCAGCGCGGCGACTGCGATCACCGTGACGGCGGTCTGCCCGCTCCTGCGCTCCACCTGCGTGTCGGGGCGCGGCGCGGTCGTCGGAGCGGCCTCCGGCGAGGGTTCCGGCGCGGGGCTCTCGGCCGGGGTCTGCGCCGCCGCGGGCGTATCCACGATCAGCTCCAGCGTGCAGCTCTTGCCGCCGTAAAAGATGGTGACGTTCTGTCTGCCGGCGTAGCTGAACTGCTGCGGCAGCCAGGTGAAGCCCTCGGTGACCTCCTCCGCCCCCTGGTTGGTCTGTACCGTCAGCGCCATGCCGAGGGGATCGAAGCCCTCGCCCACCTTGTAGCTGAGCTTTGCGGGACGGCGGGTGACGACGATGCTCTCCACCTTCTTCTCCGCGGAGGCCACGTTCACCGTGAAGGTCGCGCTGAGGCTGTCATAGCGGACGGTGATGCTCTGCCGCCCCTCCTGCTCCAGACGGCGCGGGGTGCAGCTGTAGCCCGTGGACACGTCGTAGGAGCCCTTGTTGGTGTCGACGCGCAGCGTCATGCCGGAGGTGTCCAGCCAGTCGCCCACGACATAGTCCAGCTTTGTCGGGAGGTCGACGATCTGCAGGTCGAGCAGCTCCGCCGGGGCCTCGCGCACCTGCACGGTGTAGCTGCAGCTGAGGCCGGCGTAGCTGACCGTGACGAGCTGAGAGCCGACCGCCCCGAGCAGCGCGGGCTCGGCCGAAAAGCCGGTGCTGATCGTCTCGGTCCGGCCGTCGGAGTAAGTGAGGAGCAGGCGAAGGCCCGTGGTGTCCAGGCTGTCGCCCGCGTTGAACTCCAGCTTGGCCGGTGCGGCGCTCAGACTGAGGCTGACCGGCCTGACGGCCTGCACCATAACGGCGGCGGCCGGCGAAGCCGCGGCGGCCATCATGCCGTTGTTGGTGTTGGTCACGACGCAGTAGTAGTACCGCGTCCCGGCCTCTGGCCGGAGACGCAGCTCCGCCGCCGTGGCGCCGTAGAGCAGCGAGCCGCCGTGGTCGCTGCGCGTGTCGCTGGCATACCACTGATAGCTGAGGACGCCCGCGTCGGCCACGCTCGCCCGGACGGCGAGGCTCACGTCCTCGCCCTCGGCGCAGCTCTGATCCGCGGAGATCTCCACCGCGGGCGTGCTCGGCCGCAGCGACAGCGCGCAGGTCAATTCCTCGATCAGCAGCAGCTCGTCTCCCTCGCCCGGCCCGGTGACGCTCAGGCTGAATTCAAAGTTGCCCGCCTGCATCGGCAGGCCGCGCAGATAATGGTAGGCGCCGTCCTCGCGCGTCTCGGTCTCGATCCGGCAGCCCTCGGGCAGCGCGCCGCCGCTGAGCGCGGCGCTGCCGCTCTCCGTCGAGAAGAGCAGCCGGTCGATCGCGGCGCCGGCCTCGGCCGTGCCGAGATTGACGATCACGGTATCATCGGCCCGGGCCGCTCCGCCGAATGCTCCGACGAGCAGCAGCAGCGCGAGCAGCAGGGGCAGAAAACGCTTTTTCATGCAGGATGTTCCTTTCCGTTTCATGCGGTCGATCTGCCGCAGGTAGATGCTCATTATACAATAAACTGTGAAAAAGTCAACCGCGGCGCTCTTTTGCGTTGCCATTCGGGGTGTTTTTGTGCTATGATGAAAGGAAGGAAAAGGAAGTGGTACTATGGCGCAATGGTACAAGGAAATGGCCGTCTATCAGATCTGGATCCGCAGCTTCTGCGACGGCAACGGCGACGGGATCGGCGACCTCTGGGGCGTGCTGAGCAAGCTGGACTACATCCAGAGCCTCGGCGTGGACGCGATCTGGTTCTCCCCGATCTACCCCTCCCCCAACGCCGACTACGGCTACGACATCTCCGACTACCGGAACATCCACCCCGACTACGGCGACCTGGACGTGTTCCGGCAGCTGCTGGACGAGGCGCACGGGCGCGGGATGCGGGTCTTCATGGACCTCGTGGTCAACCACACCTCGGACGAGCACCCCTGGTTCATCGAGAGCAAAAAGGGAAAAGACAATCCCTATCACGACTACTATATCTGGCGGAAAGGCAAGACCCGGAACGGCCGCCGCTATCCCCCGAACAACTGGACGAGCATGTTCGAGGGCGGCGCCTGGGAATACGACGAGGGTCTGGACGAATACTATCTGCACCTCTTCGCCAAAAAGCAGCCGGACCTGAACATGGACAATCCCCGCGTGCGCGAGGAGGTCAAGGACATCATGCGCTTCTGGCTGGACATGGGCGTGGACGGCTTCCGCGAGGACGTGATCACCTTCATTTCCAAGACGCCGGGGCTGCCCAACGTCCACCCGAAGACTCCCGTGGCCAACGGCCGCAAGCACTTCTCCAACCTCCCGCCCGTGCACGCCTATCTGGCGGAGTTCAAGCGCGACGTGCTGAGCCACTACGACTGCTTTACCGTGGGTGAGAGCCCGTTGACCACGCCGGACACCGCCCTGCGCTACATCACCGAGGGGCCGGACCAGGTCCTCGACGAGATGATCGCTTTCGAGCCCATGGAGGCCGACTGCTTCATGACGGACTTCGTGCAGCTGCCCTTCAGCCTGCGCAAGATGAAGCGCGCCTTCAGCGCCTGGCAGACGAAGCTCGAGGGCAAGGCCTGGCCTGCGCTCTACATCGAAAACCACGATCACCCGCGCATCATCAGCCGCTACGGCAGCGAAAAATACCGCGTGGAGAGCGGCAAGATGCTCGCGGCCATGTACCTGCTGCAGCGCGGCACGCCCTTCATCTATCAGGGGCAGGAGATCGGCATGCTCAACAATCCCCTCCCGCGCGTGGAGGACTACCCCGACGTCTCCGCGAGGAACAACGCCGCCATCGCCTCGCACATCCTGCCGCAAAAGAGCGTGCTCAGGCTGATCCAGAAGTCCGCGCGCGACAACTCCCGCACGCCCGTGCAGTGGTCCGCCGGGCCGAACGCGGGCTTCACCGAGGGCACGCCGTGGTTCGGCGTCAACCCCAATTACACGGAGATCAACGTCGAGGCGCAGGAGGCCGACCCGGATTCTCTGCTCAACTTCTACCGGAAGCTGCTGAAGTTCCGCAGAGACAACGCCGTCGCGCTCTACGGCGACTACCGCGAGTACATGCCGGAGAGCAAAGACTTCTACGTCTACGAGCGCCGCTACGGCAGCGAGCGGCTGCTGGTGATCTGCTCCTTCTCGGACGAGCTCAAGCGCTTCGACGCGCCGGCGGATGTCTGGCTGGAGGAATGGAGCTACGTCATGGGGAACTACGACTACAACTTCGTGATCGCCAACGGCTTCACGGCTCGCCCCTATGAGCTGCGGGTCTACCGTCTGGGAAGTGAGGAAAGACCGTGATCTTACGCGAAAAGGCCTACGCCAAGCTCAACATCTCGCTGGACGTGACCGCGCGCCGGCCCGACGGCTACCATGAGATGCTCATGGTCATGCAGACCGTCTCGCTCTGCGACGAGCTGACGCTGACGCCGGGCGGGTCGGGCGTGCGCGCGCGGAGTAACCTCCACTACATGCCGCACGATGAGCGCAACCTTGCTGTCCGCGCCGCGCTGCGCTGGCGCGAGGCGAGCGGCTTCGACGGTCCGGAAGGGCTCGAGATCGACATCCGCAAGCGCATCCCCGTGGGCGCGGGCATGGGCGGCGGCTCCTCGGACGCCGCAGCCGTCCTGCGCGCGCTCGACCGCGCCGCCGAAACCCCGCTGGGGCCGGAGGCGCTCGCGGCGCTTGCCGGGGCGATCGGCTCGGACGTGAGCTTCTGCCTGACCGGCGGCACGATGCTGGCGACCGGGCGGGGCGAGCTCCTGCAGCCGCTGCCCAACATGCCGCCCTGCCGCTTCGTGATCGTCAAGCCCTCCTTCTCCATCTCCACGCCGGAGCTTTTCCGACGGCTGGACGCGGCGTCCCTGCGCATCCATCCGGACACCGCGGGGCTCCTCGACGCGCTGCGGGCGCAGGACCTGCCCGTGCTCGCGCGGCGGATGTACAACGTCTTCGAGGATGTGGACGACCGGCGCATGCGCAGCATCCGCCAGATCAAGGGCGAGCTGCTCGACGGCGGCGCGCTCGGCGCCGTGATGACGGGCACCGGTTCGGCCGTCTTCGGCGTTTTCGCCGAGGCGGAGGCCGCGGAGGCCTGCTGCGCGAAGCTCAAGCAGGAATACCCCTTCGCCTGCACGGCCGAGCCGGTCGGGCCGCTTCTGCAGACGACAGACGTGAATGGATAAACGGGAGTTTATCGATTAGTTTTAGGGAGACGGATTGCCACGGCTCCTGCGGAGCCTCGCAATGACAGACCAACTCTTTCGCCGCCGCAGCGGCGAAAGCAAGTCGATCGTTTTTTGCGGGGGCGTGTACCTCGCAAAAAACTCTTCTCAGCCCGCTAGTGTGCGAGCGCAGCGAGTGCATGCAGCGGGCTGCAATCCCCCTCAACGCGCAGCCCAGCGAAGCGGGTGCGCGTTGAAGAGCGCA
>JAFRLZ010000006.1 GCA_017430985.1 Oscillospiraceae bacterium
GACTGGGGGATTTCCATCGTTCCTCTTAGGCCCCCTTGCCTAAAGGGGGCTGTCGCCGCAGGCGACTGGGGGATTTCCATCGTTCCTCTTAGGCCCCCTTGCCTAAAGGGGGCTGTCGCCGCAGGCGACTGGGGGATTCTGTCGGTCGCTGTGCGCTGCGATTTCGGGGCGTTTTTATATCCCCCCGACCTCGCTTCGCTCGGCCACCCCCCTTTAGGCAAGGGGGGCTATCGCCTCGATAAACTCAAATTTATGCAAAACGCAGGAAGAAGGCGGACCGTTCCGGTCCGCCTTCTTCCTGTGTTCATACTCTGTATTTCTGTTCGTATTCCCGGTAGTATTCGTCGAAGTGGTGCGCCCGGAGCTCGCGCAGCCGGATCACATAGTCGTGCGCGTCGTAGACCTCCGCCTGCAGCTCGATGACCGCGATGGCCACGTTGGAACAGTGGTCCGCCACGCGTTCGAGGTTCGAGAGCAGGTCGTTGAACACGAAGCCCTGCTCCAGCGTGCACTCGCCGCGCTGCAGACGGTCGACGTGATGCAGCTTCATCTCGTCGCAGAGCGTGTCGATCCGCTCCTCGAGCGGCTCGACGCGGTAGGCCAGCTCCGGGTCCAGCTCCGCGTAGGCGTTGAAGGAGAGATCCAGGATCTCCCGCACCGCGGCGGTAAGCACCTCCACCTCCCGCTCGGCCGCGCCGGAGAAGGCGATCTTTTTCTCGCGCATCTCGCGCGCGGTCTCGGCCAGGTTCATGGCGTGGTCGCTGATACGCTCGAAGTCCGTGAGCGTGTGCAGGATGCGCGAGACCGTCTCGTTCTGCTGCTCGTTGAGCTCGTGGGTGTTGAGCTTGACGAGATAGCTGCCGATCTTGTCCTCGTACTCGTCCACGCGGTCCTCGTTGGCCTCGACGTGCGCAAAGCCCTCGCTCGTGAAGTTGTCCATCAGCGCGAGCGCCGCGAGGATGTTCGACCGGGCGAGCGTCGCCATGTCGGCGGTCGTCAGGCGGCTCTGCTCGACGGCCAGCGGCGGGTGCGCAAGGAAGCGCTCGTCAAGCCGGTCGAGCGAGGCGTTAGCCGCGCGTTCGGCCTCGCTCGGGCGCACCAGCGTCTCCACCAGACGCACGACCAGGCCGTTGCAGGGCAGCAGCAGGCCCTTGCTGAGCGCGCGGAAGGCGGTGTTCGCCGCGGCGATGCTCAGCGGGTCCATCACCCGGTCGGAGAGCCCGAGCGGCACGAAGACCGACAGCCCGTAGTACAGCAGGGCGAAAAGCAGTGCGGAGATCACTTCCAGCACCAGATAAACCAGCGCCGTGCGCCGTCCGTCCGTTTTGGCGCCGAGCGCCGACAGCAGCACCGGCAGCGCCGAGCCCACCGCGATGCCCAGCAGCAGCGGATAAGCCGCGGCAAAGGTGATCGCGCCGGTCATGGACAGGGCCTGCAGGATACCGACGGCCGCCGAGGCGCTCTGGAGGACGGCCGTGAAGACCGCGCCGACGAGCATGCCGACGAGCGGATGCGAAAAGCGCGTGAGCAGTCCAACGAAGGCCGGGCTGTCCTTGAGCGGCGAGACCGCGCCGCTCATGGACTGCATGCCGAACATCAGCACCGCAAAGCCCAGCAGGATCTCGCCCACATGGCGGCGGCTCTGCTTTTTGGAGAACATCCGCAGCACCACGCCGATCACCGCCACAACGGCCGAGAGCGTGGCCGTTGAGAAAAGCGAGGTCCAGCCTCCTCCGCCGCCGAGGCTCGACACGGCGATGATCCAGCCGGTAATGCTGGTGCCGATGAGCGCGCCCTCGATGACCGCCACGGCGCGCGGCAGCTTCATCATGCCGGAGTTGACGAAGCCGACCACCATCACGGAGGTGGCCGAGGAGGACTGGATGATCGCGGTCACGCCCGCGCCGAGCAGCAGCCCACGCAGCGGCGTGCCGGAGAGACGGTAAAGCACCAGTTCCATCTTGTTGCCCGCGACCTTCTTCAGGCCCTCGCCCATGAGCGTCATGCCGAACAGAAACAGCGCGACGCCGCCCAGCAGCGTAAAGATATCAGCGATCTGCAAGCTCCGTTCCCTCCCTCAAAACATCTGAAAACAAGGTCCACGGCCAGTCCTGCGGCGGCGGCGCGGCAAAGCGCAGCGTCTCTCCCGCCGCCGGGTGCGGAAAGGCCAGCTCTTCCGACCAGAGCGCGATCGGCCCGCCGCGCAGCGTGCTGCCGTAGCGCCCGTCGCCGACGAGCGGCAGGCCGCGCGAGGCCAGCTGTACGCGGATCTGGTGGCTGCGCCCCGTCTCAAGGCGGATGCGCAGCAGACTCAGCAGCTCGCCCTCCGCTTCGCGCTGGGCGAGCAGCCGATAGGACAGCGCCGCCTCGCGCACGCCGCGCCGGGGGCGCTTGACGATATAGCTTTTGTTCTTCGCCGCGTCGTGATACAGAAGATCGCGCAGCTCGGCGCTCTCCTCCGGGACGCGCCCCTGCGCCACGGCGAGATACCGTTTTTCGAGCCGCCGGGCGGACACCGCCGCCGAGAGCGCCGCGGCGCTCTGCTTCGTGCGGGCGTAGACCATCACGCCGCCCACGGCCCTGTCGAGCCGGTGGACGCACCAGAGCTCGCCGCCGCACTGCGCGCGCAGCAGCTCCGGCAATCCGCCGTCCTCGGAGGCGACGCCGGCGGGCTTGACGCAGACGAGAAGCTGTTCGTCCTGAAAGATGAGTCTGACCGGCATGTCCGTCCCCCCTCGCTTCTTCTGATCTGATCCCATATTACACGATGTCCCTGTTCCTGGCAAGAGCGGGATTTTTATGCTTGCATATTCCCCCGCGGCGCGCTATAGTGGAGACACCGGGAGTTGAAAAACATACGGAGGGATCGCGATATGAAATGCCCGCGCTGCGGAAAAGAAATGACCCTGGACAGCCATCGGAAATACGACGTGATGATGTGCTATGAGTGCGGCTATATGGAAGGCCGCGATCTCGGCGGCGACATCCAGAGCCGCCCGATCACGAACTTCGAGCGTCTGCGCAGGATGAACTTCAACGAGACGGTGCCCTTCATGGCCGCTGGTCTCGGTCTCGACGAGGCAGAGCTCCGCGCCTGGCTGGAGCGCACCGTCGAGTAACAGACCGTACAAGGCGGGAGCCGTCGGAAACCGACGGCTCCTTTTTTTGACAAGGCGCGGAAAATCGGGTACAATAAGGGCCCGACGAAAGGAGATGAGGGCATGCGCTGGATCGAAGTCAGCCTGGACACCCCCGCCGAGGAGATCGACCGCCGCTGCGACGAGCTGGCCGCGCTGGGCGCTTCCGGCTTCGTGATCGAAAACGAGGCGGATTTCCAGAGCTTTCTGGAGCACAACCACCAGTATTGGGACTATGTGGACGAGGCCCTGGCCTCCCGCTTCCGCGGCGTCAGCCGGATCAAGTGCTATCTGCCGGACGAGGACGCGGGCTGGGACCTGCTGCAGCGCATCCGCGCGCTCTACGAGGGCGTGAGCGTCTCCTACATCGCAGACAGCGACTGGGAAAACAACTGGCGCGACTATTACAAGCCCATCGAGGTGGGCGAAAAGCTCGTGGTCGTGCCGGAATGGGAGGACGCCCCGGAGGACGGGCGGCTTCCGCTGCGGCTCGACCCGGGGCTCATCTTCGGCACGGGCAGCCACGCCACCACGCGCATGTGCCTGAGTGCGCTGGAGTCTCTCGTGACGCCCGGGATGCGCGTGCTCGATCTCGGCTGCGGCAGCGGCATCCTCGGCATCGGCGCGCTGCTGTTCGGGGCGGACAGCTGCCTCGGCTGCGACGTGGACCCCAAGGCGCCGGACGTGGCCGCGGCCAACGCCGCGCTCAACGGCTTCGGGCCCGAGCGCTTCCGCGTGCTCGCGGGCGACATCCTTGCGGACGCGGGGCTGCGCCGCGAGCTCGGCACGGGCTACGGTCTTGTGCTGGCCAACATCGTTGCGGACGTGATCCTGCCTCTGGCCGCCTTCGCCCGCTCCTTCATGGCGGAGGGCGCGGCCTTCGTCTGCTCCGGCATCATCGAGGGGCGGCAGGACGAGCTGCGCGCCGCGCTGCTGAAGCACGGCTTCACGATCGAGCGCCATCTCTGCGAGGAGGAATGGCACTGCTTCGTGTGCCGGTAAGTTTTTCCCTGTCATTGCGAGGCTCCGCAGGAGCCGCGGCAATCCGTTTTCAAAAAGAACGGATTCCCACGCAAAAGGCGGTCACCTGCCCGGTGGCCGCCTTTTGCTCGGAATGACTGTTTATTCGTCTCTCTCAAAATCGCCGTGGACGCCGCCGGTCTTGCGCAGCAGGCGGATCGAATCGATGACCATGTCCTTCTGCACAGCCTTGCACATGTCATAGACCGTCAGCGCCGCGGTGCTCACGGCCGTCAGCGCCTCCATCTCCACGCCGGTGCGCCCGCCGCAGCTGACGCTCGCGCGGATCTCCACGGCAGGGGGCTCCTCCGTCAGCCAGAGCTGCAGGTCGATCCCGTCGACCAGCACCGGGTGGCACATGGGGATGAGCTCCGGGGTGCGCTTGGCGCCCATCACGCCCGCGATCTGCGCCACGGTCAGCACGTCGCCCTTCTTCATGCCGCCGCTTTTGATGAGCGCGAGCGTCTCTTCACTCACCAGCACGCGGCCGGCGGCTACGGCCGTGCGGACGCTGACGGGCTTCTCGCCCACGTCCACCATCTTCGCGCGGCCCTGTTCGTTGAAGTGCGTAAAATCCATATGCTCTCCCCCGTTCGATGCTTTCCTGTTACACAGTATAGCGGTTTTCTCCGAAAAAGAAAAGAGCCTTTTCTCACATCTCGTGGTCTTCGGCGCAGTCGTCCAGCACGCGGAAGCCCATCTCGCTCGGCTCGGGCGCGAGGAACTTTTTGATGCCGACGCCGTCGAACTGCGGCGCGACGCGCTTTTCCGGGTCGAGCCGGATGTTCTCCCCGCCGCGCGGCGCGGTTTTTTTCTTTTTGCTCACGGTGATCACCTCCCGCAGACAGTTTGCCCGGAAGCGCGGAAGAATATCGCTTTTCTTTTCCCGGGAAACATGCTATACTGGGCGCAGAAACCAAAAAACTTTCGGGAGGATGCACCATGGGTCTGTTCGATAAAAAATTCTGCAGCATCTGCAACAACAAGATTGGTCTGCTCGGCAACCGGAAGCTGGAAGACGGCAACCTGTGCAAGGACTGCGCGGCCAAGCTCTCCCCCTGGTTCAGCGAGCGCCGCCACAGCGCCGTGAAGGATATCGAGGCGCAGCTCGCCTACCGCGCGGAAAACGCGAAGGCGGCCGCCGCCTTCCACACCACGCGCAGCCTCGGCAAGCACACCAAGCTCCTGATCGACGAGGACGCCCGCAAATTCACCGTCACAAGCGCCTCCAACCTGGCGGAAGCCAACCCCGACATCCTCGATTTCTCGCAGGTCACCGGCTGCGACCTCGACATCGAGGAGAGCCGCAACGAGCTCAAGCGCACCGGGCCGGACGGCAAGTCCGTCAGCTATAATCCGCCGCGCTACGAGTACTCCTACAACTTCTATGTGACCGTCCGCGTCAACCATCCGTACTTCGACGAGATGCGCTTCAGCATCTCCAACGGCTACATCAAGACCGGCGAGACGCCCATGAACGCCGCGGGCGGCAGCTGGAACATCCGGCGCGCCGGGATCAACACGAACCTGCGCCTGAACGACTACTATGAGTGCCTGAAGATCGGCAACGACATCAAGGAGGCCGTCGAGCACATGCGGCAGGGCGTGCGTGAGGAGATCGCCGCGGCGGCCGCGCCCAAGACGGCCGTGACCTGCCCTTACTGCGGCGCGACCACGATCCCCGACGAAAACGGCTGCTGCGAATACTGCGGCGGCGCGGTCAGGGGATAAGCTCTGAAAGCTCCCGAAAAGCGGGCAGCAAAAGCTGCCCGCTTTTTCCTGTTTCTGGTTGACAGACCGGGGTGTTTTCGGGTATTCTAAGCTTGGCAGTATGCCAAAAAAACGACAAGGAGGAGACGTCATGGACGGTGGAAGCAGTACCGGCAGTTCAGCAGGCCGAAGCGACGCGGAAGCCGTGCCTTTGCACGCCTCCGCCACAAACTGAACAGCCTTGCTTTGGCCTGCCTGTCGGGCTTCCTGATCCGTAACGGGATCTGAGAGGAGGAACACCGATGGCAGTTCACAGCACCCCCATGGAGAAGACGATCAGGGCGCTTCTCGACGAGAAAAAATACCAGACCCTGAAGGACGTTCTCGGCACGCTCGAGCCGGCGGACCTCGCCGCGATCTTCGAAGAGCTGGATGAGGAGCGCACGCCGCTGCTGTTCCGGCTGCTGCCGAAGGAGACGGCGGCCGAGACCTTTGCCGAGCTCACGCCGGAGAGCCAGGAGCTTCTGATCCGCGGCTTTTCCGACCGCGAGCTGCACGAGCTCGTCAACGAGCTGTACGTCGACGACGCGGCCGACCTCGTGGAGGAGATGCCGGCCAACGTCGTCAAGCGCATCCTGGAGCAGGCCGACCCGGAGATGCGCAAGGAGATCAACGAGATCCTGCGCTACCCGGAAAACTCCGCCGGTTCCATCATGACGACGGAGTACATCTCCCTGCGCCCGACCATGACGGTGGAGGAGGCCATCCGTCGCATCCGCAGGACCGGCGTGGACAAGGAGACCATCTACACCTGCTACGTCACCACGGAGAAAAAGCTCGTCGGCACGGTGAGCGTGAAGGACCTGCTGCTGGCCGAGGACGACGAGACGCCGGTCGCGCAGATCATGGACGAGAACGTGATCTCCGTCAACACCCTGACCGACCAGGAGGAGGTCGCGCAGAAGCTCTCCAGGTACAACTTCCTCGCCCTGCCCGTGGTGGACACGGACGGGCGCATGGTCGGTATCGTGACCTTCGACGACGCGATGGACGTCATGGTCGAGGAGGCCACGGAGGACATCGAGAAGATGGCCGCCATCCTCCCCTCGGAGAAGACTTATCTGCGCTCCAACGCCTGGGACCTGTTCCGGCACCGCATCCCCTGGCTGATGCTGCTGATGGTGTCGGCCACCTTCACGGGCATGATCATCACCGGCTTCGAGAGCGCGCTGGCCGCGCAGGTGGTGCTCACGGCCTTCATCCCCATGCTGATGGACACCGGCGGCAACTCCGGCTCGCAGGCCTCGGTGACGATCATCCGCGCCCTCTCGCTGGGCGAACTGGACTTCGCCGACCTGCCGCGCGTGATCTGGAAGGAGGGGCAGACCGCCCTGCTGTGCGGCGGCGCTCTGGCGGTGATCTGCTTCGGCAAGATCATGCTGTTCGACCGGCTCCTGCTCGGCAACACCGATATCGGCGTGCTGACGGCCGCCGTCGTGTGCTTCACCATGGCCGTGACGGTGCTGATCGCCAAGGTCATCGGCTGCACGCTGCCGATGTGCGCCAAGAAGCTGGGCTTCGACCCGGCCGTGATGGCCAGCCCCTTCATCACCACGATCGTGGACGCGCTGAGCCTGCTGGTCTACTTCGGCATCGCCAGCGCCCTGCTCTTCGGATAAGGAAGAACGGAGGACTGTGAACGCTTCACAGTCCTCCGTTTGTTTTTGAGTTTGCAGGGGCGTTTTAATTGGATGATGTAGGGGGCGATGCCCTCATCGCCCCGCATGAACAGGTTTTTTTCCGCGGGCCGATGAGGGCATCGGCCCCTACGGTCAAAAAACCAACGCCTCGCCAAGCTCCCGGTTACCGCTTCCCCTAAAACTGAAACTATTCGTCCGCCTCGTCGAGCTTGCCGCTCTGGGCGGCGTGCTCGATCCAGATCCGCAGGCCGCGGATCGAGCGTTCGAGCCGCGTGAGCTTTTCAAGGATCGCGTCGAACTTCCGCCGTTCGAAATCGTTGACCCGCCCGTCGACCGAGATGTCGATGAGGCGGTTTTTTTCCTCCTCCATGGCGTTGAGCGCCGAGAGCAGCTCCACCGTCAGCTGCGGCAGCTCCTGCAGCCGCGCCTCCGGCTCGTACTTCATGCCGATGGGGCACTCGTGCGTGCAGTAGTAATTCGACAGCTCCGGATCCCTGTAGCCGCGCTCCATGGTCAGCACCTCGTCCGGGTGCGGCGCGCTCCGCCCGCTCTCGATCTTTTCGATCCGCTCCGGCGAGACGTGCACCAGCAGCTCGCCCGCCGCCTCGCGGCTGAGGCCCTGCCGCTCGCGGCTGAGCTGATAGACGTTTTTATTCGCTTTGACCGAGACTCTTCCCATGTCGCCGCACTCCTCTCTGTCCGTCTGCAGACAGTATACACCCTTATTTTGCATTTTTGAAGGGGATACGCGACATTATTTTGCCCCGACGACGATAGAAAAACGCGCGGCGCCGCGGTATGCTGTAGATGGGAAGGCATCGGCGGAAACGCCGCAAATTACCAGGGAGGTGGGATAACGATGAGACAAAAAAACAAAGCGGGGAAGGCCGTCGTGCTCTGGGTGCTGATCGGGCTGGTCCTGCTGGCGATCGTCCTTGTCCTGTGCGTGGGGATCCCCTACGCCAGAGCCGGGAGCGCCGCGGGCTCCGTGCCGCCCGCACCCGAGCGCAGCGAGCCGACGCCGCGTGTGAAAACGGTGGAACGCATCGTGGAGGTCGAACGGGAGGTCACGGCCGAGGTGATCCGCGACGGTCTGAACGACATGGGCCTGCTGACGACCGAGGAATATTATTTCACAGAGCTCGTCAGCTTCTCAAGCATCAAAACGCTGTTCCGGCTGGAGCTGCCCATCACGAAGTCGGCCTTTCTGGCCAGCTACGACGGCGTGATCGCGGCGGGGATCGACTTTTCGAAGATCACGGTGGAAAAGGACGAGGCGGCGCGGGAGATCGTCGTGCGCATCCCGCTTCCGGAGATCCTCAGCGTGGATATCGACCCGGAGAGCTTCGCGCTCTATTCCGAGAAGGAGGGGCTCGGCAACCCCATCTCGATCACGGATTACAACAACGCGCTCATCGAGCTGGAGAGCTCGGCCGCGCAGAAGGCCATCGACCGCGGCGTGCTCGAGCGCGCGGCCGAAAACGCCCAGGCTCTCATCAAGACCTTTATCCTCAGCCTCGTCGACGCCGGGGACTATACCCTGCGCTTTCTGCCCGCCGCGGCCTGATCGAAAGGAGGAACTGCTATGACCGACCGACTGAAAAAAGCATTGCTCGCCCTGCTGCTGGTGCTCGCGGCGCTCGCCTCGCTGCTGTTCGCCGCGCCCTTCGCCTCCGCGCAGGACACGCACGCGCGCGACTACGCCTCGATCGACGGCAAGATCGAGACCGTGCTGAAGCTGACGGCGACCTCGACGCTCGCCTCGGCGGGCATATCCGCCATCCCGGGCGACACGGCTACGCCCATCGCGGAAAAGCTCACGGATTTCACGGAATACTTTCTGCTGATCCTCTGCGTGCTGTACTCCGAAAAATACCTCATCACCATGATCGGGGCGGCGGTGTTCCGCTATCTGATCCCCGGCGCCTGCGCCCTGCTGCTGGTCGGGCTCTTCGCCAGATCGAAGGTCTGGAGCGCGCTGGCGGCAAAGATCGCCCTCTTCGCGCTGGCCGCCTTCTTCATCATCCCGGCCAGTCTGCGCGTCTCAGACGCCATCGACGCCTCCTACCAGGCCTCCATCGACGCGACGATCGCGCAGGCGGAGGAGCTCAGCGGCGAGACCTCGGAGCTGGCCGACGCCGCCGACGACAGCGGGCGGATCCGCTCCATCCTCTCCCGCATGGCCGAGACGGCCGACACGCTCACCGACAAGGCAGCCGACACGCTCAACCGCTTCGTCGAGACGCTGGCCGTCATGATCGTCACCTCCTGCGTGATCCCGATCCTGGTGCTGCTCTTCTTCCTGTGGCTCATCAAGCAGCTGACCGGCATCGACCCCGCCGCTTTTCCGGGCCGCAGGCACGCGAAAACCTCCCCCGGCGCTTGACAAACGCGGCGTTTTCGGATAGGGTGTTAAACAACAAAAAAACGCTCGCGCGGGGAGGCGCTGCCGTGGAGTTCTTCGCTCGCTTCTATCTTGACAAGGAAAAAGACATCATCGTCGATCTCTATCAGGAGAGCGGCGGGCTGCGCTATGTCCTGCGCACGCCGAACCACGGCACCGGCAACCTCATCACGAACCTCGCCCGGCTCTGCGCGCTGCCGCTGAGCTTTGACGAGCAGGGCCTCAAGGTCATCCGCGGGACGGTCCCCTGCTATATCGACGGGGAGAACCGGAAAGTCTATATCTTCCGCCTGGGCAACACCAAGGTCGCCAACATCTACCCCGACGGCAGCGTGGAAATGAAGGGCTCGATCCCCGCCATCTCCAAGGCTCTCATGAGCCAGACCAAGGACTATCGGCTGAGCGAGCAGAAGACCATCGTCAAGACCTATCTGTTTGAAGACTGCAAATTCCGCACCGACCTGCACACGCACATGAGCGCCAACCTCGCGCCGGACGTGCTGATCGCGCTCGGCCTCCATCATCAGATCCGCTACCCGCTCTATTATGTGAAGAAGCTCGGTCTGCGTCTGACGGAGCGGCAGCGGCGCATGCTCGACGAGAGCCGCGCGGCCGTGGCCGCTTCGCTCGCGGATCTCCCGCTGAGCGGCAAGTACCTCGACCGGCGCATCGACGACAACACCTTCATCAACTTCGCCGATCTCCTGCTGCGCAACAGCGCGGACGCGGCGTACAACATCGCCCGCATCCGCGCCTCGCTGGCCGTGCCGAAGGACGGGCAGGCCGTCTTCGCCGATCTGGAGAAGGTCTATCTCTACCGCTATGTGTTCACCAAGGGCGTCGCGCATGAGACGCGCATCCCGGAGGCGGACAGCGCGCGGCTGCCCGACGCGGACATCGCCAGGGCCCTGCGGCAGATGCGCCGCGACCGGGACAATCCCGCCTACCGCAGCAACACGCTCTTCCAGAACAAGATTCTCTGGATCGCCCGCGGCTATCGCCGCTGCGGCATCGACTACGCCGAGATCACCGACACCAGCCTCGTCAAGCCCGACCTGGCGCCCGCCGTGCTCCGTCAGATCCACGAGGTCATGCCCGCCGTGACGGCGGAGACGGGCGTGCTGCTGCGCTTTCTCGCGGGCATCCGCCGCGTCCCGCTGACCATCGTGCGCGACAAGGTCACGCCAAACGACTATCTTGCGGAGAACCTCCGGGTCCTGCGCGCCGTCGCCGCCGACCCCTATGTGGCCGGGAGCGATATCATCGGCGAGGAGATCAACGACATCCTTGAGCTCAAAAGCGTGCTCGCGGAGATCGTGTCGATCGCCGCGGAAACGCCCGGCTTCGTCGTGCGCATCCACGCGGGCGAGAACGACAGCCTGCGCGACAACGTCGCCAACGCCGTGCGCTGCGTGCGCGAGTCGCTCGCGCCGGGGCAGTCCCTGCCCTGCGTGCGTCTCGGCCACGGGCTGTATACGCCGAACCTCCGCTCCCCCGGCGGCCGGCGGCTGCTGGAGGAACTGCGCGAGGATCGCATCGTGCTGGAATTCCAGGTCACGTCCAACGTGCGCCTGAACAATCTCAGCGACCTGGAGCATCATCCGCTCAAGCAGTATCTGCGCGCCGGGGTCCGCTGCGTGCAGGGCACGGACGGCGGCGCTCTCTACGGGACCGACTCCATCGACGAGGAGCTCTCGCTGGAGAAGCTGCTGGGGCTCAGCCACGAGGAGCTGCGGCAGATGCGCGCGACCGAGGCCGGGATCGAGGCGGAGAGCCGCCGCGTCTTTGCGGAAAAGACCGCCGCCTTCGAGGCGCTGGCCGCCGGAGAAGAGGCGGAGGCGCTGCTGCGCCGCCGCATCGAGGAGACGGCGGCTCCCGATTCGGTGCTCTGGCAGGGCGGCGACAAGCTCGACACCGCCGAGGCGCTGCGCGACAGGATCGCGCCGCTGCCCGCGGAGGGCCTGCCCGTCGTGCTCTGCGGCGGCAGCTTCGACAGCGCGCGCCGCTCCTCCCGCCCGCGCGCCGACTCCCTGCGCCTGATCGACGAGCTGCTGGCGCGCGCCGACCCCGACAAGGTCTTTTTCGTGCTGGGGCACCGGCTGCGCGGCTGCGAGCGCTATCTCGCGGAGAAGGCGGCGGGCCGCTTCCGCATCTACGCCATCGTGCCAAGCGCGCTCAGCCGCGCCGAGGCCGCGAGGCTGCGGCGCGCCGGAGTCCTTATCCGCCCCTCCATCGAGCCGAGCGGCAACGGGCTCTACAAGAGCTTCGCCTACGAGATTTTCAAGCGCCGTCCCTCGGTCCTGCTGGCCTTCGACGGCAACTCTCCCGCCGCCAACCTCGTCCAGGAGGCCCGCAACGGCCGCTTCAAATGCGCCATCTACGTCGACGGGCGCTGCAGGGCCCTCGCCGCCAAGGCCCGCATGCTGCAGGGCTACGTCAAAGAGCTCCGCGGCGCGGAGGTGCGGGAGATCCTGGGGTGGAAGGGATAGACAAACGGAAGTTTGGCGAGACGCTGGTTTTTGACCGTAGGGGCCGATGCCCTCATCGGCCCGCGGAAAATATACCTGTTCATGCGGGGCGATGAAGGCATCGCCCCCTACATCATCCAATTAAAACGCCTTGCCAAACATAAACTTGCACACACATGACGCAAAACACGGCCGCCCCGGTGGGGCGGCCGTGTTTTGCTTTAGCGCGGGATTTACGCGACGAGCCACTTGTACTTCTCCACGCTGTAGAGAGGCACGAAGGGCAGGAGGATGGGCACGGTCTTGACGTACTTCTGGTACTCGGGATCCTTGCCGTAGTTCTTGTTCTGGCGGACCTCCAGACGGCGCGCGCCGGAGAACATGACGAAGATGATGCCGCTGTAGCCGAGCGCGCAGACGAGCCACTGCCAGCCCTTCACCGCGCCGATGCCGGAGAGGAGAACGCCGGTCCAGAAGATCATCTCGCCCAGATAGTTCGGGCAGCGGACGATGCGGAAGAGGCCTGTGTCGACCCAACGGCGGGGATTGACCTTCTTGGCCTTGTTCTTCTGGATATCGGCCGCGGACTCGAGCGTGATGCCGCAGACCATAACGATCGCGCCGATGAAGACCCAGGCGTTGTCAGCCGCGATGCCGTTGGCAACGTTCTTCATGCGGAAGAACACCGGGGAGACCTGCGCGGCGTAGAGCAGGGCGCAGGAGATCCAGATGGCGAGCTTGCCGCCCAGAGAAACGGTGTTGCCGTCCTTGATCTCGCCGACCATGTTCTTTTTGTAGGACGTGCTCTTGAGCTCGCGGTAGGCCAGATAGCCGCCCAGACGGCAGCCGTAGAGGAAGAAGATCACGCAGCAGATGATCGTGCCGAGCGTCAGGGTCTTGCCGAAGAGGATCAGCATGAGGAGACCGGCCGCGGCGATGGAGAAGCCGTAGCCGAGGGAGATGAACCAGACATAGTTTTTGAAGCCGATGGAGCTGACCAGCATGGCCAGGGCGAAAAGGATCCAGAAATACCCGGTATACATGACGATTACCTCTTTCCTAACATTTTTATCGGTTCAGTTTATGAGAGCTTGAAATCGCGCAGGCCGGCCTTGTGCAGGCTGCCGACGCCGAGGAGCAGCAGGAGCTGGCCGAGGGTGTTGACGCCCTGCTCCAGCCAGTTGGCCGCGGCGCTGCTGCTGTCCCGCGAGCCGAGATAGCCCATGCCCATGTACACGACGAAGCAGAGCGCGAACACGACGATCAGGCCTTTTTTCTTCATCCTCGCGGCCACGACGCTCAGGCAGGCGCAGACCGCGCCGAGCCCCGCGACCATCATGCCGATGAACACGAAGGTGCCCTTGAACACGGGCGGCGCCGCCACGGCGAGGGCGGCCTTCTTCTTCGGGAAGAACATGATGACGATGCCGAGGCCCGCGAGCAGGAAGCCCAGGGACTGCAGCGGCAGGAACATGGTGTTGAAGACCGCGAAATCGCAGGCTCCCAGCGCGTACAGGAGCTTCCACAGCGCCTTCAGGAAGCCCGCCATGAAGATGTTGACGGTACCGGCGGCGAAGCAGGCGAAGGCGTACTTGGGCATTTTGTTGTACAGATCGCGCTGCAGCAGCACGCCGGAGACCGCGAAGAGGATCACCGGGACAAAGTCGAAGAGCGCCATGGGGACGGTGAATTCATACATGGCGATCCCTCCCTCAGCCCTTGCCTTTTTCTTTGGCGCGCTTGTCGTTGATGATCTGCATCTCCTTGGCCGTGACCTCGGTGACGTTGTGCTCCTTGGCCCAGGCCACGCAGCCCTTGAGGACCGTCGGCAGGAAGATGCGCGGGACGTTCAGCAGCATCTCCAGCGCGTCGTCGGTGAAGTGGACGTTCGGGTCGGTGCGGTCGGCCGCGTAGCGCACGGAGGAGAGCGTGGCGTTGCGGATGGGCAGCAGCTCCGGCACGAGGCGCGGGGTCCTGGCGAACCAGAAGTTCTTGCTGTCGCGGTAGCCGTGGCAGATCAGCACGTTCGGCCAGAGGCGGCCCTTGACGCCGTTGATGATGTTGTCATAGTATTTGGGCTTCATCAGCACCTTGTCGATGCGCAGGATGAAGTGCGCGCCGTACTGGGTGGTGATGCCGTTGAAGTTTTTGTAGGGAGGCGGATAGCAGCCGTCTTCCAGTTTGCGGCCGATGTCCTCCTCGGCGTTTTCCAGGTCGCTCATCCAGGTGCATTCCATGACCTGGTAAGCCTCGGCCACCACCTTGGGACGCGGCGTGGAGGGGTCTTCCGCGATGCACAGGCCGTCCTCCAGCGTAAAGCCGAAGTCCTTCATCTTTTCGGCCGGAGTGTCGCCGGGCCAGCCCTGCGCCACGATCTTTTTGTGGTAGCCGGGCCCCTCGGGCATGAAGTTGATGGCCACCTGCTTGCGCCCGGCGAGCAGATGCTGCGCGGTGTTGGAGGAGTTGCGCGCCTCGAGCACCATCGCGTAGTAGCTTTTGCCCGCGATGTAGTACGGGAAGCAGAGCGAGTAGGAGCCGACGGAGGTGCTGCCGTCCTCGGCGAGGGTGGAGATCATCACCGTGGGCATGGGGAAATAGGAGCTGGTCTGGTAGAAGTTGTCTACGATGCGGAGGTCTTTAAAACTGCTCATGGATCGTCCTCTCTTTCCATAAAGTTTTTTCTGTTGTTTTCAAGGGCTCACGCCGCCGCCTTTTTCCTTGCGTAAAGCAGGAAGAAGAGCGCCATGCAGACTTCCCCGAACATACTGATGTAGAAGATCAGGTCGAAATTGCCGGTAGCCGGACCGAGCGCGGAGAACAGGAACATCAGGAACCCGGCCAGGAAGAGCGCCGGGGTCTTCTGCTTGATCCAGACGACGATGCCGGCAAGGATCAGCGGCACGACCGTGCCGTAGCTCAGCACGCTGCTGACGGCCTGCGCCCAGCCGGGCGTGGCGTCCCCGGAGGTATAGCGCACGATACCGGCCACCTGCTGCGCCGACAGCACCGTGGCAAAGCCCTCGGCGATCCCGAGGGCGATCAGCACGCCGGTGAAGACCCAGACGATCGTCTTCCAGGTCTTGTTGAAATTCAGCGCGTAGGCGCAGATCGGGAAGAGCAGCGGGATCAGCGCGCCGTGGAACACGAAGCGGAAGCGGCTGAGCGCCGAGAGCAGCGCCCCTTCGCGCAGCACCGTGCCGCAGGCGAGGATGAGCGCGTCATAAAAAAGGCCGAGCACGACCAGCGCCGTCAGGAGATACAGGGGCTCCTTCGTACGCTTCCAGCCGCGCCAGGCCAGCAGTATGAACAGCAGATGGATCGCCGCGATGACCCAGAGCATCACGGGGCAGGAGGCCAGGAGCATGGATCTCATGTCTATCGTCCTTTCCGCTTTCTTTGTGATTCCAATTATATCCTTTTTTCCCAGCTCCGTCAAGGACGTGCGCTCCTCTCTGCGGGATCCTTCTTTCCGTCGGGCTGTGTGATTTATCCTTGCAAACGAAGCTTACAAACGATATAATTATGTGTTGTATGCTTTTCCGGGAGGGAGATGAGAACTTGGACGTCCGATATCGGCACGAATGGAAGCACGAGATCAGCTACACCGACCTGCTGTGCATCCGCCAGCGCCTTCGCGCCGTGGCGGAGAGCGATCCCCACGCCGTTGACGGCAGATATTTCATTCGCAGCCTCTACTTCGACAACGCCGACGACAAGGCGCTGCGCGAGAAGATCGACGGCCTGAACCGCCGGGAGAAGTTCCGTATCCGCTATTATAACGGCGACCCCTCCGTGATCCATCTGGAAAAGAAATGCAAGCTCAACGGGCTCGGCGCCAAGTTCAGCGCGCCGCTGAGCGCGGCGGAGGCGCAGAAGATCGTGGACAGCGAGCTTGACTGGATGCCGGAGAGCGACCGCCCGCTCGTGCAGGAGCTCTACAGCAAGATGCGCTCCCAGGGCCTGCGGCCGAAGACCATCGTGGACTACACGCGCGAGCCCTTCATCTACCGCCCGGGCAACGTGCGCGTCACCTTCGACTATGACATCCGCACAGGGCTCGACTGCACGGACTTTCTGGATCCGGACTGCGTCACGGTCCCGGCCGGCGACGCGCCGATCCTGCTCGAGGTCAAGTGGGACGAGTTTCTTCCCTCGATCATCCGCGACGCCGTACAGACCCCCGGTCGGCACGCCGCCGCCTTTTCCAAATACGCACAATGCCGCATCTACGGATAACGGGAACTTTCAGAGATAAAAGGAGCAAGCAGCCATGACTTTCAGCGATATTTTCAAGTCCAGCTTTCTGGACAATGTGAACGCCGTCACCATCCTGGATATGGTGCTGGCGCTGGTCCTGGCCTTTGGCCTTGGCCTGTTCATCTTTTTCATCTACAAAAAGACCTACGCCGGCGTGATGTACTCCTCCGGTTTCGGGGTGACGCTTGTCGCGCTGACGATGATCACGACGCTCGTGATCCTCGCCGTCACCTCCAACGTTGTGCTGTCGCTCGGCATGGTGGGCGCGCTATCGATTGTGCGTTTCCGCACCGCCATCAAGGAGCCTCTGGACATCGCCTTCCTCTTCTGGGCGATCGCCGCGGGCATCGTGCTGGCGGCGGGCATGATCCCGCTGGCCGTGTTCGGCAGTGTGCTGATCGGCGTGATCCTTCTGATTTTCGCCAATCGCCGCTCCGACACCAAGCCCTTCATCGTCGTGCTTCGCTGTGACGATCACGAGAGCGAAGAGAAGGCGCTCGCCTTCCTCCGCAAGCAGACAAAGCGCTGCTCCGTCAAAAGTAAGAGCGCGCAGAAAGGCTCCGTCGAGCTCAACCTTGAGGTGCGGCTGCTCGACGACAACACCGACTTCATCAACGCCCTGTCCGACATGGCCGGCGTGCAGAGCGCCGTCCTGGTCAGCTACAACGGGGACTATATGGGCTGACGTCGGAGCAAAACCCGCTGCGCCGGGCTTTTGCCGAAGCTTTGTGAGCGGAGCAAAGTTCTCCTTTTCCCGCGTATCCCTCTATCTGTACTTATGAGGTTTTTCTCATGTCAACGCACAAAAACTTTGATAAGATCTGCGTTGCCGTCCTCGTCCTCACGCTGTTTCTCACCGTTTTGTTCATGAACGGCCGCCGTCTCGGCATCGAGGTCGTCGTGGACGAAGACGACGAGGCCCATTCCGGCGCGGTCTACTTTACCGCCAACGACCTCAACGGCAACTGGGACAGCAGCGAGGCCACCGTCATCACCCTCGAGGGCGAGAGCGCATCGGTCTCCGGGAAGGGCGCCTATGTCTACCGGAGCGACGTGTTCATCAACTCGGCGGGCCTGTACGTGCTCTCCGGCGAGCTGACGGACGGCCGCATCGTCGTCGATGCCCGCAACAGCTCCAAGGTCTGGCTGCTGTTCGACGGCGTGTCGCTCAATTGCTCGGACGACGCCTGTCTGCGCGTGGAGCAGGCCGACAAGGTCTTCCTGACGCTGGCCGAGGGTTCCGAGAACAGCATGAGCGGCGCGGTGGTTTTTTCCGACGCTGCAGCGGCCGACGGAACGGACGGCGTGATCTACGCGCATGACGATCTGACGATCAACGGCGGCGGCCGGCTCACGGTGAACGCCTGGTATCGCCATGGGATCGTCGCCAAGGACGACCTGGTCATCACCGGCGGCACGATCATAGTCAAATCTCAGGCCGACGGCATCCGCGCCAACGACAGTCTGCGCGTCTGCGGCGCCGAGATCATGGTGGAGGCCGGTGACGACGGCATCGCGGTCGCCGGAGAGGGCGGCTACCTGTACCTCGAGTCCGGCAGCTTCACGGTCATTTCGGAGGACGACGCGCTCTCCGCCGTCGGCCCGCTCATGATCGCCGGGGGCGACTTAACGCTCACGCCCGTCGGCGATGCCATCCGCTCGGATACAGCCGTATATCTTGCGGGCGGGACCGTGTTCATCGACAATTGCTACGAGGGCGTCGAGGCGCCCGTCATCGAGCTTTCCGGCGGCGACGTGGTCATCTACCCGCGCGACGACGGCTTCAACGCCAGCGCGTCCGCTATCAGCGGGAGCACGCGGCCGCAGGTCCTCATCCGCGGCGGCGCGCTCACCATCGTCAACGAAACGGCGCAGGACTCCGACGGCATCGACTCCAACGGCGACATTGTTATCAGCGGCGGCGTCATCCGCGTCAGCCTGCCCGGCAGCGGCATCAACAACGCCATCGACTGCGGCAGCGAAAGCGGGGGCACATGCGAGATCAGCGGTGGAAGCGTGATCGCCTGCGGCAGCTCGAGCATGGCCGAAGGCTTTGACGAGAGCTCGACTCAGTGCTCGATCTTCTATGCTCTGAACGCCCCGCGCGCCGCCGGAACGGCTGTCAGCCTCACCGACGCTTCCGGGGAAACGCTTCTGAGCTGGGACGTCCCCTGCAGCTTCTCCTCGCTGACGCTCAGCGCTCCCGAGCTGCTGCTCGGCGAAAGCTATACGCTGCACCTTGGCGACACGAGCGAGGACTTCACCGTCAGCGGCTCTGTCACCGCGCTCGGCTCACAGAGCGCTGCGGGCGGCCTCCCCGGCATGGGCGGGATGGGTATGCCCGCGCCGCCCTCTGACGGAGCTTTCCCCGGCGGCGACACGCCCGGCATGGGCGAACGCCCGGAGCTCCCCGAGGGCGGCTTCCCGGAAGGGGACGCGCCGCCCTCTGACGGAGCTTTCCCCGGCGCACCGCCTGATATGGGCGACCGGCCCGAGCCGCCCGGCAGCGCCACTCCTCTTGCCCCCGGCGGGGAGAACGCGGGCGCGGCGGCCTCCGCGGCCGTGACGGTCGACGTCTCGACCTGGCTGCTCATCGGGGCGGCCGCGCTGATCCTGGCACTCGGCATCCTGCTCGGCGCGAGGTTCGAGCCGAAGGAATAAAAGAAGGACGGACGGCGCAGCCTCTCTTGCTGCGCCGCCCGTCTTCTGTTATAATGATTTTAATGGATCCCGCGAAGTCAAAACCCGAGGGAGGTCTTTCCATGAAACGCGCGCTCGCCCTGTTGCTCACTCTGTTCACGCTCTTTTCGCTCGCCGCCTGCGGCGGGTCGGCGGAGCTGCCCGTATCCGAGACCGCCGCGCCGGAAACACCGGCCGTCACGCCGGAACCTGCGCCCGAAGCTGTGCCGGAACCCACGCCCGAACCCACGCCCGAACCCACGCCGGAGCCTGTGCCGGAACTCACGCCCGAGCCGACGCCGGAGATCGCGGACGAGGGCGTCCCCCTCGCCTTCACCGACACGCAGCAGTACGAGGCGAACATCTTTCTGAGCAATTTCTCCGAGCAGGGCTTCTGCAGCGCCCCCTCCGCCCGCTTCGACTCCGCCGACACGAGCGTCGCGCGGCTGTTCGCCTTCGCCCATCTCTGGGCCAAGATCAACCGCCGCTCCGCGATCGCCTACGAGGGCAGCTACGAGACCATGACGCGCGGCGATTTCATCGACATCGTCGATCGCTATTTCGATCTCAATCAGGTCCCGGAGCCGACCGAGGGCAAGGACTACTCCGCCGAACTCGGCATGGGCAACTACGACTGGGATCACTGCTGGTATTCCGGCGGCCGCTTCTACTATCCCGCGGCCGACGGCGAGAGCTACACCGGTTTCAGCGTCGTGAACGAGGCGCGCGGGCTGTCCGACGGGCATGTGCTGCTGTCCTTCACGGTCTATGAGCTGGACCTCCAGATCTATTGGGACAACAACGGTATCCCCGGCCTGTACTACCGTCTCTCGCCCGGCGAGGCCGCGCAGCGCGCGGCGCTCGGCGAGATCACGGCCATGCGCACCGGCCGGGCGCTCTGCGTCCCCTTCCGTCTGGAAGCCTCCGGGCGCGAGAGCTACCGGCTCGTCAGCTACGAGCTCGACCCCCTGGACTGATACGCTCCTCTGAACAGCAAAGACCCGGCGCCTAAAAGGCGCCGGGTCTTTCGTTCACCAGTCGCTGTCCCAGTCGGAGCCGCCGCTGTCCCAGTCGGAGCCGCCCCAGTCCCAGTCATAGTCGTCGTCCCAGTCGCTGTCGTAATCGTCGTAGCTGTAATCGTAGTCGTAGTCATAATCGCTGCCGTACGAGCTCGAGGAGCCGGCATCCGGATCATAGTAGCCGCTGCTGTAGAAGCTGTCGATCCCGTAGTCGTCGGAATAGGAGCTGGACTCGTAGTATTCCGAATAGTTGTTTTCGAGCTCGTCGTCTACGTCGGTCAGGATCCAGTCGGACAGCACGTCGTCATAGGCGTACCACTGGTCGTTCTGGCTGTAGTAATAGTTGCCGTTATAGTTGTAATAGCCCTGTCCCGGCCGCTTGTCGCCGATCTGGCTGTAGATCATGCAGAAGACGATGAAGCCGACGATGATCCACAGCAGGGGGCGCCTTTTCCTGCGGCGGCGGGAGCTGACGCCGCGCGCTCTCTGACCGCTCCCGCTCCGGGTCTGATAAGAGCCGCTCGGGTAGTTGTAGGGGTTGTTCGGGTTTTTATAACGGTCGCGCGCGGGCGCGCCCCGGCTCGCCTGATAGCTGCGCTGCTGGGCGACCTCGCTTTTGAGCTTCTGATAGATCTCGTTGACGGCGTAGGCCTCGTCCGTGCCGCGGTAACGCACCGCGCGGCTGCCGTCGGACTTGTTCTTGTACACGACGAAGCAGCCGTCCCCGTCCCGGTAGACGCCGTAGGCGCGGGGCCCGCGGTAGTCCTGGCCGAGGAAAAAGCGCATCCGCTCCAGCGGCAGAGAGCGCGCCGCGCAGAAGGCCTTGAGCTCTTCGATCGTCTTCGGCACGCCAGAGCCGCTGCGCTGCATCTGATTGTTCGGCGCGCCGCACTGCGGGCAGGCGGCGTCCGTGTCTTCGATAAAGTTGCCGCAGTATTCGCATTTCACTCGCATGATAAAGCTCCTTCCCGGCAGATCCCGGTTTGTCCCCTTTACCGCTCGTCCGCCTTCAGCCGCTTTTTGTCCTCGTACATGGCCGCGTCCGCCCGCCGGAACACATCCGAAAAGGCGGCGTCATGCTGCGGGTCATAATCGGCCAGACCGCAGGCGATGATCACGCCGCCGGAGGCCTCGCGCTCCCGGTTGCTCTCCGCGAAGATCTCCATGAGCCTGTCACGCCCGGCATGGTCAGCCCCGCTGAGGATCACGGTGAACTCGTCCCCGCCGGTGCGGTAGACCGGGCTGTGCTTGAAGATGTTGCAGATGATCCGGCAGGCCCCGCGGATGTGCTCGTCGCCCGCCTGATGGCCGAGCGTGTCGTTGATGTGCTTGAGCCCGTTCGGGTCGCACTCGACCACGGAGAAGGGCTGCGCCTTCCCCTGTCCGATCAGCTGATCCCAGCGCTTTTCCGCCTCGAGAAAGGCATATTTGCTCTTGACGCCGGTGAGCGCGTCGCGGTTGACCTGCTCTCTGGCAAGGATGAGCTCCTGCTCACGCTTGATCTGCGCGTCGACGTTGCTGACGCCGACGACGATGTGGCTGCTGTCATCCTCGCTGTCCATGCGGGTGATCTTCATGCTGACATACTGCGGCGCGCCGTCGATGAGCATGCGGTAGGTCAGGGTAAAGGAGCTGCTGCGCTCCAGCGCGGCAAGCAGCTTCTCCTTTGTGAACGCGCTCAGGAAGCCCTCCAGATCGGCCGGATAGCAGCGCTGCTCCATGTCCCGGCGCATCCGGGCGAAGAAATCCTCCCCGCCCCGCTCGATATCGAACGCGCGATCGGCCCCGCGGGGGTCGTATTCGATGTAGCGGCCGCTGTCCGTGTCGACGTAATAGATGCAGAAATAGTCCGCAGCCAGCGCCCTGGCGATGCGGGAATAGACGGCTGCGCTCTGCCGCTCGTCGGCACAGCCGTTCGCATCGAAGATCGTATCCCGGTTTTTGAGCATGGAAGCGCCTCCCCGCGCCGCCCTTTGCGGCGGCATACATCATATCGATATTATCATAGCATATCTCTCCCGTATCTTCAACGAGTTTTCCCCGACGCGCGTGAAATCGGTTTAAGACTTCTTAAGGGCTCCGCCGGTTGACAAGCGACGCTCGTGTGCTATGGTAACAGCATAGGGACCGCAATCGTTATCTGCCGCCGTATACGGCGAAACGCTGAAAGATCGGAGCGATCATGAACGACAGAAACACCATCATGAAGCTGCTGGCCGCCGTGCTGGCGCTGCTTCTTCTGGCCGGCTGCGGCGCCGCTGGCCCCGAGCCCACCGACGCGCCGGAGGTTTCCGCCGCACCCGCCGCCACCGCCGAGCCGGTGGTCACCCCCGCGCCCGAACCGGAGGCCGAGGTCGTCCGGGTCTCGACCGTGGACGAATTCCTCGACGCCGTCGCCCCGCATACGACCATCCTGCTCTCCGCCGGGACCTACGACCTCTCGACCGCCTCGAACTACGGCAAGCCCTCGAACAGCGGCTGCTATGCCTGGGTCAGCGCCGTCGACGGCTTCAGCCTCGAATTCCACAACCTCGAGGGCCTCAGCATCCTCGGCGAGGGCGCGGATCGGGTGACGATCTCCGCCGTGCCGCGCTATGCCAACGTCCTGCAGTTCGTCTCCTGCCGGGACGTGACCGTCGCGGAGCTCACCGCGGGCCACACGAAGGAGCCCGGCTTCTGCTGCGGGGGCGTGCTCAGCTTCGAGCGCTGCAGCGGCTGCACCGTGCGGCAGTGCGGGCTCTTCGGCTGCGGCACCGTCGGCGTCCAGGCCGTTGACTCCACGGCTCTGCGGGTCGAGGACACGGCCGTTTACGAGTGCAGCTACAACGCCCTCTCTCTCGTCTCCTGCGAGGATGTGCGCGTGACGGGCGGCGAGGTCTACCGCTGCGGCCGACGCGAAGAGGACGCCCGGGCGAGCAGCCTCTTTGATATACAAGACAGCAGCGGCGTGTGCATCGCCGGCCTCAGCGTCCGCGACAACTACGCCGAGCTGCTGCTGCGCGGCGACCACAGCCCCGGCATCCTCTTCCTGTCCAACACGGTGAAGGACAACGACTTTGCCGTCCTTCTGTCTCCGCAGCGCTTCGCCCCGATCGTGGACGGCTGCCTCTTTGCCGACAATGTTCTGCAGTTCTGGTACCTCAACCCCGAGGGCGTCAAGGCCGTGGATACGGATGGCCGGGAGCTGGCGCAGGAGGAGCTCGCGGCCATGGCGCTGCGCGAGATCGACCCGGACAGCGTCTCCGCGGCCGCCTTCGGCCCCGCCGCGGCTCTGGACGTCGCGCCCGGCGCGGAGGTCACGGTCACGACCGTGGATGAATTCCTCGCCGCCATCGGCCCCGAGCGCACGATCGTGCTCGACGGCGCGCTCTTCGACCTCAGCGCCGCATCCGGTTACGGCGTCGGCGGAGGCCTGTATTACTACTGGCAGGAGACCTACGACGGGCCCGAGCTCGTCATCGACAGCGTCAAGGGGCTGACGATCAAGGCCGCTGCCGACGATCCGAAGGCCACGACCCTCTCCGCCGTCCCGCGCTACGCCGACGTCCTCTCCTTCACGAACTGCGAGGACCTCGCGCTGATCGGCTTCACCGCGGGCCATACGAAGGAGCCCGGCTTCTGCGCCGGCGGCGTGCTGACCCTCGCCGACTGCAGCGGGATCACGCTCGACGGCATGCGTCTCTACGGCTGCGGCATCCTCGGCGTGGAGGCCAGCTGGTGCTCGGCCTTCAAGCTGATCGACACCGAGATCTACGAGTGCTCGGACGGCGGCGTTCAGATGTACTACACCAACGGGATCGAGTTCACCGGCTGCAGCATCCGAGACGTGCCAAGTCCCGCGCTCTGCCTCGTCGTCTGCGGCGATGTAAGCTGGAACGGCGAGCCGCTGACCGCGGAGTATTACGACATGGAGGACGGCGCGCCCGTCGAGGTCCGGTCCTATGCGGTCGGCTGAGCCGGACGGAAAAAAATCGGAGCTGTGAAAAGCATCGCTTTTCACAGCTCCGTTTCCGTTATAGGGGACTTTATCCCGCGCCGGGAACCGTCCGCTTCCTGAAGCGCCGATAGATCAAGGCTGAGAGCGCAGCCACGAGCACGTCGCTCACGAACTGCGCCCAGACGACGCCGTACATGCCGAAGATCGCGTTGAGCAGGAAGAGCATCGGGATATTCACCGCCGCCCAGCGGACGACGATCAGCAGCAGCGCCTTGCCGCCGTGCCCCACCGCCTGGAAAAAATGGACGTAGATAAAGCTGAGGAACATGACGATCGTCGCCGGGGCGCGGATGCGCAGGAACTGCGCGCCGTAGCCCACGGTCGCCGCGTCGTTGAGGAAGACGCGGATCAGGTCCGGTGCGAAGATCTCGTAGAGCGCGATGCTGACCACGCCGACCGCGATGCCGACCCGCCGCGTGAAGCGCACGATGTCGTCCATGCGGCGCAGGTCGCCCGCAGAATAGTTGTAGGCGGCCAGGGGCACCATGCCGAGGCAGAGGCCGATGCCCACGTTGAGCGGCAGACGCTCCACCTTGAGCACGATCCCGACGGCGGCCAGCGCCATGTCGCTGTAGGAGGCCATGAGCCGGTCGATCACGATATAGTCCAGATCGAAAAGGAAGGGGCCGGCGGCTGCGGGCAGACCCACGGCGAAGAAGGAGCGCAGATCCTCCTTTTCGGGGAGACCCACGCGCTGCGAGAGCGTGAGCACCGGGTTTTTCAGCCGGGCGATCACGA
The DNA here is from genome assembly GCA_017430985.1 of Oscillospiraceae bacterium. Lineage (GTDB taxonomy): Bacteria > Bacillota > Clostridia > Oscillospirales > Oscillospiraceae > Limivicinus. Next base: position 25,130 of record JAFRLZ010000006.1, read on the forward strand.
TGAAAAAGTAGACGAGGATGATGTAGTTCGACAGGGCCGTGGCGATCCCGGCGCCGAGGATTTCATGGCCGGGCGGCAGCAGCACGAACATGAACAGCGGATCGAGAAAGATGTTGATGACGCCGCCCATCGACACGCCGAAGCCCGCCTGCTTCGAGCAGCCGACGTTCCGGAGGAGGTTGCCCATGGTCATGCCCAGCACCGTCGGCGGCGCGCCGCAGACGATGACGCAGAGCGCGTACTGCCGCGCATAGCGGAAGGTCTCGTCGCTCGCGCCGAGCAGGCGCAGCAGCGGCGCCATGAAGAGCGCCGTCAGCCCCGCGAAAAGCAGGCCGCCCAGCAGCGAAAAGCGCAGCGAGAAGGAGGCCACCCTGCGCGCTTCCTCCCCCCGCTGGCGGCCGAGCAGGCGCGCCACCAGCGTGCCGCCGCCGACGCCCGCGATGTTGGCCACCGCGATGCAGACGTTGTAGATCGGCAGGATCAGCGAGGCGCCCGCTACCATATAGGGGTCGTTGGCACGGCCGATGAAGAAGGTGTCGGCCATGTTGTAGATGAGGATGATGAGCTGCGCGACGATCGTGGGCACGGCCATGGTCAGCACGGCCTTCGGCACGGGCATGCGCTCGAACAGCTCGATGTTGTCTCTGTATTCCCGGTCCATAGAAAGGCCCTTCTCCCGCAGTTACTCTTTCATCAGGACGATTATAGCATGAACGCCTCCCCCGGGCAAGAGCGGCGGAGTTCAGTTTTTCCCCGGGAAAAGTACAAATGTGATTGTCCTCGGCGGCCGATTGTGTTATTATTATCATTCCATGGGATCATGGGAAAAACACCGACTCGTCGAAAAGAGGTGTACGCGATGAAGATGAATAAGAAAACGGGCTTGATCCAGGTCTGCGCCGCGGTCTTTCTGATCCTGGCCGTGGCGATTGGCGTTTTCCTTTTGCGGGATCGTGCTGAACCCTCCGCCGCCGCAATACAGCCCATAAATGCAGCCCCGTCGGAAAACGGAGCGCCCGTGCCTCTCGGCAGCGTCAGGCTGATCCGTTCCGGAAGCGCGCTGAAGACCGAGGCCGACAGCTATGTGGAGCCTTCCGCCTCCACGATACAGGTCATGCACTTTGCCGGAGACGTGACCCTGGAAGAAAACGGGGCGTCCGTGCCTTTCGGCAGCGACATGCCGATCCGTTCCGGAGTCATGCTGAAGACCGGTGCGGACAGCTATGTGGACCTGAAGCTGGATGAAACGAAGGCGGTCGGGCTCGATGAGAACAGCAGCGCCGTTTTCTGGCAGGAAGGGCAAAGTCTGCGCGTCGAGCTGAGCGAGGGCGGGCTGTATTTCTATACGACCGAGGCGCTTGCAGAGGACGAAGCCTTTGTCATCCAGACGCAGACCGCAGCGGTCGATATCCGCGGCACATCGGGATATATCAGCGCAAACAGTAAAGAGGTCGCCATCACGCTGACGGCGGGGGCTCTGGATTTTGAGCTCACAGATCCGGAGTCCGGAGAATCAAGAACGTTCCATCAGGACGTAGGGACGACCGTGGTCTATTCCCTGCAAGAGATCGCCGCGATCGTCTCGGGCAGCAAGAGCGAAGAAACAAAAGAAATCACGACTTGGGAAGACATCCCGGGACTTCTGGCGCTGCGGCTGGTTGAAAATGCGGTGATCCTGGAGCGCGCGGTGGAAGAAAGCGGTCTCTCCGTCGTATATTTTGAAACGGCGGCCGAGAACAAAAGCTCAGAATCAGAGAATGCATCGGCTCCGCCCGCGCAGATGGCGGCGTTCAAAAGGTCTGCCGAGACCAACGCGCAGATCATAAAGCGTCTGGAGGCGCAGGATCCGCTCGCCGGCAGGGTGCCGGCGTCGGCGCCGTCCATCGCCGCGGCCCCGGCAGCGTCGTCGGAAATCACTTCCGCCCCCAGCGGCAACAGCGGCCCTGCCGACACGGGCAACGACGATCCGTGCGCAGTCAACGGTCACAGCTATGGCGAGTGGGAGGTCACGACCGAACCGTATCCGGTGTATAACGGAGAGCTCTTCGCCTGGCATGTCGGCACGAAGACCAGGACCTGCTCACGATGCAGCAAAACGGAGGATGAGCCGATCCTCGTAACGCCGCTCCTCATGCACGAGATCTTTGGCGAAGTCACGACGCTGCCTGTCGACTTTTTCTCCGACTACGGCTCTGCGCCTCCGGCCGACGACCTGACGCTTGAGGAATTCGGCACGCCGTTCTGGGCCGTCTCGCCGCCGGATCCCGAGGATCCGGGCATCTGGTGCGAGCTGGACAACGCCTCGATCGAATGGGTCGGCGGCGGCACGCTCGTGGCCTCGCTTCAGGACGGCAGCACGGTACAGATCTCCATCACGGTACCGGAGGAAATGAAGGAGCTGTACGAGGATACCCTTGTCTCGATCCTTGTGACCGGCGTTCATGAACACGTCTGGGCAGAAGCCGCCGGCGAAGATCCCGGCGCATCGATCACCTACTGTACGATCTGTGGGCAGACGGCAGAGGAAGAGGATCCGCCTTTCGCAGGGCTGGATTCGTAAATCGGCAAGCGCTCCCCTTTTGAACCCGGAGCGGCCCGTTTCCCCTTCAAGCCGCCTGTCTCCGCTGCGCGCACAGAGGCGTCCCATCCTGCGATGGGGCGCCTCTGTGCTCTTTTATTCGTCTTTCCTGCCGCTCAGGCAGAGATAAGCGTCCCGCTCTGGCCGCGAAGGGCCTCTGCGGGCTCCGCCGATCTCTCTTTGTAAGCCGCGCCGGGAAAAAGCCTCATTGACTTTTCCTGTCAAAACAGATACACTACAAAATGGAGAGGATCGGGCAAAAGCGCCCGGATCAACGGGGATTAATCAAGGAGGGGTTTCTTTGGAAGTCAGAGAAAATCTGATCAAGCTGTGTGAAAAGATCAACGACGGCCACTACAAGATCACGCCCGACTGCGCGGAGTACCGGGTCTTCGAGAAATGGATCACCGACGAGCAGATCAGCGTCATGCTCGCGCTGACCAGCATGAAGCCGGCCTTCGTGCCCTTTATCGCGCGCAAGGCCAAGCTCAGCAAGCAGCGCACCCGCGAGGTGCTCCATGAGCTGACGGACATCGGTCTCGTCGTGCAGGTCGTCGTGCCGAAGGTGGGGCTGGAGATCTATCTGCTGCCGCCCTACACGCCCGGCATTTTCGAGTTCCTGCTCGTCAACGAGAAGTTCTGCCTTGCGCATCCCGAGATCCCGTACGCCTTCCACCAGCACGCGACCACCAGCCAGATCGAGCACGCGCCGACGACGCCGATGGGCGCCGGCATCATGCGCGTCATCCCGGTGGAGAGCGCCATCCCCGCCGGCACCGAGCAGATCGACAACGAGCGCTGCAGCAAGTACATCGAGGACAACGACGGCCACATGAGCATCACGCCCTGCCAGTGCCGCCGCGTGCGCCGTCTGATGGGCGAGGGCGCCGGCGATCTCGACGAGGGCTACTGCATCTTCATGGGCCACGTCGCGGACATGTTCAACCGCACCGGCAAGGGCAAGCCCGTGTCCGTGGAGGACGCCAAGGCGCTCATCAAAAAGGCCGAGGAGCGCGGCTGCGTCCACCAGATCACGACGCTGCACCAGGGCGAGACCTTCGCCATCTGCAACTGCATGACGGAGAGCTGCCTGGCTCTCGGCGTCACGCAGTACTACAACACGCCCGACACCTCCGCCAGCAACTATGTGGCCGAGATCGACCCCGAAAAGTGCGTGGCCTGCGGCCAGTGCACCGATCACTGCGCCAACAACGCCATCCAGATGGGTCAGAAGCTCTGCGCGAAGACGCCCATCGAGCACAAGCCCATGGAAAAGCCCGACGATATCGAGTGGACGCCGGAGCACTGGAACGTGGAGCACCGCACCAACCGCGAATACATCGCGCCCGAGGGCACCGCGCCCTGCAAGACCGCCTGCCCCGCGCACATCGCCGTGCAGGGCTATCTGAAGCTCGCCGCGCAGGGCCGTTACCTCGACGCGCTGGAGCTCATCAAGAAGGAGAACCCCTTCCCCGCCGTCTGCGGCCGCATCTGCAACCGCAAGTGCGAGGACGTCTGCACCCGCGGCGATATCGACCGCGCCGTCGCCATCGACGAGGTCAAGAAGTTCATCGCCGACCGCGAGCTCGACCGCGACAGCCGCTTCGTGCCGAAAAAGCTCTACGACTACAGCGACAAGAAGGTCGCGATCATCGGTGCCGGCCCCGCGGGCCTCAGCTGCGCCTACTTCCTTGCCGCCGACAACTACAAGGTCACCGTGTTCGACAAGAACGAGCAGCCCGGCGGCATGCTGCGCTACGGCATCCCGTCCTTCCGCCTTGAGAAGCCCGTGCTGGACGCCGAGATCGACGTGCTCAAGGAGCTCGGCGTGATCTTCCGCTGCGGCGTGGAGGTCGGTCGGGACGTCACGATCCAGCAGCTGCGCGAGCAGGGCTTTGAGGCCTTCTATCTCGCCGTCGGCGCGCAGAAGAGCGCCGCGCTCGGCATCCCGGGCGAGGAGCTCGAGGGCGTCTGGGGCGGCATCGACTTCCTGCGCGAGGTCAACGCCGGCGCGCGTCCCGCGCTCGGAAAGAAGGTCGTCGTGATCGGCGGCGGCAACGTCGCGATGGACGTCGCGCGCACCGCCGTGCGCCTCGGCGCCGAGGTCACCGTGGCCTACCGCCGCAAGGAGAGCGACATGCCCGCCGATCCCGCCGAGGTCGCCGAGGCGAAGGAAGAGGGCGTGAAGTTCCTCTTCGAGCACAGGCCCGTCGAGATTGAGGGCCGGGACGGCAAGGTCGCCGCGCTCGTCTGCGAGGGCGACAGGAAGATCGAGTGCGACGCGATCCTCGCCGCCATCGGCCAGCGCATCGAGCTGGGCGGGCTGGACCTGGGCGAGCTCAAGGTCGACGAGAAGGGCCGCGTGCTGGCCGACGAGGTCACCTACCAGACCGCGCAGCCCGATATCTTCGTCGGCGGCGACGCGCTCACCGGGCCGAAGTTCGCCATCGACGCCATCGCGCAGGGCAAGCAGGCCGCCATCTCCATCCACCGCTACGTACACCCGGGCCAGAGCCTCGTGATCGGCCGCGACCGTCTCAGCTACCGCGCCTTCGACAAGGAGAACGTGGACTTCGATACGGTCAAGCGCGACTACGACGCCACCGCGCGCCAGGTGCCCGGCAGGGACGAGGCGAAGGCCTCCTCCTTCCGCGACGACCGCAGGACCTTCACCGAGGAGCAGCTCAAGAAGGAGACCGCCCGCTGCCTCGGCTGCGGCGCGTCCTTCGTCGATCCCAACAAGTGCCTCGGCTGCGGCGTGTGCACCACCCGCTGCAAGTTTGACGCGGTCCATCTCCGCAAGCGCACCCATGTGGAGAGCATCGACTACTTCGACCGCCCGAAGGTGCTGCCCGAGTTCATCGCCGAGCGCGAGAAGAAGATCCAGATCCGCAAGATGCGCGAGCAGTAAGCTCATCCGTTCAAAAGCGCAGCCGCTTTCAGCGGCCGCGCTTTTTTGCCGTCTTCTTCGTCTTGACAAGCTCCGCCCCTTTGCACTACACTTGAAGCACTGCAACGTTTTGACAAAAGGAGACCCGAGCCGTGACAAAAACAGCCAAACGCTTTTTGCTCCTGCTTGTCGCTCTGTTTTGCCTTGTCTCCTCCGCCTGCGCGATCACCGCGCTCGTGCGCAGGCAGCGCGCCGAGGAAAAGCAGCAGGCGCTGGAGGAGGCCGTCGCCGCCTTCTCGCTGCCAAGGCCGCGGGATGCGCAGGCGCAGACCGAGGGCGGCCGCCTGCTGCTCGCGCTGCGGGACGGGGTCTGCCATGCCGAGCCGACGGGCGCTCTGCGCGCCGAGGGCGACGAGGCTTCTCAGCCGCTGACGCTGACGACGGTGGATATGGACGCGCTGCGATCCGATTATGCCGCGGCCCTCGCCGCGCGGCAGCAGCAGTGGGTGGACGCGGCCTCCCGCCGCAGCGAGGTCTATACCGAGGACGGCAGCGTGCGCCCGGAGCTGCTGGAGGAGGCCTTCCCCGCCCTGCTCGAAGAGCTCCTCGCTTCCGGCAAGTACGCGCGCTCCCTTGACGGCGAGCTGCGGCTGCGCTATACCGACGGCGTCTGGAGCTATGAAAACACGGCGGAGCTCGACGCGCGGCTGCTCGGCGAGCTCGCCGATCCGGACGCGGCGGCCGCGGCGCTCTTCGACGGCGCCGCCGCAACGCTGAGCTATGTGCCGCTGCACTACACGATCCCCGAGGACGCGCTCTGCGGTCCGGTGCCGGACCCGGCCTGCTTCGGCGAGACGGACGACCCCGCCGTGATCGAGGCGCTGCTGCAGCGTCCGGAGGCGCAGCGGCTGATCGGCGGGCAGGAGCTGGTCTGGAACGCCGGACTGGAGCTCTATCCCAAGTGCACGCTCATCCGCTACTACCTCGACGAGACGATCCTCGTGCTGGTCTGGCAGGAGGTGGAGGCGCAGGCCGTCGGCACCTTCTCGGAGATCTTCATCGCGGACGGCTCGCAGTTTCGGCGCAAGATCGCCGCGGACACGATCTACGACATGCACTTCGAGAGCACGAGCAGCTTCGCGAAAAAGACCAACGCCGTGCTGGCCTCGGGCGGCGACATGTACTACCACGGGCGCATGTGCGGCATCGGCTTTTATCAGCGCGAGCTCTACCGCTTCGAGCCGGACAGCTGCGACACCTGCTACATCACCGGCTCGGGCGATCTGCTCTTCAGCTACCGGGGCCAGATCACGAGCGTGGAGGAGGCCCTCGCCTTCGCGGAGGAAAACGACGTGCTCTTCTCCCTCGTCTTCGGTCCCGTGCTCATCGACAACGGACAGGACGTGACGCCGCAGTACTACGCCTGGGGACAGATCAACGACGAGTACGCCCGCGCCGCGCTGGGGCAGCTCGGCGAGCGGCATTACCTCATCATGAACATCAACTGCGGCACTCACCGTTATTACCACTACGCCACGCTGCGGCAGGCGGCGGACGCGATGATCGCCCGCGGCTGCGAGAAGGCCTACACGCTCGACGGCGGCCAGACCGCGACGACCGTGTTCAACGGGCGGCTCATCAACCCCGTGCAGTTCGGCTGGGAGCGCCTCGTCAGCGACATCATCTACTTCGCCACCGCAATCCCGGATGAGTAGCTTGAAGATAAGACCCTGTGTTGAACGGATCGCGGATATGTCGTTTTCTCCGGTCTCCCGAAAATTGAGAAAAAAAGGACTGTGAAACCCATGTTTCACAGTCCTTTTTCTTGTCTGACGCGGTCAATGCTCCTGGATCGTGATGTTGCCGCTCGTGGTTTCCACCGTCACGGGGATGCCGAGGTAGGTGACGTGCCCTTCGATGGAGACCTTGCCGGAGTTGGTGTCCTGGTGCAGGTCGATCTCCGTGCCCTTCGGGAAAGAGATCGTCACGTCTCCGGAGTTGGTATCGACGCTCATCTCGGCGGGCGGCTCGCTGAAGTACAGGTCCACCTTGCCGGAGGTGCTCTCCGCCCGCAGGCTCTCCGCGGCCCCGTCGAAGATCGTGTCGCCGGAGGTGGTGTCAATGCTGATCTCCTTCGCGCTGAGCGCGCGCAGATCCCGCGAGCCGGAGGTGCTGTGCACCCAGGCCTCGCCGCTTACAGCCGTCGTTTCCGCGTGCTGGTCGCCGGAGGTGCTGTCGAGACGCAGCTCCGCGCAGGTGCAGCAGATCACGCGCTGGATGCCGGAGGTCGCTTCCAGCGTGAGCAGGCCGCTCACGGCCGTCGTCTCCGCACGCTGGTCGCCGGAGGTGCTGTTGAGACGCAGCTCCGCGCAGGCGCAGCCCGTCACCGACAGATCGCCGGAGGTCGATTCCAGCGACATCGTGCCGCTGAGCTCGAGCTCCCGCACAGTTGCCTCGGCCGAGGTCGTGTCGACCGACAGCGCTTCCCCGCTCCAGGCGCGCGGCACGCGGACCGTCAGCGTCTTCTCCGGGAGGTTTCGGACGCCGTTGGCGCAGGCGAGGACGGACAGCTTCCCGTCCGTGAGCTTCCAGCGCAGGCACTCGTCCTCGCTGAGCTTCCGGCTGCTCTCTTCTTTCAGCGTCAGGCTCTTCCCGTCGTACGCTTCCACCTTCACCGCGCCGGAGATCCAGTCGACGTCCAGGCTCCTGAGCTCGGCGGCGTCAAAGCTCTCTTCGCCGGAGCGCAGGACGGTGTAGCCCTTCTGGTCGACGCCCAGGTCGACGCTGCCGACGTTCCCGTTGATGCTGAAGCCATAGCGGAAAACATTCGCCAGGCTCTCCCCCTGCCCGCGGGCGAGGTGGAGCAGCGCCGAGCCGATGATGAGCATGACGGCCGCGACGATCAGCGCGATTTTGATTCCCTTTTTCATATCTCAGCCCTCCTTCTTGATAAAGAGCGATTTGATTCCTTTGAAGATCGCCGTGCAGAGCTTTGCCATGCCGCGGCAGAGCGGTTTCAGCGCCAGCGCGCCGAGCACGCACAGGCCGCCCGCGATCAGCGCCGAGCCGATCAGCAGCAGCGGCGAGGCGGAGACGAGCTTGACGAAGAGGCCGATGGGCGCGGCGACGGCCACGATCCCCAGCGCGAGCACGACGACGCCGAAGCTGAGCACCAGCGACCAGAGCACGATCAGCACGGCGAGCAGCACCGCGCCGAAGCTCAGCAGCAGCGGGAACCAGACCGGAAAGCCCAGCACGAGCAGCACGATGTTCAGCCCCGAGAGCCTGCCCGCGGACTTCACGCAGCTCTTGACGAGCGTGCCCAGCGGCAGCTCGATCAGCAGCTCCTGCGCGATCTGAGTGGGGTCGCCCAGCTTTGCCGCGGCCTCCTGCTCGCTCAGGCCGTCCTCCTGCATATCCGCGAAGAGCTCCTCATAATAGGCGATCTGCTTCTCCAGCTCCTCCGGGGGCAGCTGCGACAGCGCGCGGCGCAGCGTATCCAGAAATTCAGCTTTGTTCATCTCTCAAGCCTCCCTGAATGTATTCGTACATGGCGGCCACCTCGTCCCAGTCGGCGGCAAAGCTCTCCAACTGCCGCCGCCCGAGGGGCGTGAGGCGGTAGAACTTTCGCAGCCGGCCGTTGTGCTCCACGCTGTATACCGTCAGCGCGCCGGCGTTTTCCAGGCGGCGCAGGATCGGATAGAGCGTCGATTCCGTGACGGAGACGAAGGGAGCCAGGTCCTTGACGATCTGGTAGCCGTACGAGTCTTCCCGTGCCAGCGCGGCCAGGACACAGTTCTCGACCAGCCCGCGCTTCATCTGTGCGTCCAGCATCGGCAATACCCCCTTTCGCATAATACTATACATCACACAGTATTATGTGTCAAGAGGTATTTCTCATTTTTTCGCACATTAGAGATTAGCGAGCTGTTGGGATACCATCGCAGGGGCGGCTGGCAGCCGCCCCTGCGGACAACGGCCAACGCCTCTGCAAACTCCGGTTTGTCATTTTCCCTGTTCTTTTCCCCTCTTTGGTCGAAGGGCTTGACGGGGTGCGGGAAATGCATTATGTTAACCTTTGGAGGTGGTGTTGTTGCTTCGGAAACTCTGCGCTCTGTCGGCGGCGCTGCTGGGGCTGCTGGCGGCCAATTTGCATGTGGTCTGCGCGGTCGGCTACGGCGGCGCGGCGCCGGAGGGAGCCTACTCCCCCGCCGCCGTGCGGCGGGGCCTTGCCGCGGCGGAGGCGGCGGCCGAGGAGATCCTGCCCGGCGAAGGATCGGCCGCAGCGCCGGTGCTGCGCTATTCGCTCCGGCTGCGTCCGCCCTCGGACGACGCGCGGTACGTCGCGGACGCGGCGCTGCGCGCGACGGAGGGCGTGGCCGTGCTCGACGGGGTATATCTCGACCATGTACTGCTCGGAGCGGTCAAAAACGGCGCGCGCTTTGCCGGGCGCGTACAGGCCTGGCTCTTCGACAGCATGCCCTGGCGCGCCTACGAGGCGGGCTTTGTCGAGCCCTTCGCCCTGCGGCCGCTCTACGCGCGAGAAAGCTCCGCGCAGGACCCCGCTCTGCTGCTCGACGCGCTCGCGCGCACGGCGCGGGTCTGGTACGTCGACGCCGAGGGGCGCGACGTGCCGGGATAAAACGCGTCTGTCATTCCGAGCAAAAAAGAGCTGCCGTTGGCAGCTCTTTTTTTGCGTGTGAATCCGTCTTCCCGGAGATGCGGATCGCCGCGTCGGGCTTACGCCCTCCTCGCAATGACAGGTGGGAACGTGCTGTTTCACCGTTCAGTCGTCCTTCCGGTTGAGCGCGGTGAGGATGGCGTAAATCGCGCCGAAGAGCACGCCCGCGACCGGCCAGATGATCCAGCTTCTGTCCCAGCTGTCCGTGCTGAAGCTCCAGCCGAGGAAGATCGCCGTCACGAGCAGCCAGTAGCTCCCAGACACCCAATTGAACTTTTTGGCCTCCTCTTTGGAGCGGCGGCTGTAGTCGTCCTCCTCCAGGAGCTGTTTGAAGCTGCCCCACACGATGGACGCGCGCACGATCAGCAGTACGCCCACCGCGACGATCGCCAGCAGCAGGCTCACCGCGGCGACGTGCATGAAGCTGTCTTCGCCGCTGAGGATGAGACTGACGAAGATCGGCAGCACCGCCACGACGCACAGCACAATGCCGACGGTCAGCTGGCGGGTGAAGGCCGGGCGGTATTTCTCGCGCCGGTCGCGCACCATTCCGTCCACGCCGTACAGCGTGTCGATGGGCTCGCTCTCCAGATATTCAAACTGCTTGGCGCGGATCCCGCAGGTGACGAAGATCGCCACCGCGCAGCCAACCAGCAGGAACAGCGCTACAAGTCCGAGCCCGGCGGCCTGTGCCTGCGTCAGGGCGACCAGCCCCATCTCCTGCGCGCCGCAGAGGAGGATCAGCAGCACCGGCGAGAGGATGCACAGCATCACGCCCATCGCGATGCGCACGGCGTTCTGTTCTCGTACGAGCAGGAAGGACGAGGCCTCCTCCATTCCGACCGTGCGGAGCGTCCTGTCGCCGCTCTCGCTCTCCTCATAGTCGGCCTGCTCCAGCTCATCCTTTAACAGATAGTCGGTCGTCACGCCGAAGATCTGTGAAAGGAGCACGATGCGCCCCATATCGGGCACGGACTGTGCGCTCTCCCACTTGGAGATGGACTGGCGGCTCACGTCCATCTTTTCCGCCAGCTCCTCCTGGGACCAGCCGTTCTTTTTTCTCTGCTCGATGATCTTGTCTGCGAGGATCATGTTCAAAACTCCCTTCTGTTCAGGTGAGCCCAGTATAGCGGAAAAGGTGCTTTACAAGCCACAAAGCGCGCTTGGAAGCTCCGCAACCGGCGGTTGCACCCGCCGGTTTTCCCCTAAAAAAGCTCCTCGACCGCGCTCTCGCCGTACAGCGCGAGCCCCTCGGCACGGAGCTTCTCCGCCGCCGTGCCGTCGCCGGAGATCACGGTATGGCTGAAGCTGCCGTCATAGATCGCGCCCGTCCCGCAGGAGGGGCTTCGCTCCTTCAGCAGCGCGGCGCGGCAGCCGAAGCGCCGGGCGAGCGTCAGCGCGGTCCGCGCCCCGGCCTCGTACTCCGCCGTCACGTCCGCGCCGGAGTGCGACGCGACGCGCATCCCCCGCCGCTCGCTCGGCTCGCGCGGGATGGGCAGGCCGCCCGCCGTCTCTGGGCAGACGGGAACGAGCGAATAGCGCTCGCGCAGCGCCCGGAGCGTCGCCTCCGGCAGAGCGTTGTGCCCGCCGTCATACTTGCAGGGCCTGCCGAGAAAGCAGGCCGAGATCAAGAGCCGTTCCTTCATTTGCGCATGCTCAGGCCTAGGAAAGCGCCGCACAGGCCGCCGATGATGTGCGTCAGCTGCGAGACGTTATCGCTGAGCACCACGCCGTCCACGATCTCGCCGCCGACGTAGAGCAGCAGCACGAGGATCAGCGTGATGGGGATGCAGCCGTCCTTCATGCCCGCGAGCGAGGACATGACGATCATCATGAACACGATGCCGGAAGCGCCGAGCAGCGCCGTGTGCGGGAAAAAGAGCCACTGCACGAGCCCGGAGATCAGCGCGGTCAGAACGATCGCCGAGAGCAGCGGGCGGCTGCCGTATTTTTCCTCCAGCGGCGGACCGACCACGAGGATCAGCATCATGTTGCCTATGTAATGGGAATAGCCGCTGTGCCCCAGCACATGCAGCACAAAGCGCGGGTATGCGAGCAGATCGTTCAGGCGGCAGCGGTAGACGGAAAACAGCAGCGTCGTGCTGCGCCCGCCGGTGAGCGCGCCGAGCAGGAGCGCCGCCAGCGAGAGCAGCGCAAAGCTCAGCACCACGGGGGAATTGTATTGCAGGCGGATCGCGCGTTTCATAGCTCGCTCAGCGCCTCCTCATAGGAAGCCTTCGTGCGCCCGTCGAAGCAGACCATGCGCACCCGCTCGATCTCCGGATGCTCCTTCAGAAAGGCGTCGATCTCCCGGACGGCGATGCGGGAGGCCCTGTCGAGCGGGAAATGATAGACGCCCGTGCTGATGGAGGGGAAGTCCACCGTCTTGCAGCCGTTGGCCGCCGCCAGCTCCAGGCAGGAGCGGTAGCAGGAGGCCAGAAGCTCGTCCTCGCCGCGCCCGCCGCCGTGCCAGACGGGGCCGGGCGTGTGGATGACGTGTTTGGCCGGCAGGCGGTAGCCCTTCGTGATCTTGGCCTTGCCGGTCTCGCAGCCGTGGAGCGTGCGGCACTCGGCCAGCAGCTCCGGCCCGGCCGCGCGGTGGATCGCGCCGTCGACCCCGCCGCCGCCGAGCAGCGAGCAGTTGGCGGCGTTGACGATGGCGTCGACCGCCTGCTTCGTGATGTCGCCCTGGATGATCTCGATTTTTCCCATATGTACCTCCAAACAAGAAAAACCTCTTGAAAAAGAGGCTTTTCTTTCTGTTATTTCAGCTCCACGCCGATCTTTTCGCCGTCGGACGAGAGCCGGATCTCCGAGACGGTCTCGCCGCGCCTGTCGACGAGCTTCGCGGCCACCACGTCCTCGATCTCCTTCTGGATGAGGCGGCGGAGGTTGCGCGCGCCGTAGGTGACGGAGTAGGCCTTTTTCACAAGATAGTCGACAAGGCTCTCATCCCAGACGAGCGTCATATCCCGCTCCGCGAGCAGCTCGCGCACCTCGCCGAGCATGAGCGCGGCGATGCCGCGGAAATTCTCCTCCGTGAGCTGGTTGAAGCAGACGATCTCGTCGACGCGGTTGAGAAACTCCGGCCGCAGGAAGTCGTTGAGCGCCTTCATGGTGCGCTCGCGGCTCATGTCGCTCAGGCTGCCGCCGAAGCCGACGGAACCGGTCTTGCTGTTCGAGCCGGCGTTCGTGGTCATGATGATGACGGTATTCTCGAAGTTCACCGTGCGGCCCTGCGCATCGGTGATGCGGCCGTCGTCCAGGATCTGCAGGAGGATGTTCATCACGTCCGGATGGGCTTTCTCGATCTCGTCGAAGAGCACCACGCTGTAGGGCTTGCGGCGGATCTTCTCGGTCAGCTGTCCGGCCTCGTCATAGCCGACGTAGCCGGGGGGCGAGCCGATGATGCGCGAGACGGAGAACTTCTCCATGAACTCCGACATATCCAGACGGATAAGGCTCTCGGGGCTGTTGAAGAGGTCGGCGGCGAGGCGCTTGACGAGCTCGGTCTTGCCGACGCCCGTGCCGCCCACAAAGATGAAGCTGACGGGCTTGCGCTTGACGGCCAGGCCCACGCGGCTGCGCTTGATGGCCGCGCACACGGCGGCGACGGCTTCGTCCTGGCCGACGATGTGCGCCTTAAGGCGCTCGTCGAGCTTTGCGAGACGCTCGAACTCGTCCTCGCGGATCGTGGAGGCCGGGATCTTCGTCCACAGCTCGATGATGCGTGCGAGATTGTCCGTGCCGAGCTTCGGCCGCCCGGCCTTTTTCAGCTCTTCCAGCTCCTGCTCGAGCTGCATCTCGCGGCTGCGGAGCTGTGCGATGCGGGCGTAGCGCATGTCGAGCTGTTCGTTGGTGAGCGGCTGGCCGCCCGGCGCGTCGGCGGACATGAGCCCCTCCCGCTCGTAGCGGATGTCGGCAAGCTCCTTCTCCGCGAGCATGCGGCGCTTGATGCCCTCGTCCTTGAGGTTCACGTCCGAGCAGGCCTCGTCGATCAGATCGATGGCCTTGTCGGGCAGGAAGCGGTCGGTGATATAGCGCTCGCTGAGCAGCACGGCCTGGCGGCACATCTCGTCGGAGATCTCCACGCCGTGGTAGTCCGCGTAGTAGTGGGCGATGCCCTTGAGGATGGCGATGCTGTCGTCGATCGAGGGCTCGTTGACGGTCACGGGCTGGAAGCGCCGCTCGAGCGCGGCGTCCTTCTCGATATGCTTGCGGTACTCGGCGAAGGTGGTCGCGCCGATGACCTGGATCTCGCCGCGCGAGAGGGCGGGCTTGAGGATGTTGGCGGCGTTCATGCTGCCCTCGGCGTCGCCCGCGCCGACGATGTTGTGCACCTCGTCGATGACGAGGATGATGTTCCCCTGCTTGCGGATCTCCTCGATCAGGCCCTTCATGCGGCTCTCGAACTGCCCGCGGAACTGCGTGCCGGCGACCAGCGCCGTCAGATCGAGCAGGAAGACCTGCTTATCCTGCAGCTTATAGGGCACGGTCCCCATGGCGATGCGCTGGGCCAGACCCTCGGCGATGGCGGTCTTGCCGACGCCGGGCTCGCCGATGAGGCAGGGGTTGTTTTTCTGGCGGCGGTTGAGGATCTGGATGACGCGCTCGAGCTCCTCGGCGCGGCCGATCATCGCGTCGAGCTTGCCGGCGCGGGCGCGGCCGGTCAGGTCGATGCAGTAGTTGTCAAGGAACTTGCGCTTGCCGCCCTTGGCGTTCTCGCGCACGTCCGGGCGCGGCTGATTTTCCGCGCTCTGTCCGTCGCCGGCGTTCGGCCCGCCGAACAGACGGTTGAGGAAGGGGAAGGTGGCCGTCTTGCCGTCGTCGTCCTCCTCGGAGCCGTCCCCGTCGTCGGCGGCCATGAGCGCCTCCACGTCGTTGATCGCGTTCATCATATTGCCGGAGAAGCTGTCGATGTCCTCATCGGTCAGCCCCATCTTTTTGATCATGTCGTCCACCGGCTGGATGTGCAGCTCGCGGGCGCACTTAAGGCACAGACCCTCGTTTTTGGTCTGTCCGTTTTCCAGTCTGGTGATGAAAACCACCGCGGGGTTTTTGCCGCAGCGGGAGCAGAGTGTAGGCTGCATGGATTACCTCCCAAGGAAAATGCTGAGAAAAAGGCTTTATAATAGGCCCTTCGTGATAAAGTCGATGCCCAGGAAAAAGCGTGCGAGCGTGGTATTCTCCAGCGTGGAGCGGCCGATCAGCATACCGAAGAAGCTGAGGATCCAGCAGAGCAGCACGCAGTAGACGCAGCCGCGCAGGAAGCCGAGGATTGTGCCGCCGATCTCGTCGAGCAGCTCCATGTTCGGAAGGCGCAGCGAGAGGTTGAAAATGTTGGCAAAGGCGATCAGCAAAATCAGGATCATCAGAAAGGCCAGCAGCAGGCCGACTACATAGGTGATCGTGTCGCACAGGACCGCCACCACCGCGTCCGTCATGCTCAGCTGCCGCTCCTCGCTGAGAGCCACGCTCTTGCGCGCGAGCTCCTCGGCGCGGTCGGAGGAGAAGCCGACGGCCTTGATGCAGCCGTAGGCGTAGTCGTAGCGCAGCGAGGGATCTTCGGCCAGGATGTCGCTGAGCGACTTGTCGCTGTCTCCGTAGCCGAGCTCGGCCAGGATGTCGTCCCGCGTCTGCGGCGTGTCGATGTAGCCGTTTACGAAGGGCTTGAGCGCGGGGATCACCTCGCCGGAATAGGCGGAGGACAGGAGGCTGCCGCCGAAGAGCGCGATCACGATGGCGATGAGCCCCGCGATGCTGCCGATCAGGCCGCGCTTGAAGCCGCCCCATGTACACAGCGCGATGATGACCAGAAGCGCGATGTCGATGATAAGTCTCATATGTATTCCCTCCCGCCCCGGGGCCCATCCCCGGGCGATGTTCTTTCAAAAAATCACCAGAAGCACAGCTTCTATAGAGTATAGCATATAATTGTGAACAAAGCTACCGCGACAAGTTAGAGCCTGTCGCGCCGTTAGATTGCGTTTGTAGGGGCCGATGCCCTCATCGGCCCGCGGAAAATGGTCCTGTTCATGCGGGGCGATGAAGGCATCGCCCCCTACGATGTTATACCAACATCCCCGCAAACATCTGTTTGTCGTATCGGTTTATTTCTCCATCATTTCACCGACGGTGCCCTCGTACCAGACGCGGTTCAGATACAGCCCCTGCGGGGGCATGGTCGGCCCGGTGAGACGCCGGTCGCCCTTCTTCAGCAGCGCCGGGATCTCCTCCGGCTCCAGCTTGCCGTAGGAGGCGTAGACGAGCGTGCCCGCGATGGCGCGGCACATGTTGTACAGAAAGCCGTCGGCGCAGACGGCGAGGGTGATGAGGTCGCCCTCCTTTTCCACGCGGCACCAGTGCACCGTGCGCACGGTGGTCTTCGTCTCGGTGCCGACGCTGCGCACGGCGCGGAAGTCGTGCGTGCCCTCGAAGGCGGCGGCGGCGCGCCGCATGCGCTCGGGATCGAGCCGCTGCGGATAGAAGCAGACCCGGTTTTCCAGAAACGGATCGCGGATATTGCTGTTCAGTATTTTATAGAGATATTCCTTTTTTATGCACGAGCCGATGGCGTTGAAGCTCTCCGGCGCCTCGCAGGCGGCGGACACGGCGATATCCGCCGGGAGATACGCGTTGACGGCCAGCGGCAGCCGGTCGAGCGGGATGCGCGTGTCCGAGCGGAAATTCGCGCAGTAGCGCAGGGCGTGCACGCCCGCGTCCGTCCGGCCGCAGCCGACGACCCGGATGGGCTCGCCGCAGACCTTCGTGAGCGCTTTTTCCACGGTCTCGGCCACGCTGATCTCGTTTTTCTGCAGCTGCCAGCCGTGGTAGCGCGTCCCGTCGTAGGACAGTCGTATGGCGATGTTCCTCATTTTACCAGTTTCCGACCTCCACATACTCGACGATGCCGCCGCCGGTGAAGCGCTCGAACGCGGCGACCTTATCCTCCAGCCAGTTGTCCGGCATGGGCATGCCGCCGGCAGCAGGGTCTGTGTACTCGACGACGATCTCGCCGTTATTCTCCGCTTCGCCGCCCTCGAAGCGATAGGCGCCGCCCCAGCCGACGACGAGCCTGCCGTTGTTGACGTAGCGGCCGCCGCGCTGGAAGAACTCCATGCCGCGCTCGATGAGGTGCAGGCCGCCCTCCTCGACGGTGAAGAGACCCTCGTTGTATACGCTGCTCATGCCGCCGATGAAGGAGCCGCCCTTTTCGATGATGACCGCGCCATCGTTATAGGTGGAGGTCATGCCGCACTCCACCCAGCCCGCCACGCGCAGCGTGCCCTCGACGCGGATCGTGAGGCCCGCGCCGCCGAGCATGACGTTCTGCGGCAGGGTCCACTCCTCGCCCGCGGGGATCACGAGCTCCGCGCCCTGCGGGAGATAGACGGCGTGGCAGTCCGGGTCGGCGGCGGCTTCGCGCAGCTCGTCGAAGTCCCTCGCCTCGCTCCCGAGCAGCACGATCTCATAGCCGTGCTCCTGCGCGAGCAGGGCCGGGACCACCTCGGCGGCCCGGTCGAGCACCAGCTTTCTGAAATGCGGCAGGGCGTCGAGCTCCGCCATCCAGGCGGGCACGCTGCCGTCGGCCGGCCAGCGGTCGTAGCACAGGTACAGCGCCTCGAGGCTCTCGAGCGCGCCGATGCCCTCGAGCGAGAGCTGCAGGCCGTCTATCTCCCGCCGATAGGGATCGACCAGATAGAGCGTCTGCAACGACAGGTCGAGCTTCCTGAGCTTTTTGAGCGTGAAGAGCGGCGAGACGTCCTCGACGCTGTTGCCCGCGAGGGAGAGCTCCTCGAGGTTTACGAGCTGGGCGAAATCGCTCAGGTCCGAGAGCGTGCCGATCTTCGCCACTTTGTCCGCCTCCGGCAGATAAAGGCCCCCGACCTCCGGGTTGTTCACGACGCTGACATAGGCCTCGTACACACCGCCGTCCTCGAAGCGCTTTTCGAGCTCGCTGCCGTAGAGCGCGACGGTCGTGATCTTCGCCGGGTCTCCCGAGAGGCCGAGCTGGCCGAGCGTGGAGCGGCGGCTGATGCGCGAGGCCGAGAAGGGCTGCAGGATCAGCAGCAGCGCGAGCAGCGCCGCCGCGGCGAGCCCCGCCGCGGAGACGATCGCCGTCCGGCGCGCGGCCGCCTTCTGTTCGGGGCTGACCGCGAGCGAGGCGAGCACCGGCGCGGCGCAGAGCGCGCGCTCGAAGGCCTCCCGCGTCCCGTAGTCAGCGCGGATGATGCGCTGCGTGCCGCCGAGCAGCAGCCGCAGCCCCGCGGGCAGCTCGAGCTTTTCCCGAAAGACCGGCAGCAGCGGCTTGTCCTTCGCGGCGGCGAAGGCCGTGACCTCCTCCATCGCGGAAAGGCCCTCCGCGCTCATCAGCGGGATCAGCAGCGCCGCCTTTTCAAGCGCGCGCCGCTCTTTTTTGCCGAAAGACGAGGCCAGAAAGACCTTTGTTTTCGCGCCGAGCGCCTCCGCCAGACGCGCGGCCTCCTCCCTGTCGCAGGGCGCGCAGGCAAGGAACACGAAGGGGTCCTTGTTCCCGCTGTAATTTTTCATGCCCGCGCCCCCTTCCGTAAATCGATCTGTTTTATCATTGCGAGGCGGGCGAACGCCCGGCGCGGCAATCCGCTTCTTTTTTGAGAAACGACGGATTTCCCCGGCCGGTGTGCGCACCGGCCTCGGAATGACAGGCTGTTTGCCCGTTTATTTCTGTACGATCACGTCGATGCCCGCCTCGACGAGCGGCTTGATGCGGTCGATCATGTCATAGCTGACATAGACCTCCCGGAGCGCCGGGCAGCGCGTCAGCACCGTGAGCTCCGTTTCCGCCGGGAGGCAGAGGACGCGCAGGCTTCTGAGCTGCTCCAGCCCCGTCAGCGGCGTCAGATCCGCGAGGAGATCGTCCGAGAGATCCAGGTAGGTGAGCGACGGGAGGGCTTCGATCCCCGCGAGGCTCGTCAGATTTTCATTGATGAGCGTCAGCTCCGTCAGATCCGCGCCGGCGAGGAAGTCCAGATCCTCGATGAGCCCGCGCTCGACGCTCTCGCCGCCGATCGTCCAGCCGTCTGCCCCGTGCTCGATCGCACGCGCGTCGGACACCAGGGAGTTGCCGCAGAGGCAGAGCGAATCGCCCTCGAGCGAACGCAGGAGCAGCTCCATCGTGGCGCGGCTCGTGAAGCGCGTCACGCTCACCTCGCCAAGCTCTTCGGACAGGATCTGCTCGCGGCGGACGCCCGTCGGCGCGCCGAACCAGCCGTTCATGCGGCCGAGGAGCAGCAGGACTGCTCCCGCCAGCAGCAGCGCGAGCGCGAGCGAGGCGATGAACCAGCCGTTGACGCTCTTCTTCGCGCCGCGGCGCTCCGCGGTCTCGCCGCCGTCCACGTCGCCGAAGACGTTCCCGCTGAGCTGTGCGGCGATCGCCTCTGCGGTCGCCTCCGCGTCCTGCGCGTCGATCGTCGGCGCGCCCGCGAGCTGCAGGCTCATGTCCGGCGGCAAGTCGCTTTCGTCCAGGCGGACGACCAGCAGCTTTTTGCGCTGCGAGACGCCGAAATTGATCTCGCGGCGGCAGTTTTGCGACCCGGCGGACTGCTCCGAGGTGAAGACGACGACCGTCTCCGCGCCGCGCAGATGCTCGGCCACGGTCTGCGGCCAGTTCGCGCCGACCTCAATGCCCTCGTCGTACCAGATGCGCACGCGCCTGTCGCGCAGCGCGCGGAGGATCGCGTAGACGCGCTCGTCATCCTTGTGCGCGTAGCTGACGAAGAGATAGGGCTCGTCTCCGGTATAGGAATGGAAGGGCAGCTTTCTCATGGATGGCTCCTCGTATCCTGTCTGTCATCCTGAGCGCAGCGGAGTCGAAGGGTCTCACAAAAGATTCTTCGTCGCTTTCGCTCCTCAGAATGACAGGTCTTGTGTCTGTTTATAGTCCGAAATGACGTAAAACGATCACCGCCGCGAGGAAGACCGCGCCCAGGACGAGCGCGAGCGCGTCGATGCCCTGCAGCTTCATCTGCTTCATGCGGGTGCGCCCCTCGCCGCCGTGGTAGCAGCGGCTCTCCATGGCAACGGCCAGCTCGTCCGCGCGGCGGAAGGCCGACACAAACAGCGGCACCAGGATCGGCAGCAGCGCCTTCGCGCGCTCGGTGAGCCGACCGGTCTCAAAGTCGGCGCCGCGCGCTTTCTGCGCGGACATGATCTTGTCCGTCTCCTCGATGAGCGTGGGGATGAAGCGCAGCGCCATGCTCATCATAATGGTCATCTCATGCACGGGCACCTTGATCTTCTTGAGCGGAGAGAGGAGCCTCTCCAGGCCGTCGGTGAGCGCGATGGGGCTCGTAGTGTAGGTCAGCAGGAAGGTGCCCGCGATCAGCAGCGTGATGCGCAGGATCATCTGCACGGCGCGGCCGATGCCCTCCCAGGTGACGATCCAGCCGGGCAGGACCGGCGTGCCCTGCGTGTAGAAGATGTTCAGCAGCCCCGTCAGCACGATGATGAAGAGCATGGGCTTGAGGCCCTTGAAGATGCTGCGCGGGTGGATCTTCGACACGGCCATGCACAGCACCGTGGCGAAGAGCACGAGGCCGTAGCTCCACCAGCTTTTCGCCTGGAAGAGCGCCACGATATAGACCACGAGCAGGATGAGCTTCGTGCGCGGATCGAGCCGGTGGACGAGCGTATCGCCGGGGAAAAACTGGCCCAGCGTGATGTCCTTCAGCATGCGCCCACCTCCTTTGCGCGGAGGATGGCGGCCTTGAGCTGCTCGTGCGTGTAGATCGAGCCCTCGAGCGCGACGCCGCGCTCGCGGAGCGCCATGGCGATGGCGGAGGCGTGCGGCACGTTCAGGCCGATGTCGATGAGCCGCCGGGGCTCCCGGAAGACCTCCTCGGGCGTGCCGTCCATGGCGACGTGCCCGTGGTCGAAGACGATCAGCCGCTCGGCCATGCGCGCGGCGTCGTCCATGTTGTGGCTGACGAGGATGACCGTCGAGCCGGTCTTCTCGCGGTAGGCCGCGACGTTGTCGAGGATCTGGCGGCAGCCGGCAGGGTCGAGCCCCGCGGTCGGCTCGTCGAGGACCAGCACGCCGGGGCGCATGGCGATCACGCCCGCGATGGCGACGCGGCGCTTCTGCCCGCCGGAGAGCTCCAGCGGAGAGCGCTCGAAGAGCTCCTCGTCCACGCCGACGAAGGCGGCGGCCTCGCGCACGCGCTCGTCGATCTCGCTTTCGCTGAGCTTGCGGTTTTTCGGGCCGAAGGCGATATCCTTGTAGACCGTCTCCTCAAAGAGCTGGTACTCGGGGTACTGGAAGACCAGCCCCACCTGCCACTTCACGTCGCGGCGGCTGAACTTGTCGGCGTTGACGTCCTTCCCGTCGCAGAGCACGCGCCCGCTCGTCGGCTTGAGCAGGGCGTTGAGGTGCTGGATGAAGGTGGACTTGCCGGAGCCGGTGTGCCCCAGCAGGCCGATCATCTGCCCCTGCGGGATGGTCAGATCAATGTTCTCGATCGCGGTTTTCTGGAACGGGGTCCCTGCGCTGTACACATGCGTCAGAGCCTCGATACGGAGTTCGGGCATAGTGTTCTCCTAAATCATGAGGAATCGCTGTCATTGCGAGGAGGGCGACAGCCCGACGCGGCAATCCGTATCTCCATAAGCAGGGAGAACGGATTCCCACGCCGGTGAAGTCTGTCACCGGCTCGGAATGACAAGGGGAATTCGGAATTATTTGATCAGTGTCCGCGCCACGAGCTCGGCGCAGTCGTCGATCTCCAGCGCGGTGAGCGGCAGGTCGAAGCCCTCGCGGTCGAGATCGTAGAGCAGGCGCGTCGTCTCCGGCACGCTCAGGCCCTCGCTCTCCATGAGCTCGACCCGGCTGAAGACCTCCGCCGGGCTGCCGTCTGCCACGATGCGGCCGCCGGACATGACCACGAGGCGGTCGGCGCCGACGCACTCGTCCATGTGGTGCGTGATGAGCACCACGGTCATCCCCTTCTCGCGGCAGAGCCGCGTGACGGTGGCGATGACCTCCGCGCGCCCCTGCGGGTCGAGCATGGCGGTCGGCTCGTCGAGGACGATGATCTCCGGCTGCATGGCCAGCACGCCCGCGATGGCGACGCGCTGCTTCTGTCCGCCGGACAGCAGGTGCGGCGCGTGCTGCTTGAACTCGCTCATGCCGACGATCTCCAGCGCCTCGTCCACGCGGCGGCGGATCTCCTCGCTCGGCACGCCGAGGTTCTCCGGCGCGAAGGCCACGTCGTCCTCGACGACGTTGGCGACGATCTGGTTGTCCGGGTTCTGGAACACCATGCCGACGCTGCGGCGGATGTCCAGCAGGCGGTCCTCGTCGGCGGTGTCGACGCCGTGCACGAGCACGCGCCCCTCGGTCGGGGTGAGGATGGCGTTCATGTGCTTGGCGAGCGTCGACTTGCCGGAGCCGTTGTGCCCCAGCACCGCGGTAAAGCTGCCGGACTCGATCGCAAGGTCGATCCCGCGCAGGCTCTCCTCCGCCTCGCCGGAGTAGCGGTGATGCACTTGTTCAAAAACGATCACAGGTTCCATGGATTGTCCTTATTTCGTGAAACGAATATTTCTGTCATAGGGGCGGCTGTCAGCCGTCCGCGGACAGATTGAAAAAAGCAAAACTCACCTTTTGCCGCCTTGCGGTGCCCGAAAAATGCTGCGGGCTCACGCTGTCCCTTGCATTTTTCGACCGCTGCGGAGAAAGCTGCCTTCCTTCCTCTGCCCCCGGCAGCGGAGGTCAGCTTTCCCAGCGGCAGCTCGCCCCGCAGGGGAGCACGAGGCCGCTGTCGGTGACGGGCAGGCCGAGCTCCCGGGCTTCGGAGCGGCCGCCGAACTTTTTGGTGAAGATGCTCTCGGTCACATAGCTGAGCACCGAGGGCGACAGGCCCGTGGTGTAGGAGTTGATGAGCACGAAGAGCGGCTCCTCGCTCAACACCCCGGCGCAGAGCGACACGAAGGGCCAGAGGTTCTGCTCCAGCTTCCAGACCTCGCCGCCCGGGCCGCGCCCGTAAGAGGGCGGGTCCATGATGATCGCATCGTAGCGCTTGCCGCGGCGGATCTCCCGCTCGACGAATTTGGCGCAGTCGTCCACGATCCAGCGGATCGGCGCGTCCGACAAGCCGGAGGCGGCGGCGTTTTCCTTGCCCCAGGCCACCATGCCCTTGGCCGCGTCCACATGGCAGACCTCGGCGCCGGCCTTTGCGCAGGCGAGCGTCGCCGCGCCGGTGTAGGCGAAGAGGTTCAGGACCCGGATCGGCCGGCCGGCCGCGCGGATCTTCGCCATCGCCCAGTCCCAGTTGGCGGCCTGCTCCGGGAACAGGCCGGTGTGCTTGAAGTTCATGGGCCGCACACGGAAGGTGAGCTCCCCGTAGCGGATCTTCCAGCTCTCGGGCAGCGCGCCCTTGTCCCAGCTGCCGCCGCCGCTCTCGCTGCGGTGATAGCGCGCGTCCCGGTCGTTCCAATGGGCGCTGCGCCGCGGCGTGTCCCAGATGGCCTGCGGGTCCGGCCGCACGAGATAGTAGTCGCCCCAGCGCTCGAGCTTCTCCCCGCGGGAGCAGTCGAGCAATTCAAAGTCACGCCATTTGTCCGCGATCCACATATGCAAACACCTATCCATAATAATTCATAGTATTTTACCATGTTCCCATCCCGCGGTCAACAAGAAAGCGGGCATTCCTTTCGGAATGTGCATCTGTCAAGCGAAAGTAGACAGTAAAAAAGAATAATTAGGGAAAGCCCAGTTCGGTCTTGTACTGAACTGGGCTTTTGTAGCCCAGAGCGGCGTGCCGCCGCTGGTTGTTGAAGTAAAAGACATACTGATCCAAGA
>JAFRLZ010000033.1 GCA_017430985.1 Oscillospiraceae bacterium
CGGGGCGTTTTTATATCCCCCCGACCTCGCTTCGCTCGGCCACCCCCCTTTAGGCAAGGGGGGCTTTCTCCTCGATAACCTCAAAATTACGAACCACTGCGGAGAGAAACAGAGATGAACATTTTCGATCTGATCGGGCCGGTCATGGTCGGCCCCTCCAGCTCGCACACGGCGGGCGCCGTGCGCATCGGGCTCACGGCGCGCAAGCTCCTGGCCGACGAGCCGGCGAGCGCCGAGCTGCTGCTGCACGGCTCCTTCGCCGACACCGGGCGCGGCCACGGCACCGACAAGGCCCTGATCGCGGGCCTGCTCGGCATGGAGCCGGACGACACGCGCATCCCGGAGAGCTTCCTCTGGGCCGAGAAGGCGGGCCTGTCCTTCCGTTTCGGCACGATCTCCCTGCCCGACGCACACCCCAACAGCGTGCTGCTGCGGCTGCGCGGGAAGCATGGCGGGGAAAAACGCGTCGTGGCCGCCTCCATCGGCGGCGGCCGCATCGAGGTGCGGCGCATCGACGACATGCCCCTGCGCTTTTCCGCCGAGCAGCCCACGCTGATCGTCAGCAACGACGATCAGCCCGGCTCCGTGGCCGACGTGTCGCGTATCCTGGCCGACGCGGGCGTCAACATCGGCACCTTCCAGGTCAACCGGGACGAGCGCGGCGGCAGCGCCGTCATGGTCATCGAGTGCGACGCGCCGCTGGAGGCCGAGCTGGTCGAGCGTATCCGCTCGCTGCCCGGCATCCGGCGCGCCGTGTGCATCAATTGAGAGGAGGCCCGGCCATGTCTGTTTTTGATTCCGTCCAGCGCATGCTGGACGCCGCCGAACGGCGCGGTCTGCCCCTGTGGGAGCTCGTGCTCGAGGCCTCCGCGCAGGAGAGCGGCATGAGCCGCGACGAGTCCCTGCGCACCATGCGCGAAAGGCTCGCCGTCATGCGGCAGGCCGACGCGGGCTACGACGGCGCGCAGCGCTCGCCGAGCGGGCTGACCGGCGGCGACGCGGAAAAGCTCCGGGCGCAGAGCACGGCCGGGAGAACGATCGCCGGGCCCTTTATCGGCGAGATCCTCGCCGCGGCGCTGCGCATGGGCGAGTGCAACGCCTGCATGCACCGCATCGTCGCCGCGCCGACGGCCGGCGCCTGCGGCGTGCTCCCGGCGGTGCTGCTGCCCTACGCGCGGCGGTACGGCGCGGAGGACGAGGCGCTCGTACGCGCGCTCTACGTCGCCGCGGGCTACGGCGCGGTGATCGCCCGGCGCGCCTCCATCTCCGGCGCCGAGGCCGGCTGCCAGGCCGAGATCGGCTCCGCCGCGGCCATGGCGGCGGCGGCGCTCGTGCATCTCCACGGCGGCAGCGACGCGCAGACCGCGCACGCCGCGGCCATCGCGCTGAAAAACCTGATGGGCCTCGTGTGCGACCCCGTGGCGGGGCTCGTGGAGGTCCCCTGTGTCAAGCGCAACGCCATCGGCGCGTTGGACGCGCTCTCGGCTGCGGAGCTCGCGCTCGCGGGCGTGGAGTCGCGCGTCCCGGCGGACGAGGTGATCGACGCCATGCGCGCCGTCGGCGCGGCCCTGCCCCCCTCGCTGCGCGAGACCGGGCGCGGCGGCATCGCCGCCAGCCCCACGGCCGAGGCCTTCCGGGAACGCTTTTTCAGCGGAAAAAGCTGATTGTTCCAGCAAAAAGCCTGTCCGGCGTACTGCCGGACAGGCTTTTTTATGCCACCAAGTTGTTGACCCATTTTTTGCTGCGCACGAGGAAGAAGCCGACGGCGCATTTGACGAGCTCCAGCGCCTGCACCGCGATATACATCGGCAGGAGCGGCAGCGCCGTGAAGCGCGAGAGCACAAAGGCCAGCGACACGCAGCACAGCCAGATATAGGCGCTGTCGAACAGGAAGACGATCAGCGTATTACCGCCGGAGCGGAGCGTGAAATAGCAGACGTTGGTATAGGCGATGAAGGGCAGCAGCGCCGCGTTGACCAGCAGCAGCTGGGAGGCCAGGGTCTTGACCGCGGCGGTGGTGTTGTACCACTCCGGGATCAGCGGCGCGACGAGCGCCATCAAGCCGCCCACGGCCGTGCCGAGCACGACGGAGAAGGCGTTGAGCTTGCGGTCCTCGTCCACGGCGCGCTCCGTCTCGCCCGCGCCGAGCAGCTGGCCGATCATGATCGCCACCGTATTCCCCATGGAAAAGCAGAAGCAGAGGAAGAGATTGAAGACCGTGGAGGAGATGTTCGTGGCGGAGACCGCCTCCAGCCCGCGCACGGAGTAGCACTGGTTGAGCGTCGTCATGCCCGCCGACCAGAGCACCTCGTTGACAAGCAGCGGCAGCCCGGTCACGGCGATCTTCTTCGCCAGCGCCGCGGGCACGCGCAGCGAGCGCCAGGCCCCCGTGATATAGGCCGCCCGGTCTCGATGCCGGTGCGTCCAGATCACCACAACGCCGCACTCGACGACGCGGGAGAGCACCGTGGCGATCGCCGCGCCCGTCACGCCGAGGGCAGGCAGGCCGAGCTTGCCGAAGATCAGCAGATAATTGAAGACCAGGTTGACCAGCACGGCGGCGATGCCCGCCCGCATCGGCAGCAGCGTCTCGCCCGTCTCGCGCAGGGTGCCGGCATAGACCTGCACCAGGGCAAACAGAGGCATCTGCAGAAGCATCACGCGCAGATAGCTCCGCCCGTAGCCGAGCGTGGCCTCAAGGGAGAGTCCCTCTCCGCCCTCATGCAGGAACAGGCCGATCAGCCCGTCTCCCCAGAGCAGCAGCGCCGCCGCGAACAGCAGCACCGCGCCGAATGCGACCCAGAGCTTGGCGCGGAAGGTGTCCCGGATGCCCTCGGGGTCGCTCTTGCCGTAGAACTGCGCGGTGAAGATGCCCGGCCCGGCCAGCCCGCCGAAAATGCAGAGATTGAACACGAACAGAAGCTGGTTGACGATGGCGACGCCCGACATGGGCTCGGTGCCCACCTGGCCGACCATGAGGTTGTCCAGGAGACTGACGAAGTTCGTGATGACGTTTTGGATCAGGATCGGCATCATGACCGCGAAAAGCCTTTGGTAAAAGGCGCGGTCGCCGATCAAAGAACGGCGTTTCATAAAAATCATTCCAACAAAAACAAGTGGGCTTATTCTACGATACCCCCACTTGTTTTGCAAGCCCCAATCTTGACGAAACGCCCCGCAATGGGTAAGATACTGTCTGTAGGGGCGGGGCTTGTCCCCGCCCGCCGTTTTTGCGCAGTCATGCGGGAGGGGCAAGCCCCTCCCCTGCGAACAAAAACGAACGTCCTCACGCGACGAACAGGCAGCCCAGGACGAGCAGCCATTCGCTGTCGCCGCTCTCGCGGTAGAGCAGGTACAGGATCGCCATGAGCAGCAGGTCCTCCGTTTCGAGGCCGCCCAGCGCGCGCTCGAAGCGCCCCAGGAACGGCAGCGGGGGCAGAGGCGGCGGAGGCGGCTTCTGTATCGGCGGGGGCGGAGGCGGCGGCATGGGTCGCTCCTCCATATGCCGCACCTGCCCGGAATTGCCCTGCCAGCGCTTATACATGCCGCTCTCCCCCCGTCTCCCCCAGCGCGGCGGAGGCCAGCCGGGCCACGCGCGCCATGCGCATGGCGCGCTCCAGCTTTTCGCTCCGGCGCGGAGAGAGCCACGGCCGCAGCGCTTCCAGCAGCGCCCGCCGTTCGCCGCCGCCGCTCTGTAGCAGGCTGCCGAGGCGCGCCGTCAGCTCCGGGTCCGGCGCTTCAAAGCCGGAGGCGGGCGGCGTCTCGCCGCCCATGAGCGAGCGGGCCATGTCCATGATCCGTTCCATCTGCCGCGGGTCGTTCAGGACGCTGTTGATCCTGTCCTCCAGCTCGCCCATGGGCTCACCTCACTTTTCCAGAAGCTTCCGCAGGTTTTCGGCCAGCCGCCTGCCCTCGTCCGTGGCGAGCACGCGGCCGAGGATGGCCTGCATCGCCGCGGCGTCGCCGCTCTGCAGGGCCCGCTCCGCCTCCCGCGCGTCTACCATTGCGCCGAGCTTTTTCCCCTCGGCCGAATCCGCCAGCGCCCGGAAGGCCTCGCCCCGGCCGCCCTGCTCCAGCTCGCGCCCGAGCTGTCTCAGATCCTTCATCGTCACCACGCTCCGTTCATCCCATTCTATTCGGAGCCGACAAAAAAGATACCGCCGCCCCGCAAAAAGGAGGGTTTTCCCGTGAAAGCCGCCGTTTTTTCCGATACGCACGCCAACACCGCCCTGATGCTGCAGGCCGCGCGGGACTGCCGGGCGGATCTGCTGATCCACCTGGGCGACCACGACCGCGACGCCGAGGCGCTGCGCCGGGAGTTCCCTGACACGCCGCTCTACGTCGTGGCCGGCAACTGCGACCCGTATTCCGCCGCGCCGCTGGCGGCGGTCGTCCCGCTCGGAGGGGTCGGCGTCTATATCTGCCACGGCCATCAGTACGGCGTGGATTACGGCGACGTCAGCCGCCTCGTCTACGCCGCGCAGGAGCGCGGCTGCTCCCTCGCGCTCTACGGCCATACCCACCGCGCCGACCGGCAGGAGATCGGCGGCGTGCAGGTCCTCAACCCCGGCTCGGCCGGGAAGGGCCGCGTCCGCAGCTGGGCGACCGTGGAGGTCTTCCCCAACGGCGGCCTCGCCTGCGAGATCCATTACTTCGACTAAGACAGAGAGAAGGTCATCCCATGAACGAAAGCTTTTTCGCCTACATTTCCCGCATGCGCTACATCGGACGCTGGAGCCTGATGCGCAACGCCCTGCCCGAAAACGTCCAGGAACACAGCCACATGGTGGCCGTGCTGGCCCACGCGCTGGGCGTCATCCGCCGCAATGTGTTCCATCGGCCCTGCGATCCCGCCGCCTACGCCGCCGTCGCCCTGTTCCACGACAGCAGCGAGATCCTGACGGGCGACCTGCCCACGCCCATCAAGTACCACAGCCGCGCGATCATGGGCGCCTACAGGCAGGTGGAGGAGCTGGCCTGCGAAAAGCTGCTCGCCACGCTGCCCGCCGAGCTCCGGCCGGCCTATGAGGAGCTGCTGACCGGCGAGACGCAGGAGGCGCTGCACGATCTCGTCAAGGCCGCCGACAAGCTCTCGGCCTATATCAAGTGCATCGAGGAGCGCAAGGCCGGCAACAAGGAGTTCCTCTCCGCCGAGCGGCAGACCCGCGCGGCGCTGGAGGCGAGCGAGCTGCCCGAGGTCGCGTATTTCCTCGAACACTTCATTCCCGCCTTCGAGCTCGACCTCGACGAGCTCGGGACGCTCGACTGAGGGGGCGCGGCATGGAGCAGGCCAAGATCGACCGCATCAACGAGCTGGCGAAGCTCGCAAAGGAGCGCGCGCTGACCGAGGCGGAGCTCGCCGAGCGCGACGCGCTGCGGAAGGAGTATATCGCCGCCTGGCGCGAGAGCACGATCGCCGTGCTGGAAAACACCGTCATCCAGACCCCCGACGGCAAGCGGCACAAGCTGCGGAAGAAGGGATCCCGGCCCGGAAATTGACCGGCCGCGTTGAAAAAGAAAGAAACGAGGAGCAAAAAACATGGTGAAGCTGAAGTACTCGCGCCCGCTGACCGCCGAGGCGCTTCCCGAGTTGGCGGAAAAAATGTCCCTGCTGGAGGCGCGGCTCAAAAGACGCCGCGTCATTTCCGTGATCTGCGGCTGGCTCTGCTTCCTTCTCCATACGGCCATGATGAGCTTTTCCGCGATCAGCCTGTACGCGCATCAGGCCGGGCCCGACTATGTGGCGCTGATGGACCGCGTCCCGCAATTGGCAGAGGCCGACGCTTTCGTTTTCCAGGAGCTGCCTGCGCGCTTCGGCCTGACCTTCGCCATCCCGCAGCTGCTCGGCGTGGGCGCGGCGATTTTGCTGCCAGCGCTGATTTGTCTGGTCGTCAGCCTGCTGCTGCGCCTCGCGATCCGCGCCCGCGGGAAGACCCAGCTTCCGCCCGAAGCCTCGGAGAACGAACGCCTGGCGCTTTTGAGGTCGGAGGCGGAGGCCCTCGCCGAGAAGAGCAAGCCGAGCCGCAAGGCAAACTGGACGCTCCGATCCGCTTTCCTGTCGCTGCTTCTGTCCGGCGGCGCAATCGCGTGGAGCCTGTACGTCATTCGCCCCGACAGCGAAGACCTGGACGCCGCTTATTTTTCCTCCTATGTTTTCATCGCGCTGATCCTGTTCACCGCCCTCTTCGTCGCGGCCTATGTGACGGACAGCCTGACGGCGCTCCTCTGCGCTTTGGATACGCAGTGGGACGGCGACACGCTGAAAGACGATCTGCTCGCGCTTGAGGAAAGCCGGCTTCCGGCCCCGGAGGAGCCGTCGGCGGAAGGAGACTCCGTGTGACATGAAACAGATGATCGTCCTCATCGGCAACTACGGCTCCGGCAAGACCGAGATCGCGATCAACCTTGCCGTGAACGCCGCCGCAGAGGGTCTGCGCACGCTGGTCATCGACCTCGACAAGGTCAACGACTACTTCCGCATGTCCGACCGGGTGTCGCTGCTGGCCGACAAGCAGATCCGCCTCGTCTCCCCCACCTTCGCCGGGCAGGGCGTCACGCCCAGCAGCATGTCCGCCGCCGTGGCCTCGGCCTTCACCGACGAATGGGAGCTCGTGGTCTTCGACGTGGGCGGGGACGCCGCGGGCGCGCTCTCGCTCGGCCGCTATCATCAGGATTTCGCCGCCTTTGACGGCGAGCTCTGCGTCTACGACATCGTCAACGTCTTCCGCCCCATGTCCGAGAGCCCGGAGAAGATCCTGAAGCTCAAGGAGGAGATGGAGGGCTTCGCGCGGCAGAAGGTGACGGCCTTCGTCAACAACTCCAACCTGCTCAATTTCGCCAGCGCCGACGATCTGCGCCGCGGCTACGACGTGATCGCGGAGACCTCGCGGCGCTCCGGCATCCCCGTGGCGCTCACCACCGGGCGGAAGGAATGCCTCGAGGGCTTCCTTGCCGACGGGCGCGACCCGGCGTACATCGGGCGGCCCCTGGCGCTGGAGACCTACATGCACCGCAGCTGGGAAGCCTTCACGAGAGAGGGGTTCTGACAATTCGGAATTCGGAGTTCGGAATTGAGAAAACCCAGCGTCCGTGTCGTAGGGGAGGGGCTTGCCCCTCCCGCGGACCCGGCACAAGCCTTCTGACACCTCATCCGACCTCGCTTCGCTCGGCCGCCTTCTCGCTGAGGCTCGGTCACGCTGCGGCTCTGACATGCCCCCGGCATGTCATTCACTACCGCAGCGCCGCTTCGTTACCCTCAAGGGGACGGCTGAGAAGCGCAAAGACCTGCGCCCCCTGCGCAACAACAGCAGCCGCCCGGCGGGAAACCCGCCGGGCGGCTGCTGCGTTATATCCTGAAACTATAACCTACAAACTGAAAACTCTTATTCCACCGCGATCATGTAGTAGTACACGGGCTGGCCGCCGTTGACGATGCTCAGCTCCGCGTCCGGGAAGCGCGCGCAGAGCGTGGCCTTCGCGTCCTCGGCGTCCTCCGGCTGCACGTCGCAGCCGTAATAGACGGTGATGAACTCCGGGTCGAAGCGTTCGATCGCGTCGCCCAGCGACTCGAAGAGGCTGTTCACGTCGGGGAAGCTGTCGAGCAGCGCCCCGTCCAGCAGGGCCAGATGCTCGCCCGCCTTGATGCTGCGCCCGTCGTACTCCGAGTCGCGCGCCGCGTAGGTGATCATGGCGGTGTGCACGTTCCCGATGGCCGCCGTCATGTCCGCGACGATCTGCGCCTCCGTCTCGTCCACGTTGAGGTTGAGCAGCGCCGTCACGCCCTGCGGCACCGTCTTGGTGGGGATGACGATGACCTTTTTCCTGGTCAGGCCGACGCACTGCTCGGCCGCCATGATGATGTTCTTGTTGTTCGGCAGCACGAAGACCGTGGAGGCCGGGGTCTTCCGGATCTCGCGCAGGATGTCCTCCGTGGAGGGGTTCATGGTCTGCCCGCCGGTGACGATGCCGTCGGCTCCGAGCTCGCGGAAAAGCTCCTCCATGCCCCGGCCCGCGCAGACCGCGACCGCGCCGTAGTCCTTCTCCGGCTCGGCCTCGGGGATCTCGTCGGGCTGCTTTTCCAGCTCCTCCTCGATCCTGTACAGCTCGTCGGTGGTCTTTTCCTCTCTCCCCGCGAGCTTGTCCGTCGCCTGCAGGTACATGTTCTCGATCTTCGCCAGCTCCAGATGCCCGTATTTCACGCTCTCGGCCAGAACGTCTCCGGGGACGTCCGTGTGGACGTGGACCTTGATGATCTCCTCGTCGTCGTTGACGACGAGAGAATCGCCGATCCCGTCAAGATAGCGTACAAAGGCGGAGAAATCGACGGCCGGGTCTTTTTTCCGCACGGTGAAGACGGTGTCGAAGATGTTCTTCTCCGGCACCTCCACCTTCTCCTCCCGGAAGACCGTCTCCGGCTTTTTCGCCGCGCTCTCGGCCTCGGCCGTCAGCTCGGCGGAGCTGATCTCGCCGCGCAGGGAGGCGAGCATGGTGGACAAAATGACCATGTAGCCCTTGCCGCCGGCGTCGATCACGCCGGCCTTTTTGAGCACGGGGTTCTGGTTGACCGTGTCGGCCAGGGCCTCCTCGCCGGCCTCGACCGCGCGCGCCAGCGCCGCCTCGAGGCCCTCCTCGGCCGCTTCCGCCGCCGCGGCGGAGGCGAGGCGGGACACCGTGAGGATCGTGCCCTCGGCGGGCTTCATGACGGCCTTGTAGGCCGCGTCCACGCCGTCGACCATGGCGCCGGTGAACTCGTCGGCGCCGGCCGTCTCCAGCCCCTTCAGACGCATGGAGATGCCGCGGAACAGCAGCGACAGAATGACGCCGGAGTTGCCGCGCGCCCCGCGCAGCAGCGCGGAGGACACGCAGTAGGCGGCGTCGGCGATGGTGTCGAAGTCCCGCTTGCGCAGCTCGGCGGCGGCGTTGCCCATGGTGAGGCCCATGTTCGTGCCGGTGTCGCCGTCGGGCACGGGGAAGACGTTCAGATCGTTGATGAGCTGTGTATTGGCGTGAAGAGCCGCGTTGGCGCAGAGGATCATTTCCTTGAAGGCCGCGGCGTCGATATAATCTCTCAAAATTGCACCTCCGGGACAGGCGGGCCGTGCGCCCGCATATCCGTTATCCGATGATGGTATCTATATATACGTCCACGTTCCTCACGGGGACGCCGGCGGATTGCGAAAGCTTGTACCGCACCTCGTTGATGATGCTGCGGGAGACCGCGGCCATGTTGACGCCGTGATCCACGCCGATATGCAGCTCGAGCGAGAGACTGCCGTCGGCATTGTAGATCACATGCACGCCCTTGGACATGCTCTCGCGGCGCAGCAGCTGCAGCGGGCCGTTCTTTTCGCTGCGGCCGGCCATGCCCTTCACGCCGAAGCAGCTGGTCGCCGCGTCGCCGGCCAGATAGGTCAGGACCTCGCTGGTGATGCTGATGGTGCCGTTTTCGTTCTGGATGTTCACCATGACAGAGGAGCTCCTTTCATAAGGGACGGGCGGCCGGCCCCGGAAAACCGGTTCCGGTCACAGTGCCCGATTGTATGATTATATACTATAGAGGCCAAAAGTACAAGCACAATTTCCCTTTGCGCCCCCGTCTGCCGCCGCGCCGGCGAAATGCGGCAAAATTTTTCTCCGTTTCCCGCTTTTTTGAGGCTGCGGCGGTTTACAATTCGCCGGAAAAATGGTATGCTTGCTGTGTATGCGGAAGTGTAAGGACCATCCGAATTTTATTTTAATGGAGATGAACACATGAAGAGACACTTCAAGACCATGGACGGCAATAACGCGGCCGCCCATGTATCCTATGCGTTCACCGAGGTCGCGGCGATCTACCCGATCACCCCGTCCAGCCCGATGGCCGACTACGTCGATCAGTGGTCTGCCCAGGGCCGCAAGAACATCTTCGGCTCCACCGTCAAGGTGCAGGAGATGCAGGCCGAGTCCGGCGCGGCCGGCGCCGTTCACGGCTCCCTGAACGCCGGCGCCCTGACCACCACCTACACCGCCTCCCAGGGCCTGCTGCTGATGATCCCGAACATGTACAAGATCGCGGGCGAGCTGCTGCCGGGCGTGTTCCACGTCTCCGCGCGTACTCTCGCCAGCCACACCCTGAACATCTTCGGCGACCACAGCGACGTGATGGCCTGCCGTCAGACCGGCTTCGCCATGCTGGCCGAGGGCAACGTGCAGGAGGTCATGGACCTCTCCCCCGTGGCGCATCTGGCCGCCATCAAGGGCCGCGTCCCCTTCCTGAACTTCTTTGACGGCTTCCGCACCTCTCACGAGCTGCAGAAGATCGAAGTTTGGGACTATGACGACCTGAAGGAAATGGTCGACATGGACGCTGTCAACGCGTTCCGCGCCCGCGCGCTCAATTCCGAGCACCCCGTCATGCGCGGCTCGCACGAAAACGGCGACATCTTCTTCCAGAACCGCGAGGCCTCCAACAAGTATTACAACGACGTCCCCGCCATCGTTGAGGAGTACATGGGCAAGATCAACGCCAAGCTCGGCACCGACTACCAGCTCTTCAACTACTACGGCGCGCCCGACGCCGACCGCGTCATCATCGCGATGGGCTCCATCTGCGACGTGGCCGAGGAGGTCATCGACTACATGAACGCCCACGGCGAGAAGGTCGGCCTCGTGAAGGTCCGCCTCTACCGTCCGTTCTGCCCGGACAAGCTGCTGGCCGCGATCCCGGCCACCGCGAAGAAGCTCGCGGTGCTCGACCGCACCAAGGAGCCCGGCGCCCAGGGCGAGCCTCTGTACCTCGACGTCGTCACCGCGCTGGCCAACGCCGGCAGGACCGACGTCTCCGTCATCGGCGGCCGCTACGGCCTCGGCTCGAAGGACACGCCTCCCGCCTCCGTCTTCGCCGTTTACAACGAGCTGAACAAAGCCGAGCCCAAGCGCCAGTTCACCATCGGCATCGTGGACGACGTGACCAACATGTCCCTCGAGGAAGTCCCCGCTCCCGCCACCGCGGCCGAGGGCACCATCGAGTGCAAGTTCTGGGGTCTCGGCGGCGACGGCACCGTCGGCGCGAACAAGAACTCCATCAAGATCATCGGCGACCACACCGACAAGTACGTCCAGGCCTACTTCCAGTACGACTCCAAGAAGACCGGCGGCGTGACCATCAGCCACCTGCGCTTCGGCGACAAGCTCATCAAGAGCCCGTACTACATCAACAAGGCCGACTTCGTGGCCTGCCACGTGCCCAGCTACATCACCAAGGGCTTCCCCATCGTCCGCGACGTCAAGCCCGGCGGCGTGTTCCTGGTCAACTGCCAGTGGAGCTTTGAGGAGCTCGAGCATCACCTCGACGCGGCCTCCAAGCGCTACATCGCCAACAACAACATCCAGCTCTACATGATCAACGCCATCGACCTGGCCAAGAAGATCGGTATGGGCAAGCGCACCAACACCATCCTGCAGTCCGCCTTCTTCTCCCTGGCGAAGGTCATGCCCGAGGCCGAGGCCATCCAGTATATGAAGGACGCCGCCCTGCACTCCTACCTGAAGAAGGGCCAGGACGTCGTCGACATGAACTACGCCGCCATCGACGCCGGCGCCACCGCCTACGAGAAGGTCGAGGTCCCCGAGAGCTGGAAGGACGCGGTCGACAAGGTCGAGCTCGCGCCGAAGACCGGCCGCGCCAAGACCGTGAAGATGGTCAGCACCATCCTCGACCCCGTGGACAAGATGGACGGCGACAGCCTGCCCGTGTCCGCCTTCGTCGATCACGCCGACGGCACCTTCGAGCTCGGCGCCGCCGCCTATGAGAAGCGCGGCATCGCCGTGACCGTGCCCGCCTGGGATCAGACCAAGTGCATCCAGTGCAACAAGTGCGCCTTCGTCTGCCCGCACGCCACCATCCGTCCCTTCGCGCTGACCGCCGAGGAGGCCGAGGCCGCTCCCGCCCAGGCCAAGATCGCCGAGATCAAGGCCGGCAAGGGCAAGGGCGTGTACAAGTTCTCCATGGCCGTCTCCCCGCTCGACTGCATGGGCTGCGGCGTCTGCGTCGGCGAATGCCCGGTGCAGGCCATCACCATGGTCCCGATGGAGAGCCAGCTCGAGCAGCAGGAGGTCTTCGACTACATGGTCGCCAAGGTCGCCGCGAAGCCCGACATGATCGCCACCGACCCGAAGTTCAGCCAGTTCAGCCAGCCCTACCTCGAGTTCTCCGGCTCCTGCGCCGGCTGCGCCGAGACCAGCTACGCCCGTCTCGTCACCCAGCTCTTCGGCGATCACATGCTCATCTCCAACGCCACCGGCTGCTCGTCCATCTGGGGCGGTCCGGCCGCTACCTCTCCCTACACCGTCAACAAGGAAGGCAAGGGTCCCGCCTGGGCCAACTCCCTCTTTGAGGACAACGCCGAGCACGGCCTCGGCATGCACCTCGGCCAGAAGAAGATCCGCGACGATCTGAAGGCCAAGGTCGAGGCCCTGGTCGCGATCGACTGGTGCGACGCGGACATCAAGGCCGCCGCCGCCAAGTGGTTCGAGACCTATGACGACGGCAACGCCAACCAGGAGCCCGCAAAGGCTCTCGTCAAGGCTCTGGAAGAGGGCGTGTGCGACGGCTGCGAGTGCGACGCCTGCAAGCTCGCCCGCGAGATCCTCGCGCAGAAGGACTACCTGAACAAGAAGTCCGTGTGGATCTTCGGCGGCGACGGCTGGGCCTTCGACATCGGCTACGGCGGCGTCGACCATGTGCTCGCCTCCGGCGAGGACGTGAACGTCTTCGTGTTCAACACCGAGGTCTACTCCAACACCGGCGGACAGGCCTCCAAGGCCTCCAACATCGGCCAGGTGGCGCAGTTCGCCGCGGCCGGCAAGGAGCTCAAGAGCAAGAGCCTGGCCGAGATGGCCATGACCTACGGCTACGTCTACGTCGCGCAGATCGCCATGGGCGCCAACCAGATGCAGACCATGAAGGCCATCGCCGAGGCCGAGGCGCACAAGGGCCCGTCCCTCATCATCGCCTACGCGCCCTGCGAGATGCACAGCATCAAGGGCGGCATGACCAACTGCCAGAAGGAGATGGACAAGGCCGTCAAGTGCGGTTACTGGAACCTCTTCCGCTACAATCCCGACGCCGAGAAGCCCTTCTCGCTCGACAGCAAGGCTCCCGCCGGCGGGTACCAGGAGTTCCTGATGAACGAGGCCCGTTACAGCCGCCTGACCCGCGAGTTCCCGGAGCGCGCCGACAGACTCTTCAAGGCCAACGAAGAGAACGCCAAGGCCCGCTACGAGCACCTGATGAAGCTCAAGGCCCTGTACGAGTAAAGCTTACCCGCACCCATAGCAACAGCCCCGAGGAAACTCCTCGGGGCTGTTTTTATTATTCCGAATTCCGAATTTGTCACGGCTTTGCCGGGACCGCCGTGACCGGAGTCTTCAGCGCGTCGAGCTCGACGACGTTCGTCGGGAGCCGCAGCACGTCGCGCCGCAGGGCGAGGAAATCCTCCACCGGGCCGATCTTGTCGTAGCCGAAGCCTTTGCCGCGGTAGTGCATCGGGATCACGACCGGCGCGCCGATCGCCTCGGCCGTGCGCGCGGCCTGCCCGGCGTCGATGGTGAAAAAGCCGCCGACCGGGAGCAGCAGCACGTCGATGCGCCCGAGCGCCGCGCGCTGCTCGAGCGTCAGCTCGTGCCCCAGGTCGCCCAGATGCGCCACGCGCAGGCCCTCGGCCTCCACCACATGGATGCTGTTGGGACCGCGCAGCGCGCCCTGCGCCTCGTCGTGCCAGGTGTCGAGCGTCTCGACCTTGAACGACGGCGTCCGCCCCGTCGGGGTCACGCCCTCGGCCCAGTTGTGGTCGCTGTGCTGATGGCTGCACAGCACGAGGTCCGCCGAGAGCCTCGGCAGCCGCCAGCCGGGCACCGAGCCGGGCGCGTAGGGATCGAAGATCGCGGAGCCCTCCGCCGTCTCCAGCAGAAAGCAGGAATGTCCGTACCAGGTGAGCTTCATATCGCAGGCCTCCTTTGTTTTCTGCTCTCAGTATAGCAGAGGCGCGGCCCGGCTTCAAGAAAATTCAGTTGACCCCTCCGGCGCGCGATGGTATATTGAGGAAGGACAGAAAAGGAGGCCGCTTATGCGTGTATTTCGTGTGATCCTCGGCATCGTCCTGCTGCTGGTCTTTGCCGCGTACTGTTATTTCAATTTCCTCAGCGCCCCCAAGGGCGTCGATCTCGCCGCCGCGCCCGCGGCGGAGGCGCCGACCGACACGGCTGCGCCCGCGGAGCCCACGCCCGAGCCGATCGACGCGCCCGCGGAGCCCACGCCCGAGCCCACGCCGACGCCGGAGCCCACGCTCGACCCGAACAGCCCCGCCGGC
>JAFRLZ010000002.1 GCA_017430985.1 Oscillospiraceae bacterium
GCCGCGGGCGTGAAGATCACCCACAAGGTCGGCGCGGTGCGCCACGCGATGAAGATCGAGCGCCTCGGCTACGACGCGGTCATCGTCGCGGGCGTGGAGGAGGGCGGCCACCCGCTGGCCGACAACGTGGCGACCTCGGTGCTGCTGCCCAAGGTGGCCGAGAGCGTGAAGATCCCCGTGCTGGCGACCGGCGGCATGGTGGACGGCAAGTCCATGGCCGCGGCGCTCTGCCTCGGCGCGGACGGCATCATGATGGCCACGCGCTTCCTCGCCTCCGAGGAGTGCTGGGTGCACGAGAACATCAAGAACTGGATCGTCCAGCTCAACGAGACGGACACCGATCTCTTCTGCCACACGACGCTGCAGGCGCGCGGCGTGAAAAACAGCGTGCTGAAGAAGGTCAACGAGCTGGAGAAGGCGGGCGCGGAGCCCTCGGAGATCGTGCGCGCCGTGTCCGGCAAGAAGCTGCTGCAGGCCCTCAGGGACGGCGATACCGAGGGCGCGGCCTTCCTCTTCGGCCAGAGCATCGGCCGCATCCATGAGATCAAGAGCTGCAAGGCGATCATCGACGACACCGTGGCCGAGGCGGAGGCGACGCTGCGCGCCAAGGCCGCGATGCTCTGAGGAGGCGGCCATGGACGGACAGGAAAGAACGCCCCTCTACCGTGTGGAGGACGGCGTGGCCTGGCTGACGCTCAACCGGCCCGAGACGCTCAACTCCTTCACGACGGACTTCGTCCACGAGATCAACGACGCGATCCGCCGCGCCGACGAGGACGAGGCCGTGCGCGCGCTCGTCGTGACCGGCGAGGGCCGCGGCTTCACCTCCGGCGGCAACCTCCAGGAGCTGGCCGCGATGAACCTCGACCGCAAGCGCGCCATCTACGACGTGGACTCCACGGCCGACATGGTGCGGCTGCTCTACAACGTCAAGAAGCCCGTGATCGCCGCGATCAACGGCCCGGCCTACGGCGCGGGCATCGCGCTGGCCATGGCCTGCG
The DNA here is from genome assembly GCA_017430985.1 of Oscillospiraceae bacterium. Taxonomy (GTDB): domain Bacteria; phylum Bacillota; class Clostridia; order Oscillospirales; family Oscillospiraceae; genus Limivicinus. The sequence goes on from JAFRLZ010000002.1 coordinate 1,002, forward strand.
ACATCCTGATCGCCTCGGAGAAGGCGCAGTTCGGCTTCTCCTTCACGGGGCTCGGCTTCTGCCCGGACAGCGGCACCTGCTGGTTCCTCACGCAGCGCGTGGGCTACAACAAGGCCTGCGAGATCCTCTTCTCCGCCAAGACCCTCGGCGCGGAGGAGCTCAAGGCCCTCGGCCTCGTCAACGAGGTCGTGCCGCACGAGCAGCTCCTGCCCGCCGCGGCGAAGGCCGCCGGGCGCATCGCGAAGGGCCCGGCGCTCGCGCTCATGCTGCAGAAGCGCGTCCTGCGCAACGCCGTCTCCACGAGCTTTGAGCAGAACCGCGACTACGAGGCGATCAGCCAGATCTTCGCCTCGCAGACGGACGACTGCCGCGAGGGCCTGAGCGCCGCGCTCGAGCGGCGCCGCCCGGACTTCAAGGGACAGTAAGAACAGGCCCGGGGCCGCGTGGCCCCGGGCGTCGGAGGATACGATCTTGAACTGGAGAGAAGACTACGAGTCGAAATTCAAAAGCGCCGAGGAAGCGGTATCCGTCGTCAAGGACGGAGATCACGTCGCTTACGGCGAATTTGCCATGGCCTCACCCTATCTGGACGCGGCCTTTGCCGAACGCGTACCGCAGCTGCGCGAGATCATCCTGCGTGCGACGACCTGCCCGTTCCCTCCCAAGGCGGTGCTGGCCGATCCGGGGATGGAGCATCTGATGTATAACGACTGGCATTTTTCCCCGGCAAGCCGGAAGCTAAGCGATCACGGTCTGTGCCGCTACATCCCGATGAACTACCATCAGGGGCCGCAGACCATCCGAAACGGGCTGATCCATCCGATCGACGTGCTGATGATCATGGTGTCTCCTCCGGATGAGAAGGGCTACGTCAGTCTGGGCACCTCCTCGTCCATCGTGCCGACCTATCTGGAAAACGCCGGCTGGGTGATCGCGGAAGTCAACAGCAGCGTCCCGCGGACCTTCTGCGATGAAAAGAGCAAGATACACGTCTCCCAAATCGACTGCTTCGTACAGGGGCCGAACCGGCCGATCATCGAGGCGCCGACGCCCCCTCCGACGGAGGTGGACGAAAAGATCGCGCAGTTGGTCGTCGGCCTTGTCGGCGACCGCGCCTGTATCCAGCTCGGCATCGGCGCGATGCCGAACGCCGTCGGAGAGCTGATAGCCGAGGCGGGACTGAAGGATTTGGGCGTGCATACCGAAATGCTGTGCGACGCTTACGTGGCGATGGCGGAGGCGGGCTGCATCACCGGCAAATACAAGGCCACCGACCCCGGGAAGATCGTCTACACCTTCGCGATGGGCACGAAGAAGCTCTACGACTTCCTCGACGGCAACCCGGACTGCCTGCTCGCGCCGGTGGACTACACCAACGACCCCTGGATCATCTCGCGCAACGACAATATGGTCTGCCTCAACAACGCCATCGAGGTCGACCTTTACGGGCAGGTCGCCTCCGAGACCTCCGGCCCCCGGCAGATTTCCGGTACGGGGGGACAGTTGGATTTCATCACGGCGGCCGCGCATTCCAGGGGCGGGAAGGGCCTGATCTGTCTGTCCTCGACCTATACGGAGCGCGACGGGACGGTGTGCTCGCGCATCCTGCCGCACCTCGGCCCCTGCCAGATCGTCACCGTCCCGCGCAGCTACAACCAGTTCGTCATCACCGAATACGGCATCGCGGACCTGCGCGCGAAGACCACCTGGGAGCGCGCCGAGGCGCTGATCTCGATCGCCCACCCGGACTTCCGCGAGGGGCTGATCCGCGAGGCCGAGGCGCAGGGCCTGCGCGTGCGCCGCATCAAGGATTGAGGAGGAAAGCATGGAGAGAAAGCTGAACACCCGGATCACCGAGATGCTCGGGATCGAGCGCCCCATCCTCTCGGGCGCGATGCAGTGGCTCGCGAAGGCCGAGCTCGTCGCCGCCGTGTCGAACGCGGGCGGCCTCGGCGTGATGTCCTCGGCGACCTTCCGCACCGCGGAGGACCTGCGCGCCGAGATCCGCAAATGCCGCGGGCTGACCGACAAGCCCTTCGCCGTCAACCTCACGCTGATGCCCTCCCTGGCCCCGCCGGACTATCCGGCCTACGTCAAGGTCTGCATCGAGGAGGGCATCCGCATCATGGAGACCTCCGGCCGCGCGCCGGAGCCCTTCATGCCCTATTTCAAGGCCGCCGGCATGACGGTCATCCACAAGTGCACGATCGTCAAGCACGCGCTCAAGGCGCAGTCCATCGGCTGCGACGCGGTCATCATGGACGGCACGGAGGCCGCCGGTCACGTCGGCGAGAACGACATCGGCTCGATGGTGCTCTGGCCCGCGGCGGTGGACGCGCTGGATATCCCGGTCATCGCCTGCGGCGGCGTGGGCGACGGGCGCGGCCTCGCGGCGGCGCTGATGCTCGGCTGCCAGGGCGCGACGGTGGGCACGCGCTTCTTCCTCTCGGAGGAGAGCCCCGCGCTGCGCGCGTGCAAGGAGGCCGTGGCGCAGCACGCCGACGAGATGAGCACGACGCTGGTGCTGCGGCGCTTCGCGAACACGACGCGCGTGCTCAACAACGGTCTGGCCGCGAAGGTCGCCCAGCTCGAGCGCGACGGCGCGCCCTTCGAGGAGATCGCGCCGCTGGCCTCCGGGCGGCGGCTCAAGGCCGCCTTCGACACCGGCAACCTCGACGACGGCGTGCTCACGATCGGCCAGGTCAGCGGCATCCTCCACGACATCCTGCCCGTGCAGGAGATCATGGACCGCATGATGGACGAGTGCTTCGCCTGTCTCGACCGCTACAAAGCGTAAGGGAGACCGGCAAGGGGCGCCTGCGAAAGCAGGCGCCCCTTTGCTTTGCCCGCCCGCGCCCCCTGTCATTCTGAGCGAAGCGAAGAATCTTTAAGATCCTTCGACTCCGCTGCGCTGCGCGAAGCCATGACAAAAACGGCGGTCGACCGCAAGGCTCGCCCCGACGGCAAGGACGGAGGGTTTCGCCCGCCGGGGCGCAATGACAACCCCATGCGTTTCGTATGCCTGTCATAGCGCTTCCCAATGATTGACAAAAAATAGTCAATCTGCACAGAGGACCTGCGTCGCCCGTGGATAATTTGTCAATCGAAATTCGGGAAAAGCGCTTGAAAGAACACGGCTCGTGCTGTAAAATGATAAGGTAACCATTTCGCTTTTCCCGCTCCCCCGCGGCGCGGGAAACAGCGCACAGTATGAATATCAGAGGGGGTGTGCCAATGTCTTTCGAAGCGATTGCGAGCATCGCGCAGGCGGAAGCCGAGGCGAAGGCCGCGGTAGCCGCGGCGGAGGCCCGGGCCAGGCAGCTGGTAAGCGAGGCGGAAGCGGCGGGCAAGGCCGCCGTGGAGGCGGCCGCGGCCAAGGCCGACAGCGAGCTGAGCGAGCTGCGCCGTCAGGCCGACGACAAGGCCCGCGACGACGCGCGTCAGCTCTCCGGCGAGCTGGAGAACACCAGGGCGGCGCTGCGCGCCAAGGCCGAAGCGCGGCTCGACGAAGCGGCGTCTCTCGTAGTGGAAAGGATCGTGAAGAGCTGATATGGCCATTGTAAAAATGAAAAAGCTGCGGCTGATCGCTCCCCGCGACAAGAAGGACGAGCTGCTGCGCTCTCTGGCGCGGCTCGGCTGCGTGGAGATCTCGGAGCCGGGCGGCGAGCTGCAGGGCGAGGCCCTCGCGCCGCTGCTGCGCCGGGAGAGCTCCGCGCTGGGCGAGCACAAGGCCCGGCAGGCGGCGCTCCTGGGGGCGCTGGCGGTGCTGGACAGGCACGCGCCGGAGAAAAAGCCCCTGCTGAGCGCCAAGCCCCTCGCCGAGGCGGACGCGCTGCTCGACGCGCCCGGCGCAGAGCCCATGCAGGCGGCTGAGGCGCTGCTGGCCCTGGGCGAAAAGCTCAAGCGCCTGAGCGCGGAGGAGAGCCGCCAGCGCAGCGCCGTCGAGGCGCTCAAGCCCTGGGCGGAGCTCGATCTGCCGCTGGAGACCAACGCGACCGAACGCTGCGTGTGGGTGCTCGGCTCGACGCCCGCGCGCATGGACTTCGCCGAGATGGAAAGCCGTCTGGCGGAGGTCTCGGACGAGGCGGAGCTGTTCGCCGTGTCCGAGGACAAGAGCACGCGCTACCTGCTGCTGCTCAGCTGCAAAGAGGACCTGGCCAAAGCGCAGGAGTGCCTGCGGCCTTACGGCTTCACCCCGGCGAACGTCGCCGGACTGAAGGGCACGGCGGCGGAGAACATCGCCGCGGCCGAAAAGCGCCTGGAGGAGCTGGCCGACGAAAAGGACGGTCTCGTCGACGAGATCGTCGCCATGGCCGACGCGCGGCCCTCGCTGCAGCTGGCGGCCGACGCGGAGGGCACCGAGATCGCCCGCGCCGAGGCCGAGGAAAAGCTCTGCGGCACGGGCAGCGCCGTCGCCCTGCAGGGCTGGATGCCCGCGGAGCGGGAGGAGGAGCTGGGGCTTCTCTTCGACGCGCTCGGCTGCGCCTGGGAGAGCGAGGACCCCGTCCCCGAGGAATACCCGGACGTGCCGGTGAAGCTCAAGAACAACAAGCTCACCAACGGCCTGAACATGGTCACGGAGATGTATTCGCTCCCGGCCTACGACGGCGTGGACCCGAACCCGCTGATGGCGCCCTTCTTCATCCTGTTCTACGGGCTGATGATGGCGGACATGGGCTACGGCATCCTGATGATACTCGCGGCGGTCATCGCCATGGCGAAGATCAAGCCCCGCGAGGGCAGCCTGAGCTTCTGCCAGCTGCTGCTCTGGGGCGGCATCTCGACCTTTGTGATGGGCGCGCTGACGGGCGGCTTCTTCGGCAACGCCCTGGAGCAGATCGGCAAGCTCCTCGGCAAGCCCGAGGGCTGGGGCGTGCTGCCGAGCCTGTTCAACCCCATGACGGACAGCATGGTGGTGCTCATCGGCGCGATGGCGCTCGGCGTCATCCACCTGAACACCGGCATGGTCATCTCCGCGGTGGAGAAGATCAAGGCCGGGGACAGGGCCGGCGCGCTCTGGGAGGAGGGCTCCCTCTGGGTCACCCTCGTCGGCATCGTGCTCTTCGCCCTGAACAAGACCCTCGTGCCGGCGATCCCCGCCGTGCTCGGCAAGGTCCTGCTGATCGTGGGCGGGCTGATGATCCTCTACGGCGGCACCCGCGGCGCGAAGGGCTTCGGCAAGGTCACGAGCATCTTCGGCACGCTGTACAACACGCTGACGGGCTGGTTCGGCGACATCCTGAGCTATTCGCGTATCATGGCGCTCATGCTCGCCGGCTCCGTCATCGCGACGGTGTTCAACACCATCGCCGGCATCGCCAACAGCTGGCTGATGTTCGTGCCGATCTTCCTGATCGGCCACGGGCTGAACTTCGCGCTGAACCTCCTGGGCTGCTATGTGCACGACCTGCGTCTGCAGTGCCTGGAGTACTTCGGCAAGTTTTATAAAGACGGCGGGCGCGCCTTCGCACCTTTGAGAATCAAAACGAAATATTACGATGTAATAGAATAATAGGGAGGAAACAACAATGGAATTTCTGCTTCAGCACACGGGTCTCGCCATCGGTCTTCTCGGCGCGGGTCTGGCCGCCTGCCTCGCGGGCGCCGGCTCCGGTCTCGGCACGGGCTATGCCGGTCAGGCCGGCGCGGGCCTCGTCACCGAGGATCCCAGCAAATTCGGTAAAGTCATGATCCTGCAGGTCATCCCCGGCACCCAGGGCCTCTACGGTCTGGTCGTGTTCTTCGTGGCCATCATGCAGATGGGCCTGCTCGACGGCTCCGCCCTGAACCTCAGCTTCACCGAGGGCTGCCGCTACTTCGCGGCCTGCCTGCCCATCGGCATCGGCGGTCTCGTCACGGCGGCGGCGCAGGGCAAGGTCGCGGCCGCGTCCGTCAACCTCCTGGCCAAGAACCCGGACCACTGGTCCAAGGGCATGATCCTCTGCATCACCGTTGAGTTCTACGCGATTTTGTCCCTGCTGGCGAGCATGATGATGCTGCTCTTCATCTGAGCGCCCGCCGGAACGGAGGGACCAGTATGAAAGGCTCTGAAAAGATCATCGAACATATCCGCGCCGACGCCAGGGCGCAGGCCGACGCCGTCCTCGCCAAGGCCGAGGAGCAGTGCGCCGCCATCCGCGCCGACTACGAGGCGAAGGCCCGCGACAGCTACGCCCAGCGTCTCCGCGCGGGCGTGAAGGTCTGCGAGGACCGGGTGGACAGCATGGACCGCATCGCCCGCATGGAGGCGAGGAAGGGCGTGCTGGCGCTCAAGCAGGAGATGGTGTCGGAAAGCTTCGCGCTCGCGCAGCGCAAGCTCACCGAGCTGCCCGAGGCCGAGTATGTCGCGCTGCTGGCGCGCCTGGCCGCCGGGGCCGCCGTCACGGGAGACGAGGAGCTCCTGCTCAACGCGCGCGACCGCGCCGCCGTGGGCGACAAGGTCGTCAAGGCCGCCAACGCGCTGCTGACCGGGCAGGGCCGGGCCGCCGCGCTCACGCTCGCCGAGGGCGAGGGCGATTTCGCCGGCGGGTTCATCCTGCGCCGCGGCAGCATCGAGGTCAACTGCACCGCGGAGCTCCTGGTGGAGCTGCAGCGGGGCGAGATGGCCGCGGAGCTGGCCAATGTTTTGTTTGCATGAACCTCTGAAAAGGAGGGACGACATTGATTAAGAAAGAAGCATACCTCTATCTCTCCGCGCTGCTCCGCGCGCGCGAGCCGAAGATGCTCTCGCGCGAGAAGGCCGAGCGGCTGCTGGACGCGCCGAGCTTCGCCGAGTGCGCCAAGCAGCTGGCCGACAGCGGATATGAGGATATGTCCCAGATGAACGCGGGCGAGATCGAAGCCGCGCTCTCGCGCCGGCGCGCCGCCGTCTTCAGGGAGCTGGCGGGCATGCTGCCGGACGAGAAGCTGATCGACGTCTTCCGCGTCCGCTACGACTACCACAACGCCAAGGTCGTGCTCAAGGCCGAGGCCGTGGGCAGCGAGCCGCTGCCGCTGATGAGCGCCTCCGGGCGCATCCCGGCCGAGACGCTCCTCAACGCCTACCGCGAGGAGCGCGCCGTCGATCTGCCCGGGAAGCTGGCCGAGGCGCTGAAGGCGGGCAAGGAGCTGCTGGCCCGCACGGCCAACCCCCAGCTGGCCGACTTCCTGCTCGACAAGGCCTACTTTGCCGAGCTGCAGGAGCTCTGCGCCGCTCTCAAGAGCGATTTCCTGACGCGCTACGTCTCCGTCCTGGCCGACAGCACGAACCTGCGCAGCGCCGTGCGCACCCTGCGCATGGGCAAGAACGCGGACTTCCTGCGCGAGGCCCTGGTGCCGGGCGGCAGTGTGAGCGCCGAGCGCATCCTCGCCTCCGCCTCGGGCGACGCGCTGGCCTCTCTCTTCTCCGGCGTGCTCTCCGACGCGGCCGCGCTGGGCGCGGCGGCGGCCGAGGGCGGGCCGCTCACGGCCTTTGAGCTGGCCTGTGACAACGCCGTGGCCAAAACGCTGGGCGAGGCCAAGCTCGTCAGCTACGGCGAGGCCCCGGTCATCGCCTACCTCGCGGCCGTGGAGAGCGAGATCACCGCGGTCCGCATGATCCTGACGGGGCGTCTGGCGGGCATCGACCCGCAGACCATCCGGGAAAGGCTGCGTGATTTATATGCTTAAGATTGCAGTCATCGGCGGGCGCGACACGGTCATGGGCTTCAAGGCCCTCGGGCTCGAGACCTTCCCGGCGGACAGCGCCGAGGAGGCCGGCAAGGCCCTGCGGCATCTGACCCGCGACAGCGAGGACTACGCCATCATCTACATCGAGGAGGCTCTGGCGGCCGCGCTCAGCCATGAGATCGACCGCTGGAAGGACAGCCCGAAGCCCGCGATCATCCTGATCCCGGGGCGCGAGGGCAGCATCGGGCTCGGCCAGTCGGCGCTGAAGGCCGCCGTGGAGCGGGCCGTCGGCACCAACATCCTGGGCGACTGAGAAGAGCCATTTACGAAAAGCCCCCCTTGCCTAAAGGGGGGTGGCCGAGCGCAGCGAGGTCGGGGGGATATGAAAAGCCCCGAAATCACATTGTGTTTCGACCAACGGAATCCCCCAGTCAGCCTCGCGGCTGACAGCCCCCTTTAGGCAAGGGGGCCAATATGGAAAGGATTGATGAAATGAGCGGAACCATTACCAAAGTATCCGGCCCGCTGGTCGTTGCCGAGGGCCTGGCGGACGCCAACGTCTCCGACGTTGTGCGCGTGGGCGCTCAGCACCTGATCGGCGAGATCCTGAACATGACCGGCGACCGGGCCTCCATCCAGGTCTACGAGGAGACCTCCGGCCTCGGCCCCGGCGCTGAAGTGCTGACCACCGGCATGCCCCTGTCCGTCGAGCTCGGGCCCGGCATGCTGGACAACATCTACGACGGCATCCAGCGCCCGCTGCCCGAGGTGCGCGCCGCCGCCGGCGACTCGATCACCCGCGGCATCAGCGTCCCGGCGCTCAACCGCGACAAGAAGTGGGACTTCGTCCCCGTCGCCAAGCCCGGCGACAGGGTCATCCCCGGCGACGTGCTCGGCACCGTGCAGGAGACCAGCGCCATCCTCCACAAGATCATGGTCCCCGTGGGCGTCTCCGGCGAGGTCGTGAGCGTCGAGAGCGGCGAGAAGGTCGTCACGGACGTGATCGCCGTCGTCAAGGACGACAAGGGCAAAGAGCACGAGATCAGCATGATGCAGCGCTGGCCCGTGCGTATCGCCCGCCCCTACACCAAGAAGTATGTGCCGGCCCGCCCGATGAACAGCGGCCAGCGCATCATCGACACCATGTTCCCCATCGCCAAGGGCGGCACCGCCGCCGTCCCCGGCCCCTTCGGCTCGGGCAAGACGGTCGTGCAGCACCAGCTGGCCAAGTGGTCCGACGTGGACATCGTGGTCTACATCGGCTGCGGCGAGCGCGGCAACGAGATGACGGACGTGCTGATGGAGTTCCCCGAGCTGAAGGACCCGCGCAACGGCGAGCCTCTGATGAAGCGCACGGTGCTCATCGCCAACACCTCCGACATGCCCGTGGCGGCGCGCGAGGCCTCGATCTACACCGGCATCACCATCGCCGAGTACTTCCGCGACATGGGCTACGACGTGGCCGTCCTGGCCGACTCCACCTCCCGCTGGGCCGAGGCTCTGCGTGAGATGTCCGGCCGTCTCGAGGAGATGCCCGGCGAAGAGGGCTACCCGGCCTACTTGGCCTCCCGTCTGGCGCAGTTCTACGAGCGCGCCGGCGTGGTCGAGTGCCTGGGCGCGGACGAGCGCCGCGGCTCCGTCACCGCCATCGGCGCCGTGTCGCCTCCGGGCGGCGATATCTCCGAGCCCGTCTCCCAGGCCACGATGCGCATCGTCAAGGTCTTCTGGGCGCTCGACTCGTCCTTGGCTTATGCCCGCCACTTCCCGGCCATCAACTGGCTGACCTCCTACTCGCTGTATCTCGACACGCTCGAGCCCTGGTACACCCAGCAGTTCGGCGAGGCCTACATGAAAAACCGCGAGAAGGCCATGCACATCCTCCAGGAGGAGAGCGAGCTGCAGGAGATCGTCCGCCTCGTCGGACAGGACGCCCTCAGCCCGGCCGACCGCATGACCATGGAGACGGCGAAGATGATCCGCGAGGACTTCCTGCAGCAGAACGCCTTCGTGGACGAGGACGCCTACTCCTCCTACAAGAAGCAGTTCCGGCTGATGGACCTCGTGCTGCGCTACGACGCGCTCTGCCGCGAGGCGCTGGACAAGGGCGCGAACATGGAGGCCCTGTTCGTGATCCCCGCCCGCGAGAAGATCGGCCGCGCCAAGATGGCCGACGCCGCGAGCTTTGAAAAGGACTATGACGCGATCGAGAACCAGATGAAGGCCGAGATCGCGGACGTGATCGCCGGAGGTGAGGACGCATGATCAAAGAATACAAGACTATCCGCGAGATCGCCAGCCCTCTGATGGTGGTCGAGCACGTCGAGGGCGTCACCTACGACGAGCTGGGCGAGCTGGAACTGCCTAACGGCGAGGTCCGCCGCTGCAAGGTGCTCGAGGTCGAGGGCGACAAGGCGGTCGTGCAGCTGTTCGAGTCGGCGCAGGGCATCAACCTGGCCGAGACGAAGGTCCGCTTCCTGGGCCACCCGCAGCAGCTCGCCGTCAGCGAGGACATGCTGGGCCGCGTCTTCAACGGCATGGGCCGCCCGATCGACGGCGGGCCCGACATCCTGGCCGAGGCGCACAAGGACATCAACGGTCTGCCCATGAACCCGGCCGCCCGCGCCTACCCCGCCGAGTTCATCCAGACCGGCGTGAGCACGATCGACGGTCTGAACACCCTGGTCCGCGGGCAGAAGCTGCCCATCTTCTCCGGCTCCGGTCTGCCGCACGCGGCGCTGGCCGCGCAGATCGCGCGTCAGGCGCGCGTCCTGGGCGACGACGAGACCTTTGCGGTCGTCTTCGCCGCCATCGGCATCACCTTCGAGGAATCGGAGTACTTCATCAACGACTTCCGCCGCACCGGCGCCATCGACCGCACGGTGGTCTTCTCCAACCTCGCCAACGACCCGGCCGTCGAGCGTATCGCCACGCCGCGCATGGCGCTGACCGCCGCCGAGTACCTGGCCTTCGAGAAGGACATGCAGGTGCTGGTCATCCTCACCGACATCACCAACTACGCCGAGGCCCTGCGCGAGGTCTCCGCGGCCAAGAAGGAGGTCCCGGGCCGCCGCGGCTATCCCGGCTACCTCTACACCGACCTCGCCACGCTCTACGAGCGCGCCGGCCGCCGCCAGGGCAAGAAGGGCTCGATCACCATGATCCCGATCCTGACCATGCCCGAGGACGACAAGACCCACCCCATCCCCGACCTGACCGGCTACATCACCGAGGGCCAGATCATCCTCAGCCGCGACCTGCACCGCAAGGGCATCGTCCCGCCCGTGGACGTGCTGCCGAGCCTGAGCAGTCTGAAGGACAAGGGCATCGGCGTCGGCAAGACCCGCGAGGACCACGCCGGCACCATGAACCAGCTCTTTGCCGCCTACTCCCGCGGCAAGGACGCCAAGGAGCTCATGACGATCC
>JAFRLZ010000034.1 GCA_017430985.1 Oscillospiraceae bacterium
CCCGACTACCGACATATCGCCCACGAAGATATTCCAGAGCTGCGGGAGCTCGTCCAAACGCAGCTTGCGGATCGTCCGTCCGATCGGAGTGATCCGGTCGTCCTTGTCGCCGGTGCTGAGGCGCGCAACGCCGTCCTTTTCCGCGTCCACACGCATGGAGCGGAACTTGAGGATCTTAAATTCCTTTCCGTCCTTGGTCAGGCGCGTCTGTTTGTAAAAGGCCGGACCGCCGTCATAGAAATGGATCGCCAGGCCAGTGACCAGCATGACAGGGCTCAGCAAAATAAGCGCCAGGCCGGATGACAGGATGTCGAAAGCGCGCTTGATGATCGCGTATTCCGGGTTCAGCACCTTGCGGTTCACATACAACACCGGGGAATCAAAGGAACGTACATGAACGGCCTCCTGCATGATCGCGTCACCGACATGGGGAAGAAAGAGGCCGTGGATGCGGTTTTCTTTGCAGTATTTCAGGATCCCGTTGCGGCAGCGGGAGTTCACGCCGGCGACGAAGATCGCGTCATAACCCTCCAGATGCTCCTGCAGATCCGTGAAGGAACCGTCGTACTGCAGTTCGTCTGTGATCTCATACAGGCGCTCCGTCGGCTTTCCTCTGATTGTGCCAAAGCGCTGCTTGTCCAGCTGATTGCGATAGACCAGCAGCGTTTTTCTTCTCGGGTTGAGCTTGAAGTAATACAGGCTCACAAAATACGACCAGGCGACGTCCAGCACAAGCTGAAGAGCAAGCATGGGAATAAAGATCCATGGGTTTCGAAAATGACTCCAGCTGATCGAAACGGCAAAGTATATGATTACAATGCTGAAAAACTGGGAGAGGATCTGCCCGAACACCAGTGCGCGGATCCGCGAATAACCGAGCATATAGGCGTTATAGGTCCGGTTGAACCAAAACAGCAGCAGCGCATAGCCGCCCGCGACGAAATAGTTGTAGCGGAATCCGACTCCTCCCAGTTCGGTAAGGCTTGGATACCGGAACAGCAGCCAGGCGACGAAAAACAGCGCAACCGACACAAGCAGGTGCAGCAGCTTCATCCAAAGCAGTTTATATGTGTTTTTTTCATGACGCCAGTCCATGCTCTCAACTCCCATTTTCGCAGCCCTTGCCGCACCGCGATTATGCCGTATATGCTTTTTTCACGTCTTTCCCCGACATGCGTCAGTCTTCTCTCCAAACTTTGCCGAAAGTGCATCCGTCAGAGAAAACTCACGCAAACCGCGGAATATCTCGGTTTAGTTTGCAAATACTGGTCTGAATTGTTGTTCTCAAAATGCAAAACTGCAGCCGAAGGATGCCGATGCAGCCCCCGACTGCTTGTTTCCTGGCATGTTCAGCCAACTTCCTCACAGCGCCTGAAGAACAGGCGGATCACCAGCTCCTGAAGAGCCGCGTCATCTGTGTGATATTCCATGAAGCGTTCGCCCTTGACCGCCTCTCCTGCAACGGTGTGGATGGTCGTAAAGCGGTAGTCCTTCATGCGCTCGGACAGGTTGGACAACTGCGTGGTCGTCAGGTCCGAAACGCTGTAATCAGAAAGGCTGGAGGCCAGCCGCCGGCCGAAGCTGTCGCTGCTCCGCAGCTGCTCGGACAACTGCCGATAGAGCGCATAAATGTACTCGCGCTGCCGGTTCATACGGCTCAGATTGCTCTGATCGCCGACGCCGCCGCGCGAGCGGACGAAGGTCAGGGCCTGCTGACCCACGAGCCGGACGTCTTTCCCCTGCTCCAGCGCAGGATCGACGGCGGAAAAATCATCGTCGACATGGACCGTCACGCCGCCCGCCAGATCGTTGAGCACAGGGATCGCGTCCATGGTGATGGAGAAATAGTGATCGATCGGAATATGATACAGATAATCGGAGACAGCCTCCAGCGTGTTGCGGCAGCTGTCCTTGCCGCCGCTGCCGTAGGTATGCGCCAGTGCGATCTGCGCTTTGACGGTCCCGAGCCGTTGGCCGCCGATCCCCAGGCGCTGGATCTCCGTCATGGTGTCCCGGTTGATGTGGACGGCGCAGCTGCTCTCCGAGGACTTGTCCACGACCATTAGAAAGATGAAATCCGCCTGCTGGTTGTTGATATAGGCCTCCGGATCGCTCAGCGTATCCGTGAATTTGTCGAGTCCGAGGATCAGATAGGTCTCGAGATCGTCTCGCAGCCGATAGCTCTCTCCCTGATAAGTGACCGTCAGGCGGCCGGGGATCTCGTCTTCCGTCCCGGCCGCCTCAACGGCTTCCTTTTCTTGCTGGGAGCGTTCCCACTGATGTATCCCGAAAAAGCCCCCTCCGATCGCCACCAGCAAAAGGATGGCGATCAGAGCGGGGCTGCGTTTCTTATGCCCTTTTTTGCTTGCGCCGGGCATGCGGGGAAATCAGGCCTTGACCTTGCGGCTCTTGGTGAAGAAGTAGCCGGCGGCGATCGCGAAGACCGCGGCGGCGACGACGAAGCCGATGGAGACGGTCTCGCCGGTCTGCGCGGAGGTGGCGGGCTCGGCGGCGACGATGATCGCGTAGGCGCCCAGCTCGTCGATGGAGTAGCTCAGCTCGTTGTCCTTGACCTCGGCGTCGACCCAGGTCCACTCGCCGTCAACATAGTGGAGCAGCGCGACGAAATCGTCCAGGAACTCGTCCTTCATGACGATGCCGACAGGGAAGCTGACTTCCTGGGTGGCGCTGATGTCGAACAGGTCGCTCGCGGCGACGCTCTTGTCGCCGGCGGCTTCCTTCAGCTCAGCGTTGACGCCGGCCAGCTCGGGAGCCTTCCGCAGAGAATCGAAGGCCTTCTCAAGGTTCTCCTTCTTGCTGTCGTCCAGCTTCTCGCGGTCGATGTACGGGGTGATGACGATGATGCCGCTGGCGTCGTTGCCGTTGGCGTCCTTCGCGGAGGAGAGTTCGGGCGCGCCGGCGTTGGCGACGCTGTTGATGAAGTTGTCGGCAAAAGCCGCGGCGGAGAGGCTGACCAGAAGCATGACGGCCAGCAGGAATGCAAAGATCTTTTTCATGGTGTTTCGTCCTTTCAAAAAAGTAATAACAAAATCTATATGTCAGCTGATCTCATAGATCAGCCTGGCAACAACGATGAAGCGCTGGAGTTCGTCTGCGATCAGGCAGGTGGAGAGCACCAGCAGGTGGTCATCCTCCGTGATCTCCGTGGAATTGTCATAGATTCTTGCGAAGGAGTGGACCTCCGAGACGCGCTCTGCGAAGGCCGGGATGTCACTGGCATCGACGAAGCGGCGGTAGTAGTTCAGGATATGCAGGTCGCTGAAGGGCGTTGCCGCGAAAACCTGAAAATGCAGCTCCCGCGTCGGCGTATAGACGATGATCTCGTCCAGATTGCGCAGGCTCTCCCATGAGGCGTAGAGCTTTTCCAGCTGACCGAACATCTCGCCGGAACGCATCCTGTGCCCGTAGATCACCGTTACGGGATCGGCAAACAGTGTATCGTTGTAAAGGTACTCTGTGAACAGGCAGCCGTTTTCGTCGACCTGACGGTCCACGCTGTGGACCAGATAATAGTCGTTGTCTCCCCGAACGCTCTGCAGGACCGGGTGATTGATCTCCGTTCCCGGGATATAGATCCACGCGTAGATGTCCTCGTTGAGGGCCTTCAGCGCTTCAAAGTCGATCGGGCTGACATACTCTTCCGGGATCTCCGCCTCCTCGTCGTGCAGCAGCGTCACCGATTGCTCGGCGATCGCCTCCGTTGACTCGCGCACCAGCGCGGGACTCCTCGGCGAAGAAGCAGGCAGGCTTTTCACAATACAGAACGCACATGCCACGAGGCAGGCGATCCCGGCTGCGAAGTAACCCCTTCTCATACGATATTCAGCTTCTTTCCTTTCCGAGGATCATGTCCCCAAGAGTATCGATCTCTTCCAGATACTTTCGGCCAAGATGCTTTTCGATCATGGCCCGCGCCTCGCCCATACGGGGCGGGCGGCTCGTCGTGTTGTGGCAATCGCTGCCGAGAAGATGGATCCGCCCCTCCTTCAGCAGACGCAGCGCCTTGCGCCGCGTCTGCAGCGGGAGGAAGAAATCCGCGTTGGCCTGCATCAGCACGCCCTCCGCCAGAAAGTCGTCCCACACGAAGGCCGGCTGCTGATAATAATAGCGTTCGATGTGCGCCAGCAGCAGAGTGAAGCGCCCCGAGCGCGCGATCTCGCGGACCTCGCGGATCATATACTCGCTCCACGCGCTGAAAGGCATTTCCAGAAGCAGGAGGTCCGTCCCTTCCAGGCAGAGCTCCGGCAGCTTCTCCATACGGCTGACGCCGGGGAAGTACAGGACCTCCGCGCCCAAGAGGATCCGCGGCGCGGTCTCGTCGAGCTCGGCCGTCAGCCTCTCCCAGGCCTCCTGCCGCCGCTGCAGATACCGCTCCGGCGTGCGCTCCATGGCGTAAAAGTGAGAGGTCGCCGCGACGGTATCTGCGCCCTGAGATCTGAGCGCTTCGAGCATCTGCCGGCTCATCGCCGCATCCTTGCTGCCGTCGTCGATGCCGGGGAGGACATGGCTGTGAAAATCGATCATTCGGATTTCTCTTGCCCGTCCGCCGGATCATCGTTGGAGAGCGGCGTGCTCTCCTCGGCCGTGGCCGCGCGGAAGGCCTTTTCATTTTTCCCGCCGGAGCGGCTGTCGGCGTAACCGTAGCCGTAGCCATAGCCGTAACCATAGCCGTAGCCGTAGCTTTTGCTGTAGTGCTTGTAGGTGCTCCCGCCCACGGCGGTGTCGGTCATGACAAAGCCGAGGATCTTGGCGTTGAGCTTGTGGACCTGGTACATGCAGCTGTTGAGTTCGCGGCGCGCGGTGAAGTTCTCGCGGACCACGACGATCAAACCGTCCGTCCAGGGGGAGATCGCCAGGGCGTCCGTAACGATCCCGACGGGCGGGAGGTCGATGATGATGACGTCAAAGACGTCGGCATAGCGCTCCAGAAGCGAGCGCATCCGCTCGGAGCCCAGGAGCTCGGAGGGGTTCGGCGGGATATCGCCGGCTGGCAGCACATACCAGTTCCGGAAGAGCTTGGAAGGCCGCACGCACTCGTTCTCGCCGCTGAGGCCGGCCATCAGGTTCGACAGGCCGGGCGTCCCTACCATGCCCAGCTTGACCGCCACGCTGGGCAGGCGCATATCCGCGTCGATCAGCAGGATGTTTTTGCCGGATTCCGCGAAGGTGTAGGCCAGGTTGACGGAGGTCGTGGATTTGCCCTCGCCGCGCACCGAACTCGTCACGCCGATGATCTGGCACTTTTTATCGGCCAGCGCAAAGTTCAGATTGGTGCGCAGCAGCTTGTAGGCCTCGGCCGCCGCGAAGGACAGCTCCGGGCCGATCATGCCCTTCTGCTGGCGCGGGGTCTTGGCGACGGCGTCGTTTTTCTTGGACATCAGGCTACGCCCCCTTTCTTCGCTTTCTCGGAGGCTCCGTAATATCCGTATTTGCCGTACTTGCCGGAGCCTCTGGCTGTCAGATCGGGGATCGAAGCCAGAAGCGGCTCGTTGAAGTTCTGCAGGATGTAATCCTCGTCGTGGATCACGTCGTCAAAGAAGCTGATGATCAGAATGACCGCGCTGCACAGCACGGCGCCGAGCAGGAAGCCGATGGCCGCGTACTTGGTGTAGCTGGGTGAGACGCGCGCATGCGGCGTGACCGCATAGTCCACGACCACGACCGAGCTGTTGCTGACGATGTCCGAGATCTTGGCCGGCAGGATCGTCGCAATGACGTTCGCGAGGTTTCGCGCCTCCTCGGGGTTGGTGGAGCGGACCGTCACCTGGAACAGGCCGGTGGAATTGACCGCCTTGGCAGAGACCATCTGCCGCAGCTGCTCATAGGTGTAGTTCACGCCGCTCTCTTCGATCACCTGTTCCATGTTGGCGCGCGACTGCATGATCGCCACATAGGTATCGACCAGATCGGCCGCGGCGTTCAGCTCGCCGGTGCTGATGCGCACGGCGCTGCTGAGCGAGAAGGTGCTGTTGTTGACGTAGAAGAGGGCGTTGGCTTCATATTTCGGCGTCACGAACATCCGCGCGTAGAAAAACAGCAGCACAGCGCCGATCATCGCGACGATCAAAATCAGGACGATATATTTCCATAGGAGACGGAACACCTGCAGAAGGTCGATCGTCAGTTCTTCGTCTGTTTTCTTTCCCATAAGTCGTTCTCCATCCTCATTCGGCTGTCAGACGCGCTTTGTCCGTCAGGAGCCGATCTGCCACTGATCGTAGAGCTCGCGGATCTGCTCGTCCAGCGCGGCGATCTGCGCGTCCAGCTCCTGCTGTTTCTCCAGGAGCTCGGCGGCCTGTGCGTTTTCGCTGCTCTGCAGCTGCACGTGCATCTCTTTGGCCTTCTCATAGGTGCAGGGCCGGATCAAGGGCTTTTCCAGCAGCTCCTCCGTGCTCTCCGTTTCGGCGTAGAGGCCGCCGTTCTGCACGACGCCGATCTCCTCTTTTTCCAGCATATCCGCCCAGGAATCGAGCACCGCCGTGAACGCTTCCTTGTCAAAGGCGTCCCAGAGATTGCTGAAGCTCATCGTATACGTCAGGTTCGCGCCGTCCGTGCGGGAAAGGAGCTCCATATCGGCATTGACACCGGTATAGTTCCAGGGCATGGCGACCGTGTACCAGAATTCGCCCAGCGGATCCGTCACGCTGACGGCGCGGCCCGTCTCGCCGGGCAGAACGACCGTCGTCACTCCATGCTCCCGGAGGATGTCGAGCATTGTTTCGCTGTATGTATTGTCGGGGAAATAGATCGCTGTGGGTCTGGTCAGACCGTCGCGGTCCAGGAACGCCTCCATCTGAACGAGCCAGCTGTTCAGGCTGTAGCCCTTCTCATAAACGTAGCAGTTGCCCCATCCGTCCTTGATCAGGTGCTGATACTGTTCGGGGCTGATCTGATGATGGCGCCCCGGATACTGGGCAATAGAGAGGCCCACGACCCCAACGGTCCCGTGATCGCGCATCACCGGGTACACGTCGGAAAAGAGCTTGGCGTCCAGTTCGCGGAATAGGATCTGCACGCTGGCAGGATCGCGCATCATCAAAGCGTAGTCCGAATCCAGCTGCTTCCGCTGGACGGCCAGCGCCTCCCGCTCCCGCTGGAGCGGCTCGACCTGCGTATACAGCTCGCGCATCCTGGCGTTGTCCTGCCGGTCGAAGCGGAGCAGATACCAGCCGCCGGCCGCGATCAGAAGCAGGACCAGAAGGATGGCGAGTATTCTGATGATTCTTCTCAATGTCATATATCGTTATCTCCGTCGTTATAAGATGATGGGACGCGCCGCTTCCGCCGCTGAAATCCATCGAAAAATGTCGGGTTCAGACGCCTTCGGGCATAGTCCGCGACTTTAATGCAATCATGTTTGATTATATCACGCTGCTTCAAATATTACAAGGATAGTTTGTCGTGCAAATCTCATAATATTTGGAAAATGCGCCCGTTTTGTTTTGAGTGAAACCGCCAAGTTTCGCCGCGCCCTATCGAATGGCTCGCCATGGAGCAGCGAGGGCGAGCTGTCGGCCTTTCCCGTCTGCACGGCAGTCCGCCGCGAAATCCGCCTTCTTTCGTCTTTTTCCGTTGCAATCCGCCGGGATCTGATTTATACTTTTTCATAAGTTATTCGTAAAAGGGGCGTTGATATGAATATTCTTTCACAGCTCAACAGTCCCGTGATCTATCTGATCTGCGGGATCATCGTGCTCTTCGTCGCGCTGGTGTGCGTGGTCTTCGCCGTGCGCGCCTACCGCGCCGGCAAAGCCATCGGCATGGACGTGACGAAGATGAAGCGCACCATCGTGGCCAGCGCCACCTTCGCCGTACTGCCGAGCGTCGGTATCCTTCTCGGCGTCATCGCACTCTCGGGCAGCCTCGGCACGCCGTGGCCCTGGCTGCGGCTGTCCGTGATCGGCGCGCTGCACTACGAGACGCAGGTGGCCGAGGCGGCGGCCGAGGCCGTCGGACTCGGCGGGCTCTCCGCCTCGCTGATGACCGCGAAGGCCTTCACGACCATCGCGCTTTTGATGAGCGTGTGCATCATGTGGGGCATGGTGTTCTGCCTCTTCTCCCTCAGGAAATACTCCGCGCGGCTGAACAACCCGAAGCCGCGGGCGGAGGGGAAGAAAAAAGGCCTCGCGCTCGCGGGCTTCGGCGACGTCGCCATGACGGCCATGTTCATCGGCCTCGTCTCCGCCTATCTCGGCAGCTACGTCGGCACGCTCGTCTCCGGCGGGAGCTGGCTGCCGCTGGCCGTCGCCCTTGTGGGCGCGGCGGCGATGGGCCTGTTCATCCTGATCCGCGAGAAGAAGGACGCTGCCTGGATCGACAGCTTCTCCGTCGCCGGCAGCATGCTCATCGCCATGACGGCCGCGATCTTCCTCGGGAAGCTCGCATAAGGAGGTGCCGAAATGAACGACGAAAAGAAACAGGCTCTCTACGAGCAGTATCTCCGCTCCACCCACCGCTTCGGGCGGCTCGCCAGCGTCCTCACGCTCGCGCTGCTGCTCGGCGCGCCCTTTGTGATTGGCGTCTATCTGCAGGCGATGCCGGACCTCGGCGCCTTCGCGCGCGGCTTTCTGAGCATCGGCCTCGTCTATCTCGTCAGCTGCATTGCCGAATACCTGATCTATGTGCCCATGCTCGGCGCGGGCGGCAGCTATCTGGCCTTCATCACGGGCAACCTCATCAACATGAAGATCCCCTGCGCGATCAACGCCCGCGACATCGTCGGCGCGAAGTCCGGCACGGCGGAGAACGAGATCATTTCCACGCTCTCCATCGCCACCTCTTCGCTCGTGACGATCGTGGTGCTTTTCCTCGGCGTGCTGCTGCTGATCCCGCTGCAGCCCTTCCTGCAGTCCCCCGTGCTGCAGCCGGCCTTCGACAACGTGGTGCCCGCGCTCTTCGGCGCCATGGCGTACAAATACTACCGCGGCAACCTGAAGGTCGCGGTCTTCCCGCTCGTCATCATGTCGCTGCTGTTCATCCTCGTCCCCTCGCTCACGGGCTCGACGAGCTTCATGATCATCCCGAGCGGCGCGATCGCCATCGGACTGGCCTACCTGTTCTTCCGCAGGGAAAACGGCAGGCTCTCTGAAACGGAGGCGCAGAAATGAGCGTCGTCGGATGGATCCTTCTGGCGGTGCTGGGCGTCCTCGTCCTGCTGCTGCTCATCGCGCTCGTCCGCACGCTACTGAGTGGCGCGCGGCGCGCGGAATGGAAAGCCCGCCGGGAGCCGGAGCGCGAGGCGCTCTATTCGGAAAAGCTCTCGCGCATGGTGCAGGTCGAAACCGTCTCGCGCCGCGGCGCGGTGCAGCGGGAGAAGTTCCTCGCCTTCCACGCGCTGCTCGCGGAGCTCTTCCCGCTCGTGCACGAGCGCCTGGAAAAGACCGAGATCGACGGCAACCTGCTCTTCCGCTGGAAGGGAAACAGCGACGAACGCCCGGTCGTGCTGATGAGCCACCAGGACGTCGTCCCGGCCGAGGGCGAATGGCTGCACGAGCCCTTTTCCGGCGATATCGCGGACGGCAAGGTCTGGGGCCGCGGCAGCGCGGACACCAAATGCTCGGTGATGGCCTTCTTTCAGGCGGTCGAGGAGCTGCTGGCCGAGGGCTATGTGCCCGAGCAGGACGTTTACCTCAGCTCCTCCTGCACGGAAGAGATCGGCGGCGACGGCTGCCCCAAGCTCGTCGAGGAGCTGAAACGCCGCGGCGTCAGGCCCTTTCTCGTCTGCGACGAGGGCGGCGCCATCGTCGAGGAGCCCATCGGCGGCGTGAAGGGGCATTTCGCCATGATCGGCGTGCTGGAGAAGGGGCAGGGCAACCTGCGCGTCTCCGCCCGCTCCAACGGCGGCCACTCCAGCTATCCGCCGAAGAACTCCCCCATCGCGCGGCTCTCCGCCTTCGTCTGCGACGTGGAAAAGCACAGCCCCATGCATGCAGACTTCGAGCCGGAGGTCGAGGCCATGTTCGGCACGCTCGCGCCCTACGGCCCCTTCGCCTACCGGCTGCTCTTCGGCAATCTCTGGCTCTTCAAGCCGCTGCTGAAAAAGCTGCTGCCCGCCATCTCTCCGCAGGCCGCCGCCCTGCTGAAGACCACCGTGGCCTTTACCATGCAGAGCGGCTCCGACGCGACGAACGTCATGCCGCAGGAGGCGACGCTCACCATGAACCTGCGCTACATCCCGCATCAGAACCGGAAGGCGAGCAACGTCGCCCTGACGCGCATGGCCGAGAAGCATGATCTGAGCGTGACGGTCCTCGACGCTTACAACGCGCTGCCGCCCGTGAAGATCGACAGCGCGGCCTACCGTCTCGTGGAGGATGTGATCGACGAGGTCTTCCCGGGCCTCCCGAAGTGCCCCTATGTGATGACCGGCGGCACGGACGCGCGTTTTTATCAGCAGATCTGCGACGCCTGCATCCGCTTCTCTCCCGTCGTCTACGGGCCGGAGCAGATGAAGGGCATGCACGGGCTCAACGAGAACGTCGACAGCTTCTCGCTCCCCGGCGCGGTGGATTTCTACAAGGCCGTCATCCGGCACAATCAATGATACAAAACGAGCGCTCTGTTGAACAGGGCGCTCGTTTATGCTATGATGGAAACAGAAAAAACACGGGAGGACGCGCGGATGGAAAAGAAAAAGATCCTTCTGGACTGCGACCCGGGGCACGACGACGCCGTGGCGATCATGCTGGCGGCGGGCGCCCCCTCGCTGGAGCTTCTTGGCGTCACGGTCGAGTCCGGCAACCAGACGCTGGAAAAGACCGTGCGCAACACCTGCCGCGTGCTGCAGTGGATCGGCCGGGAGGACGTCCCGGTCTACGCCGGCTGCGACCGGCCGATGGTGCGCGACAAGCTCACGGCCGGCGATATCCACGGCGAGACGGGGCTGGACGGCCCGGTCTTCCCTCCGCTGCGCAAGCAGCCGGAGAGTGAGCACGCCGTATCCTTTCTCATCCGCACGCTCCGCGCCTACGAGGGAGATATCACGGTGGTCACCACCGGCCCGATGACGAACCTCGCCATGGCGCTGCGGCTCGCGCCGGAGATCGCGGAAAAGATCCGCCGGATCGTGCTGATGGGCGGCTCCTGCACCAACGGCAACGTCAGCCCCGCGGCGGAGTTCAACATCCTCGCCGACCCGGAGGCCGCGCACGTCTGCTTCACCGCCGGGCGGCCGCTCACGATGGTCGGGCTCGACGTGACGCGCCGCGTGCTCTGCACGCCGGAGGTCGTCGCGCGCATGGCGGCGCTCGACACCTGCGCCTCCCGGCTCTTCGTCGATCTGATGGGGCATTTCTGCCGCACGCAGAAGGCGATCTTCGGCTGGGCGGGCGGCCCGCTGCACGACCCCGTGACGATCGCATATCTGATCGACCCCGCCGTGCTGACGACGCGGCCCATGAACGCGCAGATCGACCTCAGCCGCGGTCCCTCCTACGGGCGCACCAACTGCGACGCCTACGACTACCTCGGTCTCCCCGCGACGGCTGACGTGGCCGTGGACATCGACGCGGAGCGCTTCTGGGACCTCGTGGAAGAGGGCCTCGCCCGCTATGGGAAGGAGGCGCAGGCGTGAAGGTCCTCTGCTTCGGTTCGCTCAACATCGACTATGTCTACCGCGTGCCGCACTTCGTCGCGCGGGGCGAGACGCTCGCCTCCGCCGCGCTCGAGGTGTTCAGCGGCGGCAAGGGGCTCAACCAGTCCGTCGCCCTCGCCCGTGCGGGCGCGAAGGTCTTGCATGCGGGCGCGATCGGCGCGGAGGGGCGCTTCCTGCTCGAGGAGCTCGCCGCCGCGGGCGTCGACACGGCGCTTGTGGAAGTCCTCGACGGCGTGCGGACCGGCCACGCCGTCATCCAGCGCGACGAGTCGGGCGACAACTGCATCCTGCTCTACGGCGGCGCGAACCGCGCGATCACCCGGGAGCAGATAGACCGCACGCTTGCGCGCTTTTCAGCCGGGGACGTGCTGCTGCTGCAAAACGAGATCAGCGAGGGGCTGTACGCCGCGCGGCGCGCCGGAGAGCGCGGCATGCGCGTCGTGCTCAATCCCTCCCCGATGGAGGAGAGCCTGCTGCCGCTCTTTGCGCTGGCCGACACGCTGCTGCTCAACGAGGTGGAGGCCGCGCAGTTTCTCGGTCTGCCCGCCGACGCCGCGCCGGAGCTGCTGATCGACGGCCTCCGCCGCCGCCTGCCCGAAACTGAGCTCGTGCTGACGCTCGGCGCGCGCGGGGCAGTCTATGCCTGCGGCGATACGCTGCTGTGTCAGCGCGCCTTCCCCGTCCGCGCCGTGGACACGACGGCCGCGGGCGACACCTTCACCGGCTTCTTCCTCGCCTCCCGCCTCTCCGGCGCGGACGCTCCCGCGGCGCTGCGCCTCGCCTCCGCCGCCGCGGCCCTGGCCGTGACGCGGCCCGGGGCCGCGCCCTCCATCCCGACGCGCGGGGAGGCCGAGGCCTTCCTGTCGCGCGCCGAAGCAGACTGCTGAAGGAGGCCGCCATGGAGCCCACGCCTCTGGACCTGCTCCCGCCCGTGATCGCGCAGTCGCTGCGCCGCTATCTGAGCTATCACTGGGGCACGAGCCTCATCCTCGCCCTCGTCAAGCGCCGTCACGGCGTAAAGCTCTCGCACCGCTGCGTGGACAATCTGCGAAACGGGACGAACTGCACCGAGCGCTGTTGGGAGCACTGCGTTCTGAAATAATCCTTGCCCGCCGCGGACGGATGCGGTATACTGAAAGCAATAACAAAAGGAGATGCTTGAGATGAAAAAATGGCAGATCATCGCGCCCCTCTCTCTGGCCGCCGCCGGCGGCGTCGTCGGCCTCGTGCTGATGAAAAAGAAGGCGGCGGCTCCCGCCGCCAAGCCCCAGAAGGCCGGCAAGAGCGCCCCGGCGAAGAAGGCTCCCGCCAACGAGAAGGTCGGCAGCTACAGCTTCGTCTCCGGCTATCAGGACGCCGCCACCATGGAGCTGACGCTCCGCTATGACGCCGACCGTTTCGGCTTCCGCGTCGTGGAGGAGGACTTCCTCTCCTACTCCAGCGATTCGCACGTCGCGCTGCTGGAGGGCGAGGACTTCAGCCTGCAGCTCGAGTACGCCGCCTACTACTCCGGCGAGGACTTCGCCGGGCACACCGAGGCCGTCCGGGAGAAGCACTCGTCTCTCGCACCCGCCGTCTACGGCGCGAACGAAGGCATCCGCTACTTCGAGGGCGACAACGTCTGCTTCTGCTTCCCCGTCGACGCGCACAGCTATGTGCTCATCACGGCCGTGAAGGCCAAGGGCAACGACGATCCGCTCTCGGCTCTGCCGGATTACGAGGACATGAAGGACATCCTCGGCAGCATCCGGTTTGCGAAAGTTGGATGAGGCTTCCGACGAAAAAAGGACTCCCGTTTTGCGGAACGGGAGTCCTTTTTTCGTATCCGGGCCTCATGCGGCACGGTCTGTTCTCCGCTGGAGGAGCGCGAGATACGCGAGCGTGAACAGCGCGCAAAAAGCTAGCGTCTCCACGGCGATCATCAGCAGGTCACGCAGGAGGAAAAAGCTCGTCGTCTCGGTTCCTTTGACGCAAAGCTGCGCGAGCAGATACGCCAGCGGCGCAAAGCAGAGCTGCCGAAAGACGCCGCCCGCCTTCTTCTTCCGGAACGCGAGCCAGAGGATCGCCAGCAGGGCCGCCAGCCCCGCGGCGATCAGCGCGTAATAGGCCAGCGCCAGCCTTGGCAGGATCTGCGCGCCGCCGTTCATCGGCCCGCCCCAGAGAAGCTGCTGCTCCGCGCCGAAGCCGTAGATCACGCGGTCGGGCACGGGACAGAACACGTCCTTCACTTCTCCGCGCAGCAGGGCCTCCTGGGCCTCAAGGTCGCTGTGGGCAAGCTCCGGACTCGTGCTGTAATACTGCAGGTACAGGGTCAGTTCGCCGCTGTCTTCGTCGTAGACGAATTCCGACTCCACGCCGCTGACTCTCGGATTTCTGTCAATGACGAGCGCCTGCCCGGGATACGCTGTCTGCCAGTTTTCCGGATCATAACCGCTGCCGTTCGTGTTTTTCGGGTCTCCGGGTTCGAGCCCCTCCACGCGAAGGAGCCCGACGTTGTAGGCCAGAGGTTTTTTGGCGTCGGCGCGGGCAAAAAGCGCGAACAGCACTACGAACACCGACAGCGCGGCGATGAGCGCTATCCGCAACCGCCGGCGGCGCAGCTCCTTTTTCAGCTTTTTCATCGGCGCGGTGCTCTCCGCCGCGGGCGCTTCCGGCTGCCGCAGCGTCTCCAGCCTCTGTCGGCAGGCCTCGCAGCTCTCCAGATGCTCCCGCACCAGCGCGGCGCTCTCCTCCGAGCACAGGCTGTCCGCGTACAGCGGCAGCAGGTCGTTGACGACAGAACAGGACAGCTTCATGGTGTGTCCTCCTTTTTCCGAATTTGATCTCTTGCGCGGTGATAGACGACGCAGGCCCAGTTGTCCGTCTTTCCGAACAGCGCCCCGATCTCCCGAAAGCCGAGCTGGGCGAAGACGCGCAAGGAAAACACCTCGCGGTAGGGCTCCGGCAGCTCGTGGATCGCCCGGTGGAGCCGCAGGCTCTCGGCGCGCTCGATCGCCCGCTCCTCCGGCCCGGCCGCTCCGTCGCTCTGCTCGGCCAGCGTTTCCAGCTCCTCCGGTTTTTTCTTCCTCTGCTCCGAGAGAAAGCGGTTCCTGGCGATGGAACACAGCCAGGTCTGCACGCTGCTCTCGCCGCGGAAGCCGTCGATCGACTGCAGCGCCTTGAAGAAGGTCTCCTGCGTGAGCTCCTCGGCCTGCTGCTCGTCCCGGGTCAGGGAGAGCGCATAGCGATAGACCGGATCGAAATACTGCCGATAGATCTTCTCAAAGTCCTGTTCGCTCATGCTCTCCCCCCTCTCTGTCTGTTAGACGCGCGGAAAATCAAAATCTTACATAAGCGGCAAAAAAGCCCCGATGCGAGACATCGGGGCTTTTCGGCTTTTGCGCTTCTTATTTCGCCCAGCCGAGCGTGGCCTTGACGGCCTGATGCCAGCCGGCAAGCTCCTTCGTGCGCTGCTCGTCGTCCATGGCCGGGGTGAATTCCCGCGCCACCGACCAGTTGGCGATGACGTCTTCCTTGCTCTTCCAGTAGCCCACCGCAAGCCCGGCCAGATAGGCCGCGCCCATGGCCGTCGTCTCCACGCAGCTCGGACGGAGCACCGTAGCGTTGATGATGTCCGACTGGAACTGCATGAGGAAGCTGTTGCGCGAGGCGCCGCCGTCCACTTTCAGGCTGGACAGATGGCGGCCGGAATCCAGCTCCATGGCGTGCAGCACGTCATAGGTCTGGAAGGCCAGCGACTCGACCGTGGCGCGGATGATGTGGTACTTGTTGACGCCGCGGGTCAGCCCGACGATCGCGCCGCGGGCATAGGGGTCCCAATAGGGCGCGCCGAGGCCCGTGAAGGCGGGCACGACGTAGCAGCCGTTCGTGTCCTTGACGCGGGTGGCGAAATACTCGGAATCCGGCGCGCCGTCGATGAGCTTGATCTCGTCGCGCAGCCACTGGATCGCGGCGCCCGCCACGTAGACCGAGCCCTCCAGCGCGTAGGTCACCTTGCCGTCGAGGCCCCAGGCGATGGTCGTCAGCAGGTCGTTTTTGGAGAAGACGGGTTTCTCGCCGGTGTTCATCAGCATGAAGCAGCCGGTGCCGTACGTGTTCTTCGCCTCGCCCTCTTTGAAGCAGGTCTGGCCGAAGAGCGCCGCCTGCTGGTCGCCGGCCGCGCCCGCGATCAGCACGGGGCCGCCGAAGAACTCGGGATAGGTCTCGCCGTAGATGCAGCTCGAGGGCTTGACCTCCGGCAGCATGGACATGGGGATGTCAAGGATGCGGCAGAGCTCCTCGTCCCACTCGAGCGTGTTGATGTTGAACAGCAGCGTGCGGGAGGCGTTGGAGTAGTCCGTCACATGCACCCTGCCCTTGGTCAGCTTGAAGATGAGCCAACTGTCCACCGTGCCGAAGCAGAGCTCGCCCCGCTCCGCGCGCTCGCGGGCGCCCTCCACATGGTCGAGGATCCAGCGGATCTTCGTGCCGGAGAAATAGGGGTCGAACTTCAACCCGGTCTTCTTCTGGAAGGTCTCCACGATACCGGGGACCCTGCCCTTTATCTCCTCGGCGAAGTCCGCCGTGCGGCGGCACTGCCAGACGATGGCGTGGCAGATCGGCTGGCCGGTGGCGCGGTCCCAGACGATGACCGTCTCGCGCTGGTTTGTGATGCCGATGGCGGCGATGTTCTCCGCCTTCGCGCCGACCTTGCGCATAGCCTCGCGCGCGACGGACAACTGGGTCTGCCAGATCTCGTTGGCGTCGTGCTCCACCCAGCCGGGCTGGGGGAAGAACTGCGTGAATTCCTTCTGGGCGACGGAGCACATCTCGCCCTTTTCGTTGAAGAGGATACAGCGGTTGCTGGTCGTGCCGGAGTCCAAAGCCATGATGTATTTCATAGGTCTTCTCCTTTTCCGCCGCCGAAGGCGCGGTTTATTCTCTGCTGAAAAGTATAGCGATTTTGGCAGTCTCTGTCAACCGTCCCCCGCCGTATGGCGCAAAAAGACCGGGCTCGCGAGAGCCCGGTCTTTCACTCCAAAATGTGGTCCATGCCCTGGCCGATGATGGTGCGCACATGCTCGTCGGCGAGCGAGTAGAACACGCTCTTGCCCTGCCGGCGGCTCTTGATCAGCTTGCTGCGCTTGAGGATGTTCAGCTGGTGGGAGATCGCCGACTGGGTCATGTTCAGCGCGGCCGCCAGATCGCAGACGCAGAGCTCCGCCTCAAAGAGCACGAAGAGGATGCGGATGCGCGTGCTGTCTCCGAAGACCTTGAACAGCTCCGCCAGGTCCATCAGCTGCTCCTCATGCAGCCTCACGCTTTCGCAGCATTCGTTTTTGTCCATACCGTCTCCCCGCCCTTTGCTCAGAGATAGATCTCGCAGTCGTCCTCGACCTTTTTGCAGTTTTTCAGCACCTGCTGCATGACCGCCTTGGGATCGGCGCCCTCGGCGAATTCCACGCTCATCTTCAGCGTCATGAAATTGACGACGGCGTCCTTCACGCCCTCCGTCTTTTTGGCCGCCTGCTCCATCTTGTCGGCGCAGTTGGCGCAGTCCACTTCGATCTTGTAGCTCTTTTTCACGGTCGCATCCTCCTATCATTTGAACAATCGTTCATATGTTCAAGTTCATTATACACGCTCGCGGCGGATTGTCAAGAGGAAAGATCGGCAAAGTATGAGCTGACCGGGGATAAAGCTCCTCCCGAAAAGGGCTCGACGCGTCAAGCGGCCCTGCCGGGGCATGTTTGCAGCCAAAACGGGGAGCGGGCTGCGCCTGCGGCCCGGGATGAAGGCTGTCGCCGCAGGCGGCTGAGGGGTTCCCGCCGTCCTGCGGCCCCTCCGCCTCGCTGCGCTCGGCACGTCTCCTTGCGGGGGAGGCTTTATCAACTCGAACAAATCCAAGCGGGAGCTGTGATCACACAGCTCCCGCTTTCGTTTTTTGATTTCACGGCCGGCCCGTGAACAGGTCCCGCAGCCATTGGATCAGGCTGTATTTGACGGTGACGGTGCAGCTGTCGCGGCCGTAGCCGTCCTCCGTCTGCACGGTGATGAGCGCCGTGCCCTTCCCGACCGCGCGCACCAGACCGTTTTCGTCCACCGTGGCCACAGTCGGCGCGTTGCTGCTCCAGTGCAGCGCGCGGCCGGTGGCGTCTTCCGGCAGCACCTCGGCGTTCAGCTGCAGGCTCTCGTCATAGTACAGCTCGAGCTTCCGTCGGTCGAGGCGGCAGCTGTCGACCCGGATCAGCGCCGGGAGCGGCCGCTCGTCGAGCAGCTGGTCGCAGACCGAGCAGCGCAGCTGCTCCTGTCCTTCGCTGTTCACCGTCGGCTGGATGCTAACCTGCCAGTCGCCGGGGATGTGGCAGGGCGGCGTGTAGCTGTCCACCCAGCTGTAGCCGCAGTTGCGGCAGGTGTGGCGGGTATAGCCCCAGGTCGTGCAGCCGGAGGGCGTCACCTCGTCGAGATGGTCCGGGACCGCGCATGTCTCCGGCGCGAGCACCGTGCTGTAATCCTTCGTCTCGCGGCGCTCAAAGTCGTTCCGGTTGCCGAGATAGCGGTAGGGCATCTGCAGATGCTCGCCGAAGGTCGCCGCGCAGTAGGCGCGCCGGTCGGGGTTGTCCTCGAAGAAGCTGATGAAGCCGCTGATGTAGTTGTTGGCCATGGACTCCGGCGTAAAGCTCATGCCGCAGTGGTAGTACATGCCCACGAGCCCGCCGTTGTGCACATAGCCGTGGCAGGAGTCGTAGCCGCGGATCGCCACCGTGTTGCGGTCGATGTTGGCCAGGCCGCAGGCCAGGATGCCGCCCATGAACTCCTCGCAGCGGCTGTTGAAGTTGCGGTCCTCGAAGAAGAGCTCCACGTCCGCGCTGCAGTCGTACACGCTGCCGCAGCCGTAGCCCGCGATGCCGCCGACGCCGACCATGACGCCGGTGCTGACCATGCGGATCTGTCCGTCGACCGAGCAGCGGATGATGCTGCTGTGGTCGATGTATCCGGCCAGGCCCGCCGCAAAGCAGTGCTTCGACACCTCGACGTCCACCAGCACGCCCTTGAGATGCAGGTCGGTGATCTGCGCGTCCTCCACCGTGGAGAAAAGCCCGGCGAAGACCGTGTCGTAGGCTTTGAGGTTGCCGTCCTTCGTCGTGCGCACCTCCGAGCCGTAATCGGTGACGGTGAGGTTATAGAGCGTGTAGCCGCCGCCGTCGAGCTGCCCCTTGAAGGGGATGGGCGTCCAGACGACGCCGCTCATGTCGATATCCGCCTCCAGGCGGAATGCGCCCCAGGGGTTGCTGCGGATGGCGAACATCCCCTCCGCGTCGCGGATCGGCGTCACGCTCGGTTCGGCCGCGGCCGCCGCGCACAGCGGCCAGAGCAGCAGCAGGATCAGCAGAACGGATAAGACTCGCTTCATGGCCTCATCTCCAGATACGATTTCTGCTCGTATTATAAAACGATATTCGGCGGATTGCAAACAGGAGTTTGGCAAGATGATCGTCCTTGTCCGGTCAGGGGCAGGCCCCTCCCCCGAGGCCCCGGACCGACCGCTGCAAAGGCCCCTCCCCGTATCGCACGGGGAGGGGCCTTGCGTTCATAACTCGATGATCTCGCCCTCGTCCTCGCCGGGCTGCGGCGTGGGCGCTGGGCTCTGATCGGCGGGAGGGTCGGCCGGCGGGTCCGCGGGCGGATCAGCCGACGGGTCGGCCGGAACTTCCGCCGTGGGCTGAGCGGGCGGCTGGGCCGGCGGCTGCGAGGCCGCGGGCGCGGCGGGTTTCGCCGTCTCCGTCGGGGCTGTCGGAAGCTCCATCAGGACCTCCTCGTCCGTCTCCGCCGGAGTTTCCTCCGGCGCGGGCACGGTCGTTTCCTCCGGCGCGGTCGTCTCGACCGGGAGCGGCGTCTCCGCAGGCGCGTCCGACTCTGCCGGGGTCCGGAGGCGCAGCAGCACCACGGCCGCCAGCGCCGCCAGGACCAGGAGGCCAATCAGAAGCGGAATGGTTTTCTTTTTCATGTGCTTCACGGCGTGGGAATGTCGATCGGCTCACCCTCGTTGGAGTCGGTGATGACGTCCTCGACGGCGAAGCGGATCAGCTCGATCCGCAGATCTTCATACGCTTCTTTCATCCCGGCCAAACCTCCCCGAAATTGATATTCGCAGCCTTTGCGTACAGATACAGGGCTTTGCCCAGCTCCTCGTGGCCGGGCCTCGTGCCGTACCTGGCCAGGAGCTGCGCGTAGCTCAGCGCGCTGGCCGTGACGGTATAGGTCTTTTCACCGTCCGTGACGGCGAAGGTATGCGCGTCGTCGAGCTTCTTCGCGGCGATGCCGGTCACGGTGAGATAGTACCGGCCGCCGCTCTGCCGCAGCTCGGCGGGCGACCCGTCGATGGTGTAGCTGTAGTCGCCGGGCTGCCTGCCGCTGCTCGCGTCGAAGACGAAGTAGACGCGGATGGAGTTGTCGGTCTCGAACATGACGGACATCTGCGCCTTCGTAATGCCGGTCGGCAGCTCGCCCCCGATCTGAGCGGCGAAAACGTCCAGCATCTCGTAGGTCACGGCGTTCACGGCGGCGCTCGTCGCGCTGCTGCCGGTGCCGAAGTAGCTCACCGCCGCGGCGCCGTAATCATCGAGGGCGGCCGCGAGGGCGCGCATCTCCGGCGTGGAGCCGCTGACCTCCATGGTCTCGGCATAGTCGTTGAGCGAGAAGGGGAAGCCCGCGGCCGTGCAGTCCTCGCCGCCGGCGCTGAGCGCCGCGGGCGTGCCGTCGGCGTGGAAGACGCGCAGGCGGATCTCGCTCTCGAAGAAGCGCGGCAGCACGCTGTAGTAGAAGCAGGTGCAGGCCTCATCTTTATAGGTCCCGGCCACGCCGTCGGACACGAGGCTGCGGCCCAGCTCGTTCCCCGCCGTGTCGAAGAAGCCGAGGTAGGCTCCCTCTTCCGCCGCGAGGCTCGCGGGCACGTTGGCGTAGTACTTGAGCTTCGGCACGTCGTCGAAGACGAGGCTCAGGGCGCGCAGGACCGTGCACTCGCCCACGTTCTCCACGCCGGTGACGCTGATCTCGGTCTGATCCTCGGCGCTGACCGCGAAGTAGATGACCTCGCCCTCGTTCCCCTCGCCGTTCTGGACGCCGGGGACGGGCGGCTCGGTCGTCCATTCGAGCGCCTGGGCGTTCCCGCTGCCGAGCCAGATGCCGAAGCCGCTGCCGCGGCAGTAGCCCACGCCGATGGTGAAGGAGAACCAGACGCAGCCGTGGTCGTAGATCAGGAAATAGCCGCGGCCGTCGCCGTTGTCGTAGCTCTGCGCGTGCGCCGCGTCGAGCTCGAGGATCTCGCCCTCGTCCTCGAAAGCCGCGGGGGCGATGGTGTAGCCGTCGGCGCCGCTGAGCGCGGCGAGGTCGACGAAGGCCTTGTAGCTGATGTCGATGACGAGGCGGTTGTTCGCCGCGTCCAGATAGGGCTGGCTGTAGACGCCGTTGCCGGCGAGCTCCGCGGCGCTCTCCTCATAGTGGAAGCAGGCCGCGTCCGCAGCGGTGAGCTGGTGCTCGACCTCGAAGTTCCAGCGGTTGCCCTGCGCCACGAGCCTGTCGGCCGCGTTGCAGACCGTGATCGAGCTGCCCTCGGTCAGCGCGCTTTCGACCCAGAGCTCGATATCCTCGGTCTCGGCGCCGCTGAAGAGATCGACCTTGCCGATCCGGACCAGGCCGCCCAGGGAGTAGATGCCGCCGAAGAGGTCGATGATGTTGTCCTCGACGCGGCAGTCTATCAGCACGCAGTCAGACACCTCCAGGCGTACACCGGTGCCGTTGCCGGTGATGACGCAGTCGTTCAGGCGCATCGGGCCGCTGGTGATCCACTCCGACAGATCGGCTGCCAGGCCGACAGCGATATCGGTGTTCGTGATGCGGCAGTGGTCGAGCACGCAGGGCTCCGTGCTCACGCTGGCGACGCCGTCGCCGCAGTTGTCGATGACGACATTTCTGAGCGTCGCCGCGCTGCGCTCGCTCACCCAGACGGCGCGGCCGCCCTCGAAGCCCGTGATGCTCAGGTTTTCCAGCGTTAGCGGCTGCTCGTAGGCGCCCGTGCGGCCGTCGTGGACGGCGTTTTGCGCGCCGCCGCCGATGAGGTCGACGCCGTTGACGCGGAGCGAGCCGTTTTCGTCACCGCCCAGAATGAACAGGCCATAGTCGCCGCTCGTAAAGGTGATGGAACTGCTCTCCGCGCCGGGCGCGGGGCAGATCTCGACCGCGCCGCCCGTGATGGTCAGCGCCCCATCGAGCGTCACATCCCCGTCTACATAGACGAGGAAGGGATCCTGCGGCGCGTTGCTGCCGACGACGCGGACCTCGCCGTAGCTCTCGTCCTCCTGCAGGGTGAGGTTGGCCGCTGTATCCCGCTGCAGGACGACGACGTTATACTCGATAACGATCTCCTCACCCTGGCCGTCGTACCCCATGCGCTCGCGTGTCTCCAGCGCAAGCAAGGCGGATTCGAGGCCGCCGGTCGTTTCGGCCGCGCTGGGTTCATAAATCAAACAATCCACATCAGATTGAGATATCTGATAGGAATAGACCTCGTTCATCCCATCCCAGGGAGGCACGGCAACGAGTTCGTCGCTGCAGTTCGTCAGCGAGACGGGGCCGCTGAGCGGGCCGTCGATCATCAGCTCAATGTAGCGGGAACTCGCGCCGGAGCCGCCGCTGCGGTTCGTAAGGTCGATCGGGCCGATCTGCGGCGCGCCGCTGATGTGCAGTGTGATGGAGACGGTGCCGAAGTCGTTGGTGTTTTCCTGCACGACGCCGCCCTCAAGGTAGAGATCGCCGATAACCGGATAACAGCCGCTGTCGAAGGCGACGCCATTGTTTTCGATCGTGCCGCTCAGGAGCGTGCAGCTCCCTTCCTCCCAGTGGAGGGCGGTAGAGCAGCCGCTGACCGTCGCGCCGTCGACCAGGATGTCCGCGCTTTCGTGGGCCTGGACGCCGTAACGACAGCCGGACAGGGCGCTGCCGCCCGTGAGGGTGAAGGTGCACATACTGAATTCGCCTGTGCTCGCCAGAGCGTTGCCGAGGGCGCTGCTGATCGACGTGCCGTCGAGCGTGACGCTCTCGGCGTTGTCCGCGGCTGCGACGACGGAGACGAGCTCCGCTTCGCTCGCGTCAATGCTCAGGCCACGCAGGACGAGGCCGCCGTCTGTCGTCAGCAGGGCCTCGCTGTAGGGCAGATTCGCGGCGGGGCTGAGCGAGCCGGGCAGGTCGTCGTCCGAGACCAGCTCGACGTAGCCGCTGAAGCGGATGGGATTGCAGAGGGTGACCGCGCCCTCGACCGTGATGATGACGGGCTGCTCGGGATCCTGGCTGCCGGTGACGCGCGCGGCCGTGATCTGCTCGCCGTCGTGCCAGACGAGCGCGTCGCTCAGCGTGCGCTCGACCCGGATCTCCGATCCGCTCAGCACGAGCTCGACGTCGCTGATGTTGCCGCTCTGCTCGGCGTCGAGGTCGTAGTGGAAGCAGTCGACGTCGGACTGCGTGATCGCGTAGGAGCCGAGGCCCGCGGCCAGCACCTCGCCGTTGTAGCGCGTGACGTTGATCGTCCCGCTCAGCGCGCCGGCCACCTGGATCGGCGGCACCTCGACGACGCAAGAGCTCATGTCGAACAGGCCGATGCTTGTGCTGCCTGCGACGATGAACTGGCCGCCCTCGTCGGCGCTGTTGACCGCGCAGTCGACCAGGCGGGCGTTCGATTCTTCCAGGCCCGTGGCCGCGCCGCTGAAGCTCGTCCGCTCAAGCTGCAGGGTATAGGGGCCGCTGCGCACACCGAACTGTGTGCAGTCCGTGAAGCTGCAGTCGGCGGCGCGGAAGATGAGGCTGGGGCTTGCCAGGTGCTCGGGGTCGACAAGGTCGACGCCGCGCTGGCAGCCGCTGAACGAGCAGCCGCTGAGGCGGACGGCGCCACACGGATTGGAATAGACCGTGAGGCCCTTGCCGACGCCCGTAACGCTCACGCCGGACATATCCAGCGAGACGAGGTCGCTGTTGAGCGCAACGGCGGTCAGCGCTCCGGCCGGGCCGGAGGCCGCGAACGACACGTTCCGGATGCTCACGCAGCCGGAGACGAGCAGCACGGGAGCGGAGCTGGTGTGGTCGGTCAGACGGCCGTCGAAGCCGGACTGGGAGACGAGGAGCCGGCCGGGCTCCGTCTCGTCCGGGACGATCTCGACATAGCCGCCCGTCAGCTCGACGTGGCCGGTGATCGTCACGTCGCCCTTGACGGTGATGCGCACGGGGTCCTCCGCCGTGCCGCCGACGATGCGCGTGTCGCCGACTGTGCAGTTGTCCCACAGGAGGTCGTTGGACGCGAGGTTCTGGTCCTCGCCCTGGGGCTCCTCGGCGCAGTGCACCGTCGCGCTGAAGAAGGCGGCCTCCGTGTCGCCGATACCCCAGGCGTGCGTGGCCATCAGCGCGTCCCACTCGTTCTGCGTGCCGCCGAACCAGATGTCCGTCAGCGCGCTGCAGCCCGCGACCGCGCGGTCACCGATCTGCGTGACGCTTGCCGGGATCGTCAGATCGGTCAGAGCGTCCATGCCCATGAAGGCGCAGTCGGGGATGCTGTCGGTCCAGGAATAGGCATAATCGTAGGGATATTCTCCGAGCGGTCCGGCGCTCTGCAGCAGCGGGCAGCCGCCCGCGGCGGAGCCGTCAGAACCGTCGTTATAGAAGATTGAGCCAAAGAGCATGCCGGGCGTGCCGTACAACTCAAAACCCTGCAGCGAGGCGCAGTTGCCGAAGGCGGCTCCGCCGATCTGCGTGACGCTCGCCGGGATCGAGATGGCCTCAAGCGCGGAGCAGCCGCAGAAGGCGCAATCGCCGATTCTCAGTAAACCGCTCGGGAGGAAGACGATCTCCATAGCCGTGCAGCCGCAGAAAGCGTAATTGTCAATGTTCGTCACGCCGTTCGGGATTGAGACGGCTTCGAGCGCCGTGCAGCCGGAGAAGGCGTATTGGGGGACGACGTTGATCCCGTTCCCGAACACGACGGTGACGATCTGATCTTTATAGTTTGCCCAGGGGATCTCGTCGGCGCTGGTGTACCAGCCGAGCCAGCTTCCGTCGGAGAAGGTCAGGCAGCCTTCGCTGTCCAGCGTCCAGCTGCAGTCGCCGGCAAAGCCCTCTGCGACGACCGTGGGGCTGTTGGAGGCGGCATAGTGCCAGCTTGCGCTGAAGAAGGGGTTGTTGCCCTCCGTGCTCCAACCGCCCACGACGGCGGCGCGCTCGTCCTCCGTGCCGGTAAAGGTCACGTCGGCCAGAGCGTTGCAGCCGTCAAAAGCATAGTCGCCGATGCTCGTCACGCTCGCCGGGATCGTGAAGCTGGTCAGGCTCGTGCACCAATAGAAAGCCTGTTCGCCGATGCTCGTCACACCAGTGGGAAGCTCGATCGTAGTCAGGCCGGAGCAGTTTTGAAAAGCACAGACGCCGATGCTCGTCACGCCCGCCTGGATCGTGACCCCGGTCAGCGCTGAACAGTTCATGAAGGCGTTGTCGCCGATGCTCGTCACGCTCGCCGGGATCGTGAAGCTTCCGCTCTTCCCATTGGGGCAGAAGCGGAGCACGGTACCGTCGGCGGAATAGACCACGCCATCGATGCTTTGGAAGTTCTGGCTTCCGGCGGCGACCTGGATGCTTGTCATATTGGGGCAGTCAAAGGCGTTGCCGATGCTCGTCACGCTCGCCGGGATCGTGAGGCTGGTCAGGCTGCTGCAACCCATAAAGGCGCAGTCGGCTATTTCCTCCAGGCCCTCTGGGAGCGTCACGCTCTGCAGTGCCCTACAGAAGCCGAAGGTCGTCAGCCCGATCTGTGTAACCCCAGCCGGAACCACAATCTCGCTCAGTGACGAGCAGTTGACAAAAGCACAGTCGCCGATCTGCGTTACGCTCGCCGGGATCGTGACGCCCGTAAGAGCGGAACAGCCGTAAAAGGCCGATTCGCCGATGCTCGTCACATCCGCCGGAATCGTATAGCTCCCGCTCATGCCGGCGGGGCAGAGAATCAGTGTCGTCTCAGTCTTGTTGAACACGACGCCATCGACGTCCATATAGTTGGGATTGTTTGGGTCGACCGTAATGCCTGTCAGGCTCGTGCAGGATCTGAAGTTCTCGCCGAGGCTCGATACGCTCGCGGGGATCGTAACACTCGTCAGCGAAAAGCACTGATCGAAGGCATAGTCACATAGGCCCGTCAGGCCCTCGGGCAAGCTGAGGCTGACGATTCGCTGGGTATAAGTTGGAACCCAGGGGCTGCTCGTCATTTCGCCTGAGCCCTCGATGACCAGCGCGCCGGTATCGTACAGAGTCCAGGTCAGATTATCGCCGCAATTGCCGGTCTCGACGACCGTGGGGCCGTCGCCGTTCCGGCTCGGCTCGGGATTGGACTCTGGCTCGGGATCGGGGGCAGGCTCCTGAATCTCGAAGCGCGCGGCGACGGTCACGTCGATGGAATCCTCCGTCACCGTGACGAGCTCCGTGTCGCCCTCGGAAAAGAGCTGTGTCTCACCGACGAACCAGCCGACGAAGACCTGACCCTCCGGGGCCTCGGGGTCGGCGGGCTTGACAAGCGTATCCCCGTCCTTCACGAGCTGCGCTTCGCCGTAGGGCTCGCCGTCCACGGTGAAGGTGTAGCTCACCGTTTTGGGCGCGCCGGGCTCGTCCCCCTCCGCGAAGGCGGCGGCGGGCAGCAGCGACAGGCACAGCGCCAGACACAGCAGCAGGGCCAGTCCTTTTTTCAGACTCATCACATCCAACCTCTTTTCGATCCGTGTTACGTTTTTTCAGCCGGGATAGTATGTATACTTTTACACTTTATGGTAACACGAAAAGCCCGTCGCCGCAAGCGTTTTTTACAGATTCCGCCGCGTCGGCGGGAGGGGCAGGCCCCTCCCCTGCGACGTGTGACATAGGTTTTCCCCGCAGGGGCGAGCTGTGCTCGCCCGTCCGCTTCATCCGAGCCACTTTCGCCCGCCGAGGGCGCGGTAGAGCCGCCGCGCCGCCCGCCAGAGCGGCCGGGGCACAAAGCGGCGGCAGCGGTCCTTGACGCGTAGACGGCGCGGCGCGAGCGGCGGCGGACCGGGCTCCGGCCGCGACCACTTCTCCGCGCCAGCGGGGAAGAGCATGGGCGTCCGGCGGAACTTCTCCCGGATGCGCTCGTAATTCGCCTCCCACTCCGGCTTCGGGTGCGCCGCCTGCGAGGTGTCGGCGTTGAGCCAGAGGCGGTAGAGCCCCGTGAGATACGGGACGTCGGTCACGCCCGCCAGCGGGGCGAGACGCATAAGATAGTCCCAGTCCTCGGTCGTGCTCAGGCTCTCGTCGAAGATCAGGCCCCACTCCCGGAACCAGACCGTCGGGAAAGCCAGGCCGAGCAGCGGGCAGAGGTTCACGTTCAGCTGCCGCGCGAAGTGGAACGGCGCGCAGCACTCGGCCCCGGGCGCGGCCGCGGAGCGCAGGCCGCGCCCGTCGGGGAGGAGCTCCCACTTCTGCGTGGCCACCCAGGCGTGCAGGATGCGGCCCGGCGCGCGCCCGGCGGCGCTGTGGAAGCGTTCCACCCAGTCCTCGAACACGAGATCGTCGTCGTCCAGAACCGCCGCCCAGGCGCCGCGGGCATGAGCAAAGCCGAGGTTCAGCGGCGCGGTGCGGTTGCCGCCCGCGAGCTCGAAGAAGCGGATGCGCTCGCGCAGGGAGCGCGGCAGCTCCTCCAGACAGCGCAGCAGCTCCTCCCGCCCCGGCTCGTCCAGGCGGTGCCCGATCAGCAGCAGCTCAAAGTCCTCGTCCGTCTGCGCGGCGAGGCTCAGCAGCATGTCCCGCAGCCTGTCCGGGCGGCGGCCCTGCGTGCGTGTGATCACGCTGAGAAAGGGCCGCCGCCCTTCGCTTTCCGCCTCCGCCTCGACGATGGGGCGATAGCGCTCGGCGAACAGCCGTTCCGGTTTTTCCGACAGCTCGTTCAAATAGCGGATATAGTCGCCGAGGCCGCCGCCTCCGCCCAGAGCTTCGGCGTTTCGCGCCAGGCGGCGCAGCTCCCCGGCGAGCGTTTTCTCTTCCGGCATGGTCTTCTCCTCAATAGCTGTAGCGCATCGCGGCGCAGCCCCAGCCGACGAAGCTCGCGACGCGGTGCTCCGCATCGAGCCTGTCCGGCAGGCGGCCCGCCGCGCGGCGGCGCTCGAAGGCGGCGGCCGCGGCGCGCTGCTCCGGCGTCCCCCCGGCGTAGAGCTCCAGCAGCCGCTCGAGCCGCTTGGGCCGCGACCACTTCCAGCTCAGCAGCAGGGCGCTCTCCGCTGCGTAATACCGCTCGGCCTCCGTCGCCTCCCAGCGCGCCTTCGCGTCGAGATGTTTGGGATGGCAGACCGGCGCGTCCGGGCAGTAGCGCAGGATATGGCCCGCCAGACGCAGCCGCCAGGAGAGGTCCACGTCGTCGCCGTAGAGGAAAAAGCTGTCGCTGTCGAAGCCGCCGACTTCCCGGAACGCCCCGGCGCGCAGCAGCGCGCAGGCCGTCGCGCTCCAGGGCGTCTCCAGGCTGCGCTCGTCGTAGACCTTGGGGTGCTCCAGCGGGAGCTGCCGGGCCTCGGCCAGCGCCGTGCCCGGCAGGCGCAGCGCCGCGTGCAGCGCCGTCAGCGAGCGCGGCGCGAGCAGCACGTCGGGGTTCATCACGAGCAGGAGCTCCGCCGCGCCGTCCTCAGCCAGCAGATCGTGCCCCAGCGCGGAGCCCGTGTTGCGGCCGAAGAAGCGGTATTCGAGCTTCAGCTCGCCCCCCAGGCGCGCGGCGAGCGCGGCGATCTCCTCCGGCGTGAACAGGGGCTCCGGCGAGGCGTCGCCCCAGCGGAGCGACGCCTCGCCGAGCAGCCCCGCCCGCTCCCGCTCGACGCGCAGGGCGTTTGCCAGGTATTCGGCGGCGCGCGCCAGGGCTCGCTTGTCATTTTGATACAGCACAGACTGTGCCTGCAGAGCCGGTCGTTCCACGGCAGTTCTCCTTTGCAGCTTCCCCGGCGGCGGCCAGGATCGCGTCGATCTTGCGGCGCGAGCCCCAGACGGCCCCGTCCGGGCGCTTTTCCGGGTAGGCGCCGTAGTCCAGGCGGATCGGCAGCCCACGCTCGCGGATGAAACGCTCCGCGCGCTCGCCCAACGGCTCGGGCCGGCCCGAGCAGCACTCGATCACGCCGCCGATCCTGTCCTGCAGGACCGCGGCGGCGATCT
Source organism: Oscillospiraceae bacterium (assembly GCA_017430985.1). Lineage (GTDB taxonomy): Bacteria > Bacillota > Clostridia > Oscillospirales > Oscillospiraceae > Limivicinus. Next base: position 28,820 of record JAFRLZ010000034.1, read on the forward strand.
GCCCGGCGAGCTCCCCGACCTCGATGAAATCGAAGCGCCGCCGGCCGCTCGTGAAGGGGAAGCTCGTCTCCCCCCGCTCCGCCGCCCGCAGGATGCCGGTGAAGACCGAGCGGTTGTGCTCGTCGTCGCCGGTGATGTAGTAGGCGCGCAGCCATTGGAAGAGCGCGCCGTGCTCCTCGCACAGCAGGCGGCCCGTCCGGCGCAGCGCGGTCTTGGCGATCCCGTAGAGCGTGTCCGGACAGCCGACGGAGTCCTCCCCGATCTCTCCGTCAAAGCCGCCCAGCTCGTGCATCGTGCCCATCACGGCGAGCTGCCGCAGCCCGCCGCGCAGCATGTCCCGCAGAAAGACGTAGTGCTTCGGCAGCTCCAGGATATGCGCGTCGGAGCCGTGCCGGAAGCCGTCCCGCCAGGCCAGATGCAGGCAGACGTCCGGCTCGCCGCAGTCGCGGAAGATCGTGGGCGAGCCGCTGAAAAAGTCGAGGTCCAGCCGCTCGGCGCGGCCGTCCGCCGCCTGCGCGTGATGCGCCGGGATCAGCACCCGCGCCCCGGCGTCGCAGAGCGCGCGCACCGCGTGGCGGCCGATATAGCCGCCCGCGCCCGTCACGAAGACGGTCTTGGTCATTCTCCTCCCCCCTCGGCACAGGATATGCCGCGGGGGGACAGGCTCAGAACAGCGCCTGCAGCTCGCGCAGACGCTCGGCGTCCAGCGCCGCCGCGTCCAGCGGCTCGCGCCGTTTCGGGCTGTAGGCCGCCATCGCCGCCGCGAGCGAGACGGCGTTTTTTTCGCATACGACGGCGTGATCGCGCAGATCGAGCAGCTCGTCGCTGACGGGCGCGGTGGTGATCAGCTCCCGGCCGAGCGCGAGCGCCTCCATGCAGACAAGGGGGAAGCCCTCGTGATCCGAGGCGAGTACGAGGCAGTCCGCCGCGGCCAGCCAGGGATAGGGGTTCGGCTGCGCGCCGCAGAGCGTGACGCAGCCGTCCAGCCCGCTTTCACGGACATAGCGTTCGCAGTCGCCGCGCGCCGGGCCGTCGCCCACCAGCAGCAATCGGAGATCCCCGCGCTCCGCGCGCGCCATGCGAAAGGCCGTCAGCAGCCGGTGCAGGCGCTTCTGCCGCTCGTCGAGACGGCCGAGGAAGAGCAGCACCGTCTCCCCCTCTCCGCGCCGGAAGGGGCAGGGCTCCGCCGCGAGTTTTTTCAGCCGCGCCGCGCCGACGAGGTTGCCGACGACCGCCGTCCTTGCCTCAAGGCGCGGCTGCAGACGCAGGAAGGCCGCGCGGCTCTCGCGGGAGACGAAGAGGATGCGGTGAAACCATCCGGCCCGCAGGCGGCGGAAGAAGGCCTGCTCCTCGCGCTCCGAGCGGAAGACGAGGCTGAAATCGTTGTGGACCCAGAGGCAGGCCCTGCGCGAGGCGAGGCGCGCCATGCGGCTGCCGGGGAGATCGTCGGTGCAGAAGGCGCAGGAAAAGTCATAGCGCCGCGCGTGCCGGAGCGCCCAGAGCGCGAGATGCGCGGCGTTGTGCAGGCGGCGGCCGGGGCGGGAGCGCGGCGCCTCGCACAGCGTCACGCGCGCGTCGAGCTCCGGCAGCAGCGCGCCGCGCCGCGCCTGCAGGACGAGCGTGAGCGCATAGTCCGGCGCGAGCGCGTTGAGCAGGTTCACCAGCGCCCGCTCCACCCCGCCGATCTCCAGGTCCCGCGCGAAGAAGATCAGGCGCTTCACAGCTCCGCCTCCCCGCTCTGGGCGGCGCGGTAGGCCTCGCAGACCTCCGCAGACGGGCCGCTCAGCCGCAGCCGCCCGTGGTCGAGCCATAGCGCGCGGCCGCAGAGCTTCCGGATCGACTCGAGCGAGTGCGACACATAGAGCACCGTCGTCCCGCCGCGGATCATGGACACCATCTTTTCCTCGCTTTTGGCCTGAAAGGCCAGATCGCCCACAGCCAGGATCTCGTCCACGATCAGGATCTCCGGCTCGACGACCGTGGCAACCGAGAAGGCGAGCCGCGCCGTCATGCCGGAGGAAAAGTTCTTCACCGGCACTTCCAGGAAGTCCCGCAGCCCGGAAAAGGCCACGATCTCGTCAAAGCGCTCAAGCAGGAAATCCCGGCTGTAGCCCATCACCGCGCCGTTGAGAAAGATGTTCTCCCGCGCCGTCAGCTCCGGGTCGAAGCCCGCGCCCAGCTCGATCATCGGGCAGACGCTGCCGCAGACGCGGAGCTGTCCGCCGCTCGGCTTGTAGACCCCGGCCACCAGCTTGAGCAGCGTGGATTTGCCCGCGCCGTTGCCGCCCACGAGCCCGACCACCTCGCCGCTGTCCACCCGGAAGGCCACGTCGCGCAGCGCCCAGAACTCGCTCCGGCGGCCGCGGCCGCGGCGTGCGGGGTCCAAGAGGTCCACGAAGCCCTGCTTGAGCGAAAAGCCTTTTTCGATCCCCAGATCGAAGCGCATGCCCAGCCCTTCGGCGCATATCATGGGTCCGCCCATCACCGTCTTCCCTCCTACATGTAGTAAACGAATTCGTCCTGTTTCCTGCGGAAAACGGCTGCCCCGAGCCAGAGCGTCAGCCCCGCCGAGAGCGCGCAGGCGGCGAAGCTCAGCGCGCCGGGCGCGCGGCCGGTAAAGATGATCTGCCGGGCAAAGCTGATGTACTGGCAGAGCGGGTTGAGCCGCAGGAGCCTTTCATACAGGGGATCTCCCAGCATAGACAGATCCCAGAACAGCGGCGTCAGATACATCCACAGCGTCAGCGCCACGCCGTAGATATACAGCATGTCCCGCACGAAGACCGCGGCGGCCGCCAGCAGGAAGCTCATCCCCAGCGTGAAGGCGAACAGGCAGACGAAGGCGTAGGGCAGCAGCAGATGCGCCCAGTTCAGCCCTGTCCCCGTCAGCAGGATCACCGCATAGAGCGGCAGGAGCGTCAGCAGGAAGTTGATGCCGACGAAGAGGCATTTCGTCAGCGGGAACACATATTTCGGCACATAGACCTTGTTGAGCAGGCTGAAGTTGGCCAGGATGCTGCTCATGCTCAGGTTCGTCGCCTCGCTGAAATAGTTGAAGAAGGTGATCCCCGTCAGCAGATACACGGGGTAGCTCACGCCGGGGATCTCCGCGCGGAAGACGTGGGAGAAAACGACGGCCATGACGCTCATGGTCAGCACCGGGTACAGCAGGCTCCAGAGCACGCCGAGCGCGCTGCGCTTGTACTTGACCTTGAAATCACGGCTCACGAGCTGCCGGATGAGGAAGCGGTATTTGTCCAGCGATAGCCGGATCTGTCGAAGCAGGCGCATGGCTCTCCCCCTTTCCGCATAGTATTCTGCCCAGGATCTGCCTTTTCAACCCTTTACAGGCCAAGGGCTTTTCGGTATAATGCCTGTAATGACGGAAAAGGCGGTGCGGAAATGAAGATCTGTGTGTTCGGAGCGTCCGGCCATGAGCTGGACCGGGCCTATTTCGACGCGGCGGCGGAGCTCGGAAGGCTCCTGGGCCGGCAGGGGCATACGCTGGTTTTCGGCGCGGGCGACCGCGGCCTGATGGGGGCCTGCGCGCACGCCGCGGCGGCCGAGGGCGCGGAGATCATCGGCGTCGCCCCGCGCTTCTTCGACGAGCCGGGCATCCTCTATCAAAGCTGCAGCCGCCTCATCCTCACCGAGACCATGCGCGAGCGCAAGGCGCTGATGGAGGAGCTGGCCGAGGCCTTCATCGTCATGCCCGGCGGGATCGGCACGCTGGAGGAATTCTTCGAGGTGCTGACGCTCAGGCAGCTCGGCCGCCACAGCAAGCCCATCGCGCTGCTCAACACCTGCGGCTGCTACGACGCGCTGCTCACGCTGCTGCAGCGGACGGCGCGCGAGCGCTTCATGAGCGCGGACTGTCTGTCCCTGTTCGCCCTCTGCCCGGACCCCTCCTCCGCGCTGGCATATGCCCTGCAGCCGCAGGAGCCGGTCCGCCGTTCTCTGCGGGACTATACGAAATGATGTGAAAATGCCTCTCTGTCACGGGACGGAGAGGCATTTTATTCCATGCGCGCGGCCGCCGGGTATTGAATTGGAATGGGATCTTTGGTATAATAACTTATTAAAAATGAAAAAAGATAATAGAGAAGAAAAAGAGACGCTTATGAAAGAGAAGATCTGGCAAATCCCCTACGTCCGCCCGGCGCCGACGCAGGCGCTGCGAGAGCTGGGCTGTCCGCCGCTGCTGGCGCTGCTGCTGGCCGCGCGCGGGGTCGAGAGCCGCGAGGCCGCCGCCTCCCTGCTGTACGGCGGCAGCGAGACCCTGCACGATCCCCTGCTGATGAAGGGCATGCCCGCCGGGGCCGAGCGGCTCCGCCGCGCCGTCGAAGCGGGCGAGACGGTCGCCGTCTACGGCGATTACGACGTGGACGGCATCACCTCGACCTGCCTGCTCACGGAATACCTGCGCTCTCGCGGGCTGTGCTGCATCCCGTATATCCCGGACCGCGATGAGGAGGGCTACGGGCTCAACCGCGCCGCCGTGGAGGCGCTGCGCGCGCAGGACGTGAGCCTGCTCATCACGGTGGACTGCGGCATCACCGCGCGCGAGGAGGCCCTCTACGCCGCCTCGCTCGGTATAGACGTCATCATCACCGACCACCACGAATGCGGCGGAGCCGGTCTCCCCGAGGCCGCCGCCGTGATCGACCCCAAGCAGGAGGGCGACGCCTACCCGAACCCCTATCTGGCCGGCGTGGGCGTGGCGCTGAAGCTGGCCTGCGCCTGCGAGGGCGCGGCCGAGCCCGTTCTGGAGCGCTATGCGGACCTTGTCGCCGTGGGCACCGTGGCGGACGTCATGCCGCTCGTCGGTGAAAACCGCTATCTGGTGCGGCGCGGCCTGGAAAAGCTGGCGAAAGACCCCTGCCCCGGCATGGCCGCCATGCTCCGTGAGGCCGGGATCGACGAGAAAAAGATCAGCGCCGCCTCCATCGGCTTCGGTCTGGCGCCGCGTCTGAACGCGGCCGGGCGCCTCGGGCAGACGGAGATCGCCCTGCGCCTGCTGCTCAGCCGCGACCCGGACACGGCGGCCGACTGCGCCGCCGAGCTCTGCCGCCTCAACCGGCAGCGCCAAAGCATCGAGACGGAGATCTGGCAGGAGGCCAACGACCTGCTGGCCGGGCAGACGCCGACCGAGCCCATCGTGCTCTCCGGCGAGCACTGGCATCAGGGCGTGATCGGCATCGCGGCCTCCCGCCTGGCCGAGCAGTACTCCCTGCCGGCGATCATGATCTGCCTCAACGGAGACGTGGGCAAGGGCTCCTGCCGCAGCTACGGCGGCTTCAATCTGTACGAGGCGCTGAGCGCCTGCTCCGAGCATCTGATCGGCTTCGGCGGGCATTCGCTGGCCGCCGGGCTGAACATCCGGCGCGACAAGCTGGAGGACTTCCGCGCGGCGCTCTGCGCCTACTACCGCGAGCACAGGCCGCAGCCGCAGCCGGAGGTGCAGTGCGAGCTGCTGATCGCCGACCCCGCGCTGCTGAGCCTGGATAACATCCGCGCCCTGGATCTGCTGGAGCCCTGCGGCAGCGGCAACCCCCGCCCCGTGATGTGCCTGTCCGGCGTGACGCTCGAGAGCATGTCGGCCGTGGGCGGCGGCAAGCATCTGCGGCTGCGCGTGCGGCTGCGCGGCGAGAGCTTCGACGGGATCTTCTTCTCGCATACGGCCGAGGAGCTCGGTCTGCGGGAGGGGATGGCGGTCGATCTGGCCTTCACCCCGCAGCTCAATGAGTTCCGCGGGCAGACCACCGTGCAGCTCCTGGTTTCGGCGGCGCGGCCGCACGAGCCGGACGAGCTGTGCGGGGCGCTCCTCTCCGGGCAAAGCGGGGTCCTTTGGGCCGCCGCGCCCTGGACGCCGGCGCGCGCGGACTTTGTCCGGGTCTGGCGCAGCGTCGAGGCCGAGGGCTTCGCCCTCGCCGCCGACACGCCCGGCGTGCTGGCCCAGCGCCCGAGCGGCATGGAGCCGGAACGCTTCTGCCTGTGTCTGGCCGTGCTGCGCGAGGCCGGGCTTCTGAGCGGCGAGGGGCCGCTCTACGGCGCGGCCGCCGCGTCGATCGACGGCAAGGCCGATCTCGAGGCGACTGCGATCATGCGCGCGCTGCGGCAATGAGTTTTTTCTCTCCGGGATCGATTTGACATCTTTCTTATAGAGGCGGGCAAGATGGAAGAGAAACAGGAAAACAAGATCACGGCGCATCAGCTTCTGGATCCGGACGTGATGTACGCCGCGCTCGAGGAAAAGCTGCGCGCCGGCGGGCACGCGGCCGAGCTCGAGCGCATCCGCGCGGCCTACGACACGGCCAAGGCGGCGCACGAAGGGCAGAAGCGCAAGGACGGCTCGCCCTATCTGACGCACTGCGTCGCGGTGGCGGAGATCTGCGTGGACTTCGGTCTGGACGCCGATTCCGTCGTCTCGGCGCTGCTGCACGACGTGATCGAGGACACCTCGATGACCTACGACGACGTCGCCAGGCAGTTCGGCGCGGTCGTGGCGGACATCGTGGACGGCGTGAGCAAGCTGACGCGCGTGCAGTATACCAACATCGAAGACGAGCAGATGGAGAACCTGCGCAAGATGCTCATGGCCATGGCCAAGGACATCCGCGTCATCCTCATCAAGATCGCCGACAGGCTCCACAACATGCGCACCATGGCCTATCAGTCCACGGACAAGCAGCGCAGCAAGTCGCTCGAGACCATGGAGATCTACGCGCCGCTGGCCCACCGGCTGGGCATGCAGCGCGCCAAGTGGGAGCTCGAGGATCTGTCCCTGCAGTATCTGGACCCCGAGGGCTACCGCGAGATCACGCAGTATCTGGAGCAGAAGATGCCGCAGCTGGAATCCTTCATGTCCTCGGTGGAGGAGAGGATCCGCGCGCGCCTCAACGAGGAGGGCATCAACGCCTCGATCTTCAGCCGCATCAAGCACGTCTACAGCATCTACCGCAAGATGTACGCGCAGAAGCTGAGCATGGACGGCATCTTTGACCTCTGCGCCTTCCGCGTCATCGTGGACACCATCCCCGACTGCTACAACGTGCTGGGCCTTATCCACGACATGTTCAAGCCCGTGCCCGGCCGCTTCAAGGACTATATCTCCACGCCCAAGCCCAACATGTACCAGAGCGTGCACACCACGGTCATCGGCGGCGAGGGCATCCCCTTCGAGGTGCAGATCCGCACCTGGGACATGCACCACACCGCCGAATACGGCATCGCCGCGCACTGGAAATACAAGATGACCGACGGCGGCAACTCCCTGCGCTCCGGCGACGAGGACAAGTTCGCCTGGGTGCGCTTCCTGCTGGAGAGCCAGCAGGAATCCGACGCGCAGGACTTTTTCCACAACCTCAAGATCGACATGTTCGCCGACGAGGTCTTCGTCTTCTCGCCGAAGGGCGACGTCATCAACCTGCCCGCCGGCGCCACGCCCATCGACTTTGCCTACATGATCCACTCGGACGTCGGCAACCACATGGTCGGCGCAAAGGTCAACGGGCGCATCGTCACCTACGATTACACGCTGCAGAACGGCGATATCGTGGAGATCCGCACCTCCAAATCCGCCACCGGCCCCAGCCGCGACTGGCTGAACGTGGCCAAGAGCGGCTCGGCCCGCACCAAGATCAAGCAGTGGTTCAAGAAGGAGCGCCGCGAGGAGAACATCGTCCGCGGGCGCGACATGCTCGCCGACGAGCTGCGCCACAACGGGCTGACGCTGGACGACGTGCAGGACGAGGAGATCCTCGCCCCGATCCTCAAGCGGCTGTGCTACGGCTCCGTGGACGATCTGTACGCCGCCATCGGTTACGGCGGGCTGACCGCCACGCGCGCGGCCAACCGCCTGAAGGACGAGGTGGCGCGCAGCGCCAAGACCGAGAAGAAGACTGCGCTGGACAAGGTCTCCGAGGCCGCCGAGCGGCGCGAGCAGCAGGCGGCCAGGCGCGAGGTCAAGGCCGTGCACGGCGTGCTGGTGGCCGGGCTCGACAACTGTCTGGTCAAGTTCTCCCGCTGCTGCACGCCGGTGCCCGGCGACCCCATCGTCGGCTTCATCACCCGCGGCCAGGGCGTCTCCATCCACCGGCAGGACTGCCAGAACTATCTCAAGCGCCCCCGCGGTCCCGAGGAGGACGGCCGCTGGCTCAGTGTCTCCTGGGCCAGTCAGATCACCGACAGCTACACCACCTCGCTGGTGCTGCTGGCCAAGGACCGCTCCGGCCTCGTCATGGATATCGCCACCGTCCTCAACGCCCTCAACGCCAAGGTGCGCACGCTCTCGGCGCGCGACACGGGCGGGCAGGCCGTCGTCCACATCACGCTGGAGGTCCGCTCGCTCGCAGAGCTGCGGACGATCATGGGCCGGCTCGCCGGCGTCCCCGGCGTGCGCGAGGTCAACCGCAGCGGATCGTAACGGGAGAATCGAGTTTTCATTTCAGCTTTTAGTTTTAGGAGAGTTCTATGCGAGCTGTCATTACGAGAGTCAAAAACGCCCGGGTGGAGATCGGCGGCGAGGTCGCCGGTCAGATCGGCGCGGGCTTCCTGGTGCTGCTGGGCGTCCGCCGGGACGACACGGAAAAGGAGGCCGACAGGATCGCCGACAAGCTCTGCGGCCTGCGCGTTTTCGAAGACGAAAACGGCAAGATGAACGTCAACCCCGCCGACGCGGGCGCGCAGCTGCTCATCATCAGCCAGTTCACGCTTTTTGCCGACTGCCGCTCGCGCCGTCCGGGCTTTTCCCTGGCCGCGCGGCCGGAGACGGCGATCCCTCTCTACGAGCGGGTGATCGCGTTCTGCCGCGAGCGCGGCTTCACGGTGGAGACCGGGGAGTTCGGCGCGGAGATGCAGGTCTATTCGCAAAACGACGGGCCTGTGACCATCATTCTGGATACGGAGGACCTGTAAATGCTCATCAAGACCCTGCCCGTCGGCCAGCTTGAGACCAACTGCTACATCGTCACCGACGAGGCCTCGCTCTGCTGCGCCGTCATCGACCCCGGCGACGAGAGCAACACCATTCTGGATTATCTGGAGGACAATCATCTCCGCTGCCTCGCCATCCTCCTGACCCACGGGCACTACGACCACGTCGGCGCGGCAGAGGCCGTGGCGGAGGAGACGGGTGCGACCGTCTACATGCACCGCGCGGACGACACGCACGGGGAGGACCCGCGCCGCCCCTATACGCTTCCGGAAAAGGGCGAATACTACGGCGACGGCGACGCGGTGGAGCTGCCCGGCCTGCGCTTCGAGGTGATCGCGACGCCCGGCCACACGCCCGGCGGCGTGACGCTGCGCTGCGGCGAGGCGCTCTTCACCGGCGACACGCTGTTTCGCGGCAGCTGCGGGCGCACCGACCTGCCCGGCGGCGACATGGACGAGGAGCTGATGAGCCTGAAAAAGCTCTGCGAGCTGCCCGGCGACTACGAGGTCTACCCCGGCCATATGGACAGCTCCACGCTCGAGCGCGAGCGCAGCTTCAACTACTACTGCCGGATCGCGAGGGCACAGGCATGACGAAGGACTATCTGGACTTTGCCGAATGGCTCGATATCGTGCTCGCGCCGGAGCTGCCGGAGGGTATCGCCGCCTTCTGCTTCAATCTTTATGAGGACGCCGAGGATGCGCATCTCTTCGCCTTTCAGCTGATCGGCGCGCCGGGCTACGACCCCCTGCTGCCCGACTGGGCCTGCGAGGAGCTCTACAGCACGGGCGAATATCTCTTCCTCCGCCGCTCCCTGACCTGGGAGAGCTGCCTCGAGGAAGGCGCGGCGCTGGTCAGGAGCTATCTGGAACTCGGACTGTACCGCGCGAAGCTGCTCGCCGCGAAGGCCGTCGCCATCGGCTTTGTCGACGGCGACCTGCTCACGATCCGGGAGGCTTGAGCGGAAGCGCTCCGTCTCAAAGCGCAAAAAAAAGGAACCGCATTTCTGCGGTTCCTTTTTTATGTTTCAGTCAGAGATCAGTAGGGCAGGCCGAAGTAATTGGGTGCCTTAAAGAAGGCCCGCGTTTTCACTTCAAGGATGAGCTTCATGTTGCCGCCCTTGTTGCCGAGAACATCGTAGGAATTCCAAACCGAGCTCCGATAGCTCTCCGTGTGAGCCTTCGTCGCCAAAAAGCCGGATCTTTCGGTTTTCAGGCTGATGATCGCATGGATCGGGAGGATGAAGGTGTTGACCGACAAGTAGGGGACAACATCAGCTTTGTCGCCGAGGCGGCAGGTTTTGCCCTCCTGCAGGCCGGCGGAGATGAGCGGAGACCCAAAGGTGACCGTGTTGAGGATGTTATAATTGGACTTAAGCTTCGAGCTGGCCGCGAGCTGCTGAGCAACCATGCCGCCGAGACTGTGGCCTGCAATAATCAAGTTGGAACCCTTCGGAACAGCATTCAAAACCGCAGCGGAAGCACTGTCAAGAAGGGGGTTCGTGAGGTTAAGGCCGACCATGATATCTGTCAGAACATTCGTGGCTTGATAAGCGACATTGTCAGTTCCGGAGAGCGTTACCAGATAGACGGTTTTTTTGCTCAAGCCATACTTATCCTGAAGCGTAGCCCTGGTAATCATGATCGGTCCTTTCGAACCGCCGTTGTAGCCCTGGCAAACATAGTTGTAGAGATCGGGAGCATTCGCCAAAGTTTGTGTTGTGGAAGCCGCGAACGCGGTGACGCCGCCGGCCAAGGTGGCGATGATCAGGACGATGGCCAGCAGCTTGGTCGTAAGCCTAAGCGTTTTCTTCATTTTAGATTTCCCCTTGCTTTATTACATATCTGCGGCTCCTGCCATGGATGCAAGCTGTTATGGCCGCAAAACAGCTATTATAGAAATGATAGCATGGAGTCCGGTTTTTGTAAAATGTTTCCGGACTCTCCTTTTTAAAAATGTTTATCTGCACAAATCGTCTGGTTTTTTTTGGTCACTTTGCCAATGGGAAAATGGCTGCTCATGCTCCTGAAAAACGCGAGGCAGAATTCAGCGCAAAAAAGGAACCGCATTTCTGCGGTTCCTTTTTTATGTATTTTGATCGAAAATCAGTAAGGCAGGCCAAGGTAGCAGGGGGCATAGTAGAACTGCTCGGTGTTCAGCTTGAGTTCGATCACCTTTTTGCCGTTCTTGTAGCCAAGAACGTCATAATCTTTAAAAAGATCCGTTCCGTAGGCCTCGCAGTGCGCTCTCGTGCGCTCGCTGATCGAGGTGCCGTAGCCGCCGCCGCTGACTCTGTTCAGGCCGGCCAGGGCACGGATCGGGGTAATGAGCGTGTTGGTGGAGAGGTAGGGAACATAGTCCAGCTCATGGCCGAGGCGCTGGATGCTGCCCTCACGGAAGCCGGCCGCGATCAGCGGAGAGCCGAAAGTAACCGTATTGAGGATCTTATATCTGGCTCTGAGTACTGGGTTCGCTGCAAGCTGCTGCGCGACCATGCCGCCGAGGCTGTGTCCGGCAAGAACGATGTTGGCATTTTTCGGGACACGGCCCATAATCGCAGCGGTAGCTCTGTCAAAGTAGTCGTTCGGGAGATTGGTACCAACCTTCAGGCAAGTCAAAAGATTGGTGGCCTGGTACTTGACATCGATCTGCAGGCCGGCAAACGTAACCAAGTAGATGGACTTCTTGCCAATGTTGTTATTCTTGTTCTTCAGCGTGCCTTCCGTGATGATGATGGGGCCCTTTCCCCCTTCACTGCGGTAGCCCTGATGCAGATAGTTATACAATTCCGGAGCATTGTCCAGTCTTGCATCCGTCCATTTTGCCGCAAACGCAACGGTGCCGCTGATCAGAGTGGCGATGATCAGGACGACGGCCAGCAGCTTGGTGGTGAACTTCAAAGTTTTCTTCACTATCATACTCTCCTCGTCTTCAATACTTATCCCCGGTTCTCGTCACTCTCGCGTGACCCGTGGCCGCAGGATAGCTAGTATAGTCATCATAGCATAGGGAAAAGAAAATGTAAAAGGTTTCCTTTGTTAAATTCTTGATATGTATGATTGCACAAGTTTATTGCCGTTTTTTAGTCTGTTTTTTACATAAAAAGTTCAGAAGTTTGTATCAACTTCCGCCGACCGCGCGGATCGTTCTCCGCTCGGCCGCGTCACGCCAGCAATAGCGTCTTCAGTTCCTCCAGATCCTCCGCGATCGCAGCCGCTCCGGCTCGCTCCAGCTCGCCCGCGGCGGCGTAGCCCCAGCGTACGCCGAGGCAGGGGATGCCGCAGCGGCGGGCGCCATCCACGTCGAAGCGCGTGTCGCCCACCAGCACCGTCGACGCCGGGTCGGCGCCGCAGTCGGCCATCGCCCAGCTCAGGACCTGCCACTTTTCGTTGTCGACCACGCTCGGGTCGCTGCCGCGCACCACGTCGAACTTTTCCCGCAGACCGGAGCGCTCCAGCAGGAGCTCCGCGAGCGGCTGCGGCTTGGAGGTGGCGACGCCGACGGTCTTCCCCGCGGCGCGCAGCACGTCCAGCAGTTCCGCGATTCCCGGGAAGGGTCGGCTCTCGTAGACGCCGACCGGGAGATAGCGCTCGCGGAAATCCGCGATGGCCCGCAGCGCCTCCGCCTCGCTCAGACCCGTGTATTCCATAAAGGAAAACTGCAGCGGCGGCCCGGCAAAGCGCCGGAGCTCGCTCAGCTCGGCGTCCCTCCCCTGCCTGCGCAGGGCGTACCGCACCGATTTGGCGATGCCCTCCACGGTGTCGAAGACCGTGCCGTCAAAATCAAAGAGGATCGTCTGATACATCGTTTCACCTTCCCGTGGAACACTATAATATGGGCCGGCGGCGTCTGTCAATCCCGCCGGGCGGGCATAGAATGGGAAAAAGGACATCGAGGTGACGTCATGTCGACACAATACTTTCTCGGAGCCAATTCCAAGGGCGGCTTCGTCTCGCTCTACGAAGGCTTCGCCGCGGCGCCGGGCGACCGGCTGCACATCGTCAAGGGCGGGCCCGGGACCGGCAAATCCGGTTTCATGCGGCGGATCGGGGAGGCCGCGGAAAAGCGGGGCTATGCGGTGGAATACGTCCTCTGCTCCGGCGACCCGGGTTCCCTCGACGGCGTTTACATCCCCGCCCTCCGGCAGGGCTGGGCCGACGGCACCGCGCCGCACCGGCTGGAGCCCTCGGTCTTCGGCGCGGCTGGAGATTATGTTAACCTCGGCCGCTTCTGCCGCCTCCCGTTGGGCGATGCGGACGCGGCGGAGACGCGGCGCCTCACGGCCGCCTATCAGGCGCAGTATGCGCGCGCGTACGCCTTTCTCGACGCGGCGGCCGCGCTGCGGCGGGGCTGCCTGCCGCAGCTGTGGGAGGGCGAGACGCGCGTGTACGCCGAAAAGCGGCTGCGCGCGCTGCTGGGCCGGTTCGCCGCGGCGCGCGGCGCGGGAGCGCAGACGAGGCGCTTTCTGAGCGCGCTGAGCTGCAGCGGCGAGCTGCGGCTGTGCGAGGAGATCGCGCGGCTCTGCCCGGCCGTTTACGAGCTGGACGACGAGCTGGGGCTCGCCGCCCCCGCGCTGCGCTTCGCCGTCGAGGAGGCCAAGCGGCGCTCTCTGGATGCCGTCGTCTGTCCCTCCCCGCTCGACCCGGAGGAGATCGAGGCCCTGCTGCTGCCCGGCACGGGGCTGGCGCTGCTGCGGGGCGGCTGGGGCGTTCCGGGCGCGCGGCACATGCGCCTCGACACGCTCGTGCCCGCCGAGACGCGCCGGGCGCTGCGCC
>JAFRLZ010000035.1 GCA_017430985.1 Oscillospiraceae bacterium
GAGTGCATTTACAGATGCAAACCAGCCACATTCAAAGAAGCAAATGAAATGATCGACAGTTACATTCATTTCTACAATCACGAGCGTATCCAGTTAAAAACTGGAGTGGCGCCGCTTTCGCTGCGCCACTCCGCTTAAAACATAATTCTTCCTACCAGGGGTGCTTTTGTGCTGTCCGTACAAACTGGGGCAGTACACTGCCCGGCAGGGCCCTTTTGCGGGATGTGAGAAACAAATACGCCGGGTGAAACACCCGGCGTATTGTTCTGTGCTGGCGATTTGCTTATTCAGCGACCTTCGCGGGAGCCTTTGCGGTAAAAGCGGAGATCGCCTGCGGCACGGCGGCCGCACCTGTGACCGCACCGGCGGCCGTCAGCAGAGCCGGGCCGGAAGCGCCGGCGATCTGCGAGAAGACGTTTCCGGCAGCACCGCTCATGATGACGCCGACAACGGCGGCGATGCCGCCGAGCAGCGCGACCACACCGGCGCCGGCGGGCTTGCCCATCAGCAGACCGAGCACGCCGCCGATCAGTGCGATCGCGGCGCCGGCGATGGCAACAACAGAGCCGATCGCCTTGCTGGTGATCTCCTTCGTGACGGCTTCCGTCGTATCGGCGGCGAAGGCACGGGCAGCGGCGACGACCTCAAGACCCTTGTCGATGTCGAGATCGTTCTCGTTCTTCATGAAGCTGAAGCCCTCGCCGAGACGCTCGGCGATGCTCTCAACGCCCTCGTAGCTCGGGGTGCTGATAGCGGTGTTCAGACCGTCGATGACCTGTTTGCGGCCGTCCTCAAACACGGCCAGCTGAGATTTGCCGTCGGCCAGCTGCTGCTCGGCGTCGGCCAGCTGAGCCTTGCCGTCTTCCAGCTGTTTGGCGGCTTCATCCAGCTTTTCTCTGCCTTCCTCGAGCAGGACAGCGCCCTCCTCGAGCTGCTCCTTGCCATATCTGTACTGAGCGTAACCGGAACGATAGGTTTCAATGCCCTTTTCAAGCTCGCCTCTGGCGGCGGCCAGCGTGGCTTCGCCGGCAGCCAGCTGAGCGGCGCCGTCCGCCAGCGCTTTTTCACCCTCGGCGATCTTCTGTTGAACGGCAGAGCCGATCTGGGTGAAGAGCGTGAGGAGCTGGTTCGATGCGGCGATGAACTGGTCATAGGTCATGGCGCCGGACTTCATGGCCTCGAGCGTCGAGGGAACGGTGGACGGGATCTGCGCGGCGATTTCGGGATTGGCGGCGGCCGAGTTGTAGGCGTCGACATAGCCGTTGACGAGCTGGTAATAGCCAGCCTTCGCCGCCGTGGGAACGCCCTTCGCCTGCTTGAGAGCATTGAGCGACTCAAAGCCCGCGATGCCGGCTTCCACCTGCGTCAGCTGCGCCCGATACGCGCTGACGTCAGCCGAGGGATCGGCCGCGAGCGTCTGTTCGATCGCGGCTTCCAGCTGACCCTTCTGCGCGACGAGCGTGTCGTAATCCAGGCCCGCGAGCTGAGACTCGATCGAAGAGATCGCACCGGTGATCGCAGACTCATAGGCATCCGCATTGCTCGGGCCGGGATCGGGAAGATTGATGCCCTGAGCGGCCAGTGCGGCCTGGACCTTCTTCAGGCCCGTGTTCGCGGCCTGAAGCTGCTGGAGGCCGGCATTGGCGGTCTGCAGGCCCTGCTGCAGAGAGGCGAGCTGAGCCTTTGCGGCGTCAAGCTGAGCGACGCCGGCTTCATACTCGGCCTGCTTGTCGATAAAGGTCTGCATACCGGCGTTATACTGCTCCTGTCCGGCCTGGAGCTTGGCTCTGCCTTCCAGAAGCTGGGTCCTGGCGTCCGCCAGCTTTTCGAGACCGGCGTCGAATTCGCCCTGCTTTTCCTCGAGCGTCTTCTTGCCTTCTTCAAAAGCGGCCTGGCCTTCCTCCAGCGTCTTCACGCCTTCGGCATAGGCCTCTTCGCCCGCGGCCAGAGCGTCGCGGCCGTCAAGATAGGCCTGCTCGTTGGCCTTCAGCTGATTCAAGCCGTCTTCGAGCATGCCGATGCTGTCGCCGCCGCTGGACGCGTTCTCCCAATATTCCTTGCTGCCCAGCGCGTCCTTCAGAGCCAGGCTGCCGCCGGCAAGCCCGAACAAAGACGCGATGATCAGCACGACACTCAATGCTTTACATGCTTTCCCCATGATGATCCTCCTCAAACTTATGTACTTCGGTCATGAAATACCTATGCAATTTTATACCTTTGCGAAGAAGATTGCAACTAAAGAAGAAGGAAGGATTCAAATATGGGCATAACTTACAAAAAAGCCAAAACCGATATGGCACAAACGCCAAAAATATCGCCGCAGTCCGAGGGAAGATCGAAGGAGTACCGCTTTTCCTGAGCCGTATTTATTCCAATAAGATAGAAATCTTATCTTGTCTGATCTGAAGAGCTGTGATATAATCACATGATAGATTAACATAATCACCCGTGAGCGGGCTTTGCCCGGCGTGAGAATAAAAAGGAGACAGGGCTGTGAGCAAGAACAGACAAGCCGGAAAACGGGCGCCTGCACGGCCAAACAAGAAAAAAAGCGCCGCCGGCGCCGTGGGGAGGGGCATAGCGCGCCTGCTCCTGATCGTGCTGGAGACGGTGCTTTTGGCCGGGCTGGCCTTTTATGCCGTGCTGTATATCGTGACCAACGGGCCGTCCATCACGGCGCGCGAACAGTTCACGCTCTCCCTGCATGAGACGAGCGCTCTCAAATGGCTGCCCGGCTGGTTCCTGCCGGAGGAGGAGATCGCCAGGATCTCCGAGATCGAGACCAAGCGCAGCGAGCTCGAATACGCCGAAACCGACACCTCGCTCGTCGTCATCAACACCGCGCCGAAGGGCGGCGCGGCGACCGGTCCGGCCGAGGACCCCTGGGGCCTCGTGGACGACGACGGCGACGGGATCATCCTAGAGCAGGTCCGCGGCGAGGGCTTTTACGGCTATATGCTGGTCGTTCTCGACCCATCCCGCGTCATCATGGGCAGCGTCCCGTCCTCCTTTGAGAGGAGAGGCTATACCGTGGCCGAGTTCGTCGAGCACTTCGACGCCGTGGCCGCCATCAACGCCGGCGGCTTTCTGGACGCGGGCGGCCGCGGCAACGGCGCGACGCCGGATTCGATGGTCGTTTTCGACGGGAAGATCTACTATTCTCAATTCGGGCTGGGTGTGTACAACTGCTTCGTCGGCTTCGACGGCGAGTGCAAGATGCACGTCGGCAAGCTTTCGCGTGACGACGTGGTACAGAAGGACATCCGCTACGGCGTGTGCTTCGGCCCCGCGCTGGTGGTCAACGGCGAGCCCGCCGACCCGAACGGTTTTGACAACAACCAGAATCCCCGCACAGCTATCGGCCAGCGCTCGGACGGCGCCGTGCTGATGCTGGTGATCGTCGGCCGCCAGGCCACGAGCACGGGCGCGGGCTTCCAGGATCTCGTGGACATCATGCTCAACTACGGCGCGGTAAACGCCTGCAATCTGGACGGCGGCTCCTCGTCGCTGCTCTGGTATGACGGCGGCTATGTGAACAACGCCGCGCATATCGTCGGCATCCGCGAGGTCCCCACCAGCTTTGTGGTGCTGAAGGAGGGGGTGAGCGCAAATGGCTGATACCCGGAAAGCCAAACGGTCCGGCGGGCGCTTTGCCCTCGGGATGCTGCTGTACGCGCTGCTGTTCATCCTCCTGATCGTGGTGGGGATGCGCCTGTTCTGGGACTACATCGCGGAGTATGAGGCTTCGCGCGTCAACCACGCGATCGACGCCTATATGGACTCCTTCGACGAGGCGCATATCGACCGGATCAGCGAGCCCTTCCTGTCCGCGCTTGACGCCTCCGTGCTGAACCGGGAGGACAGCCGCAAAGCGGTCGACCTCGTCATGCGCGGCGAGCTGAGCTATCGCCGGCAGAGCGCGGAGAGCAACCCCAATAAAACGGTATACAAGATCTACAGCGGCGAGCATGAGGCCGGCCGCGTCGTGCTGACAAGGCCGGACAACCCGCCCTTCGGCTTCTCCTTCTGGAGCGTGGAGGAGGAGAGCTTCGATTTCCCCTGGCTCCTGGACGGCGATGAGATCACCGTTCCGGAGGGCTGGACGGTCACGGTGAACGGGACGGCGCTGGACGCCGCGCATGTGACCCAGTCCGGCATCCGCTACACCTATCTCAAGGATTTCTACGGCAAGGGCCTGCCGGAGCTCTATCAGTGCACCTACCGCGTGGATAACTACATCGGCGCTGTGCCCTTTGAGCTGACCGATAACCTCGGGCGTCCGGTGAGCCTGGACGAGCGGAGCGAGGAACGCTTCCTGGACAACTGCACGGACGCGGAAAAGGCCGCCTGCGAGGAATTCATCGGCCGCTTCCTGCCCCTGTATATCGAGTGCCAGGCCAACACCAGGCGCAACGCCGCGGACAACTACAACCGCATCAAGCCCCTCCTCGTGCCGGACAGCAGTCTGGACCAGCGGCTGAGGGGCGGCATCGGCGGCAACTACTATGCCCAGAGCCTGGGTGAGAATATCCTGGCGCTGGACTATGCCAGGCATATCAAGCTCGGTGAGGGGACCTATCTTGTCGAATTCACCTATCTGCTCGAGAGTGTGAGCAAGTGGGAAGCCCAGACCGCCAAGCGCGAGGTCACGCTGCAGATCATCCTGCGGCAGACGGACGGCGGGCTGCTGGCCCAGGCGGTCTACAACCTGGCCGAGACTGACCTGTAGATCAGGAGGACTGTATGACGGAACAACGGAACTGTCAGGCGGCGGTCGCCATCGTGCTGCCGTCCCTGGACCCAGACTATAAATTTGAAGGCGTGGTAAAGGGCCTGGTCGACGCCGGCTTTCAGCACATCGTGATCGTGGACGACGGCAGCGACGATGCGCATCAGCGCTATTTCGACGAGGCGGCGGCCTATCCCGTCTGCCGTGTGCTGCACCACAAGGTCAACCTCGGCAAGGGGCGCGCGCTGAAGGACGCGTTTCGCTATGTGCTCGACGAGCTGCCGGAGGTGCAGGGCGTCGTCACCATCGACGGCGACGGTCAGCATCTGCTGGAGGACATCATCGCATGCGGCGAGCGGATGCTCGCGCTCGGGGACAAGGTCGTCCTCGGCTGCCGGGATTTTGACCAGCCCGGCGTCCCGCCGCGCTCGGTGGCGGGGAACAAGAGCACCTCGCGCATGTTTCAGCTTTTCTTCGGCATCCGCGTGTCCGACACGCAGACGGGCCTGCGCGCCATCCCGCGCGCCATGCTCGAGGCGATGATCGGCATGGAAGGGGAGCGCTTCGAGTATGAGACGAACATGCTCCTGCAGATGAAGCGGCAGGGCCTCGGCTTCGTCGAGCAGCCCATCGCCACGGTCTACGACCCCGAGGACTACAGCTCCCACTACGACGCCGTCAAGGACTCGCTGCGCATTTTCAAAACGATGCTGAAATTCAAGCTCGGCAGGTGAGCGTATGAAAAAATACGCAAAGCTCCTCAAATACGGCCTCAGCTCCGGCGCGTCCTTCCTGATCGACAACGGGCTGTTCCTGATGCTCAAGACGCTGCTCGGCGTCCGGCTCGGCGCCGCGGCCGATCTGGTCTGCGTGGCGATCGCCCGCGCGATCTCGTCCTTTTTCAACTTCAACGTCAATAACCGCCTGGTCTTCGGCCACCGCGGGGAGTACGGGAAAGCGCTGCTGCGCTACTATTGCCTGGCGATCCCGGTGATGCTCTGCTCGGCCGGGCTGCTGACTTTGGCGGACAGGCTCCTCGGCGTCACCGCGCCGACGCTTTCGACGCTCATCAAGATCGTGATCGACACGGTCCTCTTCCTCGTCAGCTATTTCGTGCAGAAAAAATGGGTCTTCGCCGGCAAAAGTGAAGAAAACAAAAAAGACGTCGACTGACGTCTTTTTTGTTTACAGGTCTATGACGATCGTTTGCAGGCCCTGGCGGCGAGCGTAGAGCAGGGTGTTCATGGTCCCGCCGCGCTGCCCGTCGTACACGGCCATCAGAAGGCCGGAGGCGTCCACCATGTACTGGTTGCGCCGCTGCATACAGCCGGGCGTATAGGCGTGCTGGATAAAGGTGACCGCGTCGCAGGACGCAAGGAGCCGCTCATAGCGCCGCTGCTGCGGGATCGTCCAGGAATCGGCCTGCCCGTCGCAGGGGACCGCGGCCTCCAGCGTCACCTCCGGGTGCTTTTCGCGCAGCGCCAGCACCGCCTCGGCGAAATACAGGTCGCAGCCGAGCGCCATGCCGCAGAGAAAGCGCCGGAAGCCCGCCTCGTAGACGCCCTCCAGCCGAGCCTCGAGCTCCGCTTTGAGGCGCAGGCAGCGCGGGTCGCTCTCGTCCGTGCCCCAGGGGAGCTTGTTCGGCCGGTGCCCGGTGAAGCAGCAGGTGAGGGAACGCTCGTCCATGCTCTCGCCTCCTTTCCCTCTGCCGGTATTGTAATCCGTTTTTTTGCTCTTGTCAAAGCCTGCGCGCCGTGCTATACTGCAATTGTAAATTCTTCAGGGCAGGGTGTAATTCCCGACCGGCGGTACAGTCCGCGAGCCCCTCGGGGCATGAACCGGTGCGATTCCGGTACCGACAGTTACAGTCTGGATGGAAGAGGAATTCTTTTTCATGCCTTTTTATGCCCGGAGAAGCACGCTTCTTCGGGCTGTTTCTTTGCCCTGACAAGGAGGAAACACAATGAAAAACCTTGGCTTCATCCTCATGTGCGCGGCTGTCTTCGCGGGGCTGTTCCTCGTGGCGATGCTGTGCGAGCGCCTCGTCTGCAAGGACCGCAAAAAGCTTTCCGACACGCATTACATCACCTATGCGGCGATCTTTTCGGCCATGGCCGGCGTGCTGATGCTCGTGGAGATCCCGCTGTTTTTCGCGCCGAGCTTTTACAAGATCGACCTGAGCGAGCTGCCCGTGCTGATCTGCACCTTCTATCTCGGCCCCGTGGCCGGCGTGGTGACGGAGCTCATCAAGGTACTCATCAAGCTCCTGCTCAAGGGCACCAGCACGGCCTTCGTGGGCGATTTCGCCAACTTCGCCGTCGGCTGCTCCTTCGTTCTGCCGGCCAGCATCGTGTACCACGCCCGTCCCAGCAAAAAGAGCGCGCTCACCGGCATGATCGTCGGTACGCTCGTGATGACGATCTTCGGCAGCGCCTTCAACGCGATCTATCTGCTGCCCAAGTTCGCCGAGCTTTTCGGCATGCCGCTGGACGTGATCGTCGGCATGGGCACGAAGGTCAACGCCGCGATCACCAGCGTCCCCACGCTGGTCCTGTTCGCCGTGGTGCCCTTCAATCTGCTCAAGGGCGTCGTGGTGTCCCTTCTGACCTTCCTGCTGTATAAGCGCATCTCTCCGCTGCTCCACAAGGGCGACGCAAAGAAACAGGCGAAGAAAACGGCCTGAGGGCATTTCCGCCTGCTTGCTCGAACTTTTTTGCGCGTGCACTTGTCAAGGACGATATGCGAGTGATAAAATATCTGTAAAGAACAGCACGAAAGGAGCATGGCTATGATCATCACCATCGGCCGTCAGCACGGCAGCATGGGGCACGAGATCGCCCGCAAGCTCTCCGAAAAGCTCAATATCCCCTGCTACGACAAGGAGATCGTCGACGAGGCGGCGGCCAATTCTCCCTTCAGCAAGGAGATCTTCGACTCCTATGACGAGCGCCGCGTGGCCTCCTATATCATGCCCGCGCCCCACTATGTCGGCCTTCATCAGGGCTTCCAGATGAATATGGAGGTGGCCAACGCCCAGTTCGACGCGGTGCGCGGCCTGGCGGACAAGGGCGACGGGATCTTCGTCGGCCGCTGTGCCGACTATATCCTGCGCAACCGGGCTGAACTCCTCCGCGTCTTTATCTACAGCGACCTGAACAGCAGGGTCCACACCATCATGAAGCGCAAGGGGATCGACGAGGACGCGGCCAAGAAGCTCATCAAAGCCGTGGACAAGGACCGCGCCAGCTACTATCGCTACTATACCGACCAGGTCTGGGGCGAGGCGAACAACTACGATCTGATCATCAACAGCAGCCGCCTCGGCGTGGAGGGCTCGGCGCAGGTCATTCTCGCCTGCGCGGAAGAGATGATCAAGATGAGCCTCTGAAACAGCGGAACGAACAAAGCGGACAGCCTCCATGGCTGTCCGCTTTGCTGTTCAGTTGAAGCCCGCCGCGCTCTGCTCAAAGAGCTTTGTCACGCGCTCCCGCAGCGCGGCGTTTTCCGGCTCGTCCAGTCCGGGGTCGAGCGCGAGGACGCGCTGCGCCTCCTCCTGCGCCTGCTGCAGCACGTTCACGTCCGCGCCGAGGTCGGCGACGTGCATCTCCGGCAGACCGTGCTGCCGGGAACCGAAAAAGTCGCCGGGCCCGCGCAGCCGCAGGTCCTCCTCGGAGATCCTGAAGCCGTCGTTGGTCTGATGCATGATGTCGAGCCGCGCCTTGACGTCCTGGCTGTCGCTCTCGGAGACGAGGATGCACCAGCTCTTGTGAGGACCGCGCCCTACGCGG
The DNA here is from genome assembly GCA_017430985.1 of Oscillospiraceae bacterium. Classification (GTDB taxonomy): domain Bacteria; phylum Bacillota; class Clostridia; order Oscillospirales; family Oscillospiraceae; genus Limivicinus. The sequence continues at coordinate 8,518 of JAFRLZ010000035.1, forward strand.
CCGCGCAGCTGGTGGAGCTGGCTGAGCCCGAAGCGCTCGGCGTTCTCGACGATCATCAGCGCCGCGTTCGGCACGTCCACGCCCACCTCGATGACGGTCGTGGCGACGAGGATATCGGTCTCGCCCGCCACGAAGGCGGCCATGACCCGGTCCTTGTCCTTTGCTTTCATCCGGCCGTGCACACAGGCGACGCGCAGCTCGGGAAAGACGGCGGCCAGCTCCTTCGCATGCTCCTCGGCGGACTTGAGCTTGACGGGAAGCTCCTCGTTCTCCTCGACCATGGGGCAGACCACGAAGATCTGGCGGCCTTCGCCCGCGAGCTTGCGGATGAAGCCGTTGAGCCGCGCGCGGTAGCTCTCGTCCACGGCGAAGGTATCGACCTTCTGCCGCCCGGGCGGCATCTCGTCGATGATGGACACGTCCAGATCGCCGTAGAGGATCAGCGCGAGCGTCCGGGGGATGGGCGTGGCGGACATGACGAGGACGTGCGGCCGCCGCCCTTTGCCGATCAGCGCGGAGCGCTGATTGACGCCGAAGCGGTGCTGCTCGTCCGTGACGACCAGACCGAGATCCGTATAGCTCACGTCCTCACTGAAGAGGGCGTGGGTGCCCACGACCAGATCGAGCACGTGGTTTTGCAGCGCCTCCTTGACGAGGCGCTTTTCCTTTGCCGTCATGGAGCCCGTCAGCTTGCCGACGCGCAGGCCGAGCGGGGCGAGCATGGCGCTGAGCGTGGCGAAGTGCTGCTCGGCCAGGATCTCCGTCGGCGCCATGAAGGCGCTGAGATAGCCGGCGCGCGCCGTGAACCAGATCAGCGCTGCTGCGACGAGCGTCTTGCCGCTGCCCACGTCGCCCTGCAGGAGCCGGCTCATCGCGCGGCCGCTGCACATATCCTCGACCGCCTGCGCGGCGGCGCGCCGCTGGGCGTCGGTGGGGGAGAAGGGGAGCGTGGACCAGAATTCTTCCAGATCGGCCCGCGGCAGAAGAAGCCCGTTGTCGTTGACGCGCTGGCGGCGCATATCGCTCAGCGCGCAGGCCAGCACAAAAAGCTCCTCGAAGATCAGCCGCCGCCGGGCCAGCTCCAGCGCGCCGAAGTCGGCGGGGAAGTGGATGTTCTCATAGGCATAGCGCGCCTGGACCAGATGCATCCGTTCGCGCACACTCTCCGGCAGCGCTTCGGGCAGCTGTTCGGCGCAGGCGTCAAGGCCCTGCCGCACAGCCTGCCGCAGGATGCGCTGATTGAGCCCCGCCGCCAGGCGGTAGACGGGGACGATCCGCCCGGTCACGCCCTTGTCCGAGCCCTCCGGCTCATACACGGGGTTGACCATGCTGCGGCGATTGCCGTTGTATTCAATCTTGCCGTAGAAGCAGATACTGTCTCCACGCTGGATGTTATCTTTTACATAATTCTGATTAAAAAAAGTTATGTCAACTGATCCGCTCTCGTCCACGGCCCGGAACTTCACAAGCTCCATCCCGCGCCGGACGCGGACGAGCCGCGGCATGTCCGCGATCAGCGTCCGGATGCACACCGTCTCGCCGTCGAGACACAGGGCGATCGGCTTATAGGTGCTGCGGTCCTCGTATTTTCGCGGGAAAAAGGAAACAAGGTCATAGAGAGAAAAGACGCCGAGCTTGCCGAGAGCCTGCGCCTTTTTCTCCCCTATGCCCTTGATGTAGCGAACGTTTGTCGTTAAGTCGGCCATGGTCATTCCGTATAGCTGACGGTGTAGTAAGAGTTCGTGAGCGTGAATTCCTCGATTAGGCCGCTGGTGCAGACGATCCGGTTGTCGTTGGTGATGAGGATCATCTCAAAGCCGCCGTAGTTGCGCCAATAGTTGATCGCCGCGGTTTCGCCGAGCACGAACATCGCCGTGGAAAGGCAGTCGGCCAGCGTGCCGTCCGAGCAGAGGATCGTCACGGACAGAAGCGTGTTGTTGGCGGGGTAGCCCGTGTTCGGCCGCAGAAGGTGATGGTAGAAGTGGCCGAAGGCGTCGGTGAAATTGCGCTGATAGGGGCCGCTGGTGACGATCGCGATCTCGCCCACGTCCACGGTGCCGACGCTGCTGGAGGCGTTGTTGGGGTCGGTGATGGCCACGCGCCAGAGCTTCCCGTCCGGCTTGACGCCGAGCGTCTGCACGTTGCCGCCCAGAGAGATGATCCCGCTCGTGACGCCGGCGTTTCGCATCGCGTCGATGGCGTAGGAGGCGGTGCAGCCCTTGGCCACGGCGGCGAAGCTCAGCATGCCGTAGGCCGGCAGACTGACCGTGTGGCTGCCGTTGGGGAAGCTGCGCAGATTGACCTCGTCAAAGCAGCGCTGACGCAGGCAGTCGTAGATCTCCTGTTCGGTCGGAACATAGTATTTCTGATCGATGAAGCCCCAGCGCAGGATCAGCGGATAGAGCGACAGATCGAGCGCTCCGTTGCTGCGCTCGTAGACCTCCTGCGCGGTACTGATCATTTTGGCCACCTGACCGGGGATGGAGACGGACTCGCCGTTGGCGTGGTTGATCGCATAGGTGATGCTGGTCTCCAGCTCCGGATCGATCATGCTGTCCATCGAGCGGATGACGCCTTCGGCCGCGGCGATGCCGGCATCCCGGTTTTTGCCGTAGGCCGTCAGCCACATGATCGTATCCATGGCGAAGATCTCCGACTGGCTGACCTTGCTCTCTCCGCAGGCCGCGAGAGGCAGCATCAGCAGCAGGCACAGCAGCGCCGCCAGGCATCTCGTTTTAAATTTCATCTTTATGTTCCTCATAAAACTCTCTGTAGTCCTTCAATCTGTATTTCAGCAGCTTCGGCGTTTCAAACCGGCGAGAGCATCCGGACGCTCGGCTGCGGCAGCCGACGCAGCCCTCGATCTTCACGCTCTCGTATAGAAACGATAAGATGATATTGCATTATAACATAGAATCATAAAAATGAAAACTCCCACTTTACTTTATCGCACATATTTGTTATAATGCTCCCCGCGTATGCGGCTGTAGCTCAGCTGGATAGAGTGCCAGACTCCGACTCTGGAGGTCGTGGGTTCGAATCCCGTCAGCCGTACCACGTCGTCGCAAGCTCCATATCGCTTGCGACGACTTTTTTATGCATAGCATCAAAAGTCATCTCGCGCTCATTCCGCTGCTCCTCCTTTCAAAATCGGACCTGCTGCGCTGGGCTCCGATTTTGTTTTTCAAGTACGATATGAGCACTCATGCCAAAAGCAGGCACCTCCGCAGGGGGTGTCTGCTTTTGCAAAAGGAGGTTTGCGAACCCACGACCTCCAGGCGCGAAGCACGTTTGATCCGCCGGAGGCTTTTCGCGCGAAGCGCGGAGCAGGCCGCAGCTCAGGAACCCGTCAGCCGAAAAAGCGGCGCGCGTCATGCGGACGATATGCCGGATCGGAAAAGAAACGCAGTTCTCCGTCTTGTGCTGTTCGGTCATAACCGTTATAATAACAAAAGACTGAGAACGGGAGACCGCGCGGAGGGAGAACCCATGCTGGAAGTCAAAACGCCGGAGGAAGTCCTCCGGCTGATCGAAACTGAATTTCGCACGCTTGAGCGTACAGAGAACGTCCGTCTTGAGGAAGCCCTCGGCCGCGTGCTGGCCGAGGATATCAGGGCCGCGGAGTATGTGCCGGATTTCGACCGCTCTGCCGTGGACGGCTATGCGCTGCGCGCAAAGGATACCTTCGGCTGCTCGGACGCCGTTCCGGCGATCCTGAAGCTGGTCGGAGAGGTCAAAATGGGCGAGAGCGCGGAAATCCAAGTCCCAGAGGACGCCTGCGTCTATGTGCCGACCGGCGGCGCGATCCCGCCCGGCTGCGACTGCGCGGTGATGATCGAATACACCGAGGACTACGGAGACGGGACCGTCGGCATCCTCAAGCCCGGCGCCCCCGGCATGAACCTGATCTTTCGCGGGGACGACGTGTTCCCCGGGAAAACCATCCTGAAAGCCGGCCGGGTGCTCGCGCCGCAGGATATCGGCGCGCTGGCGGCCGTCGGGATCACGGAGGCGCCGGTGCGTCCGCGCCTGCGCGTGGGCGTGATCTCGACAGGGGACGAACTCATACCGGCCGATCAAGCGCCGGGCTCCGGGCAGATGCGGGACGTGAACAGCCCGATGCTCGCGGCCCTGCTGGCAGATTTCGGAGCCGAGCCGGTGCAGTACGGGATCGTCGCGGACGATGAAGCGCTGCTGCGCGAAAAGGCCGCGGCGGCGCTGCAAAGCTGCGACGCGGTGATCCTCTCGGGCGGGAGCAGCGCGGGCGTGAAGGACGCGGCCAGCCGGATCATCAGCGATCTGGGCGAGCTGCTGCTGCACGGGATCGCTGTCAAGCCCGGCAAGCCGACCATCCTTGGGAGAGCGGGCAACAAGCCCTTGATCGGACTGCCCGGCCATCCGGCCGCCGCCTTTTTTGTGGCAAAGCTGTTTGCCCTGCCTCTGCTGGCGCGGCTGGAGGGCAGAGAAGAGCGGAGCTATCCCGTGCGCGCGCGTCTCGGCGAGAGCCTCGGCGCCAACCACGGCCGCATGCAGATCAATGCCTGTCGGCTTGCAACGGAGAACGGCGAGCTCGCCGCCGCCCCCATCCGCTCCAAATCCGGACTGATCGCCCAACTCGCCGGGGCGGACGGCTATCTCATGATCGGCCGTGACTGCGAGGGCCTTCCGGAGGGAGCGGAAGTGGACGTTTACTGGAGCTGAGGATACCGCTCATCTGTCGCTGCTCCTCAATTAAGGAATGGTGAATATTATGGCTTTTACATATTTGACCAACGTGCCTCTGGAACAGGCAAGAAAAGAGTTCCTTCGGACGCTTGACGAACAGGGCTTTGCGGCCCGAACGGAGCGCATCCGCGTACAGGACGCCTTCGGGCGCATCACGGCGAGCGCGGTCTACGCGCATATCAACGCGCCGCACTACGCCTGCAGCGCCATGGACGGCGTCGCGCTGTATGCCGGGAACAGCTTCGGCGCGACGGAGACGACGCCGGTTACGCTCAAACCCGGACAGTTCGCGGTCGTGGACACCGGCGACCCCATCCCGGACGGCTGCGATGCGGTCATCATGGTGGAAGACCTCGTGAAGCATGACGACGGCAGCATCACCATCCACGCTCCCGCCGCGCCCTGGCAGCATGTCCGCCAGATCGGCGAGGACGTCTGCGCCGGAGAGATGATCCTTCCGAGCTTCGTGGAGGTCACGCCCGCCGCCATCGGCGCCATGATCGCGGGCGGCGTGCTGGAGCTGGAGGTGCTGGCAAAGCCCGTGGTGGGCATCATCCCCACGGGAGACGAGATCGTCCCGCCCTGCGCCGATCCCAGGCCCGGCGATATCCTGGAGTTCAACTCCTCTATTTTCTCCGCTATGCTGGCCTTCTGGGGCGCGGAGGCGAAGACCTATCCCATCGTGCCGGACAGGTATGACGAGATCCGGGACATGCTTCAAAAAGCGGCCTCGGAATGCGACGTGGTGATCCTCAACGCGGGTTCCTCCGCCGGCCGGGACGACTACGCGGCCGCCGCGGTGGCGGAGGTCGGAGCGGTGCTGTACCATGGCATCGCCATCAAGCCCGGCAAGCCGGCCATCCTCGGCTATAAGGGGGCCGTGCCGATCCTGGGCGTGCCGGGCTACCCGGTCTCCGGCATCATCGTGATCGACGAGCTGCTGCGCCCGCTCATCGGCCGCTGGTACGGACGGGAGAGCGACGGCGGGAGCCGCACGAGGGCAAAGCTCACGAGGCCCGTGGTCTCGGGGCTGAAATACCAGGAATATGTACGCGTGCGCATGGGCTATGTGGGAGATGAGCTGACGGCTTCGCCGCTGCCCAGAGGGAGCGGCGTCGTTTCCTCCTTCATGAAAGCGGACGGTCTGCTCGAGGTCCCGCAGGGGACCGAGGGCTATACCGCCGGCGAAGAGGTCCGCGTCCGGCTCCTGACGGAAAAGCAGAAGCTCAGGAACACGCTGGTGGTCATCGGCAGCCATGACCCGCTGCTCGACGAGCTGGCAGACCTGATCCACCGTGAGGATCGGCGGCTCTATCTGTCGTCGACCCATGTGGGCTCCATGGGCGGCATCATGGCCGTCCGCCGGGGCGAGGCGCATGCGGCGGGCATCCACCTGCTGGACACGGAAACAGGGGAGTATAACCTGTCCTACATCCGCAGGTACTTCCCGCACGGCGGCGTGTATCTTGTCCGCTGCGTGGGCCGCCAGCAGGGACTGATGCTGCAGAAGGGCAACCCGCTGGACATCCGCGCCTTTGCCGATATCGCCAGGGATGGCTTGCGTTATGTAAACCGGCAGAAGGGCTCGGGCACCCGCGTGCTGATGGATTTCCTCTGCGACAGGTACGGAGTCGAACGGGACGGGATCTACGGTTACGAGCGGGAGGAGGCGACCCACAACTCCGTGGCGGTGCAGATCGCGGGCGATTCCGCGGACGCAGGCATGGGCATCTACTCCGCGGCAGCGCTCTACGGCCTTGATTTTCTGCCCATCTGCGTGGAGGAATACGATCTGCTGATCCCCGAAAAGGTCTGGGATACCGGGCCGGTCAGGCAGCTGATCCGCACGCTGAAGAGCGGGGAGTTCCGATCCCGCATCGAAGCCATGGGCGGCTACACGCTGGACGGCCCGGGAGAGATTATCGCGAAGTTCTGAGCCGCACTTGAAAAAAGGGGAAAAATGTGTAAAAATACAGCTAATCTGTTGTTTGGAGGAAAAAAATGAAAAAGTCGATCACCCTTCTTCTTGCGCTCGTTATGATCTTTTCGCTCGCGGCCTGCGGCCAGCAGGCGGCCGCTCCCGCGCCCGCCGAGGAACCGGCGCCTGCCGAAGAACCCGTCTCCGAGGGGGACGCGCTCATCGTCGATACCTGCATCCTCAAGGAAGCGGACGACGCGATGATCAACAACTACAGCCTGCTCGCCGTGAATCCCGAAGCGCCCTTCACGGACGCGGACGGCAAGGCCGTCGCCGACGTGGCGATCAATACCGTCGGCGCCGCGGCGCTCATCAACTGGCTGCTCTCCGAGGAGGGCCAGTCCCTGGCCGCAGGCTACGGCTTTGATGACTACGGCGAATACCTGTTCTACCTCAAGGACGGCCGCCCTGTTTCCAGCGCGGAGATCCCCGCCGCCACCGAGGAGACGAAGCTCATCCGCCTGTCCACCACGACCTCCGTCAACGACTCTGGCCTGCTCGGCTATCTGCTGCCGAAGTTCGAGGAGACGTACGGCTATGAGGTCGACGTCTACTCCGCCGGCACCGGCAAGTCCATCGCCAACGCCAAGATGGGCAACGCCGATCTGATCCTTGTCCACTCCAAGAAACAGGAGGAGGCTTTTATCGCAGACGGCTTCTCCTATACCATCGAAGGCATGGAGTCCGAGCGCCTGAACTGGATGTACAACTACTTTGTGCTCTGCGGCCCCTCCGCCGATCCGGCTGGCGTGAAGGATGCCGCTGACGTCAAGGCGGCCTTTCGGGCGATCGCCGACGGCAAATATGCCTTCATCTCCCGCGGCGACGGCTCCGGCACGCACACCAAGGAGCTCAGCCTCTGGCCCGAGGAGCTGGGCATCACCGCCGAGGCCGAGAGCTTCGAGGACTACACAGACTGGTATGTCTCCGCCAACGCCGGTATGGGGGCCTGCCTCGTCATGGCCGAGGAGATGGGCGCCTACATCCTCACCGACAAGGCGACCTTCCTGACCTTTGTCGCCAACGACGGTAAAATCGCTTGATTTCCAGCCTGGACTGACGGCCGCGGAGGGCTTCTCCGCGGCCGTCTAAAAGGATCGTGCATATGGGATCTTCTGTTCAAAAAGCGATCGAGCTGATTTTTTCGGCCGATCCGGAGCTGCTGAATATTCTCTCCACAACGGCGCGTGTGAGCCTGACGAGCTCGATCCTCGCGCTGCTGCTCGGCGTGCCTCTCGGGATCCTGTACGGAGCGGGGCGCTTCCCCGGCCGGAAGACGCTGCTGATCCTGAACCGTACGCTGATGGGCATGCCGCCGGTGGTCTGCGGCTTGCTGTTCTATATGCTCTTCTCCGGAGTTGGGCCGTTCCGGCATCTCAAGCTCCTCTTTACCGTGAAGCTGATGATCCTGGCGCAGGTGGTGCTCATCACGCCGATCGTGGTCGGAACGATGGAGACCTTTGTGGCCGACACGGCGCCCGAGCTGCGCGAGACGGCGAAGGGGCTCGGCTTCGGCCGGGGAAAACGCTTCCGGCTCCTTGTCAACGAGTGCGTGTATCCGATCTTCTCGGCCTATCTGCTCGCTTTCGCCCGCGCGATCGCGGAGGTGGGCGCCGTGGCCATGGTCGGCGGCGCGATCGCCTGGAAGACCAACGTCATGACCACGGCGATCATGATGTACACCAACCGAGGCAGCTTTACGCTCGGCATCGCGCTGGGGCTCATTTTGCTGACGCTGTCGCTGATCGTGAATGTCGCGCTCAGCTTGATGCAGGGGAGGCTGAGCCGATGAAAACGACCGCATTTACCAAAACCTACAACAAGCGCGCCGTGCTGTCGCTTCCCGAGATGGAGCTTCCCGACGGTCAGATCACGGCGGTCGTCGGACCGAACGGCAGCGGGAAATCGACCTTCGCGAAGATCCTCGCCGGGATCGAGCCCGCAGACGGGAAAAAGAAGATCCTCTCCGGCGTCTCCGTCGGCTATTTGCCGCAGAAGAGCTTCGCTTTCCGCATGAGCACGGAGAAAAACATCCTGCAGAACGGGAACGATCCCGCGCGTGCGGCGGAGCTGATGCGCGCGCTGGGCATCGAGCCGCTCGCCAAACAGCGCGCAAAAAAACTCTCCGGCGGCGAGACGGCCAGGATGGCGCTCTGCCGCATCCTGATGGGGCGTTATGATCTGCTTATCCTCGACGAGCCGACCGCGGCCATGGACATGGAGTCCACCCTCGCGGCGGAGGAGCTCATCCGCGAGACCTGCTCCGAGCAGGGCTGCGCGACGCTGCTCATCACTCACAGCATCCAGCAGGCGCGCCGCCTGGCGGAGCGGGCGATCGTGCTCCATCGGGGAGAGCTCGTCGAGACCGGGACGGCGGAGCAGGTGCTGAACGAGCCGCGGCAGGAGCTGACGAAGCGTTTTCTTGAATACTACGGCGTTTGAGGGGATCACAGGAGAAGGATGACTATGAGAGCGGAATACAAAAACGATCTGACGATGGATCCCTCCGGTTTTGTGCTGCTTGCGGACTATGTCCCGCATATCGTGCAGGAGATCCGCTATTATTCCACCTACAATTTCATCGGAGAGCGGATCGACGGCTATGAAGAGCCCTGCGCGCTTCTGACAAAGGAGGCGGCCCGGGCGCTGAAATCCGTCGCCAGCGAGCTGATCGTGCAGGGCTATCGCCTGAAGGTGTTCGACGCCTACCGCCCGGCCTGCGCCGTGAAGCATTTCGTGCTGTGGGGCATCGAGGACCAGGACGTGCGGATGAAGCCATATTTCTACCCGGAACTGGAAAAGCAGGAGCTGTTTGCCAAAGGGTATATCGCCAAACAGTCCAGCCACAGCCGCGGCAGCGCGGTGGATCTGACGCTGCTGGACATGAAGACCGGGAAAGAACTGGACATGGGCAGCCCCTTCGACCTGTTCAGCGAGGTCTCCCACCCCGCGTACAGAGGGATCACGGAAGAGCAGTACGAGAATCGCATGATCCTGCAGAGAGCCATGGCCCGCGGCGGCTTTCGGCCGCTCGACTGCGAGTGGTGGCATTTCGTCCTGGAAAAAGAGCCGTATCCGGACACCTATTTTGCCTTCCCCGTTTCCTCGGAATACCTGCGGCGATGATCCGAAAAAACGAAGCTTCATGGAACAAACCATGAAGCTTCGTTTTTTTATGCTGTAACGACGGTCCCGCTCCCGCCGGACATGGCGAGCGCCGCCTTGTCCAGTGAACAGATCACGGCCCTTCGGCGCGGCCTGGAGCGTACGAAGGATACGGCCGCCCGGATCTTCGGGAGCATGGAGCCGGCGGCGAACTGGCCCTCGTCGGCATAGCGCTCGGCCTCGTCCGCCGTAACTGTTTTCAATTCGAGCTGGCCGGGCCGGCCGAAGTTGATGCACACGCGGTCGACGGCGGTCAGAATGAGCAGATCGTCGGCCTCGACAAGAGAAGCGAGACAGGCGGCGGCATAGTCCTTGTCGATGACGGCGGAGACGCCCTCATAGGCGCCGTCGCCTGTTTTTACCACCGGAATCCCGCCGCCTCCGCAGGCGACCACCACGATGCCCTCCCTCAGCAGCGCGAGCACGCTGTCTTTCTCAACGATGTCCACCGGATGCGGGGAGGGGACGACCTTTCGCCAACCGCGCCCGGCGTCTTCCTTGTATATGCCGTCGCCGGCGGCCATGCGTCGTACGGCTTCTTCCTCGGAATAAAATGCCCCGACGGGCTTGCCGGGATCGAGAAAGGCGGGATCGCCCGCGTCGACCACGACCTGCGTCACGAGCGAGCAGACCTCCTGCGCAAGACCCTCCGCGCGCAGCCGGCGCAGCAGCGCGTTCTGCAGATGATAGCCGATATAGCCCTGGCTCATGGCGCCGCACTCGGGGAAGGGGATCTCGGCCGGTATCACGCTTTCGGCCGCCGCGCAGTTCAGTCCGAGGTGGATCATGCCGACCTGCGGCCCATTGCCGTGTGTGACGACGAGCTCGTGTCCCTGCCGGATGAGGGCGGCGAGCGCACCGGCCGCTTCCGCCGCTCTTTCCCGCTGTTCGTCTGGCGTGGAGCCGAGTGCGTTGCCGCCGAGCGCTGCGACGATTCTTGCCATATTAACCTCCGTATGCCGTGCGGAAGATGCACGGAGATGTCGCCATCTTACCATAAGAGGCGCGCCTTTTCAAGCCGCGGACAGGAGAGAAAAACCGCGCCGCGCCCGTTTCTGCGAGAGGAGCAAGGCCTTGATTTCCGGCCGGGATTCTTGTACAATAAAACCAGATAAGGTGCGGCGCGGCCGCCGAGGGCCGAGCAGCGCCGAAGGGAAGACGCGATCATGGAGGAAAAACGATGAGCTTTGCGAAAAACGCTTATTACCGCAGCTTCCAGGCTGTTTTCAACGTGGGGGCCCGCTGCCTCTACTGGAGGAGACCGATCCCGGTCTCCGGCGTGGGCGCCATTCAGAAGATCCCAGAGCTTTTAGAGAAAGAGAAGGTCTCCAGGGTCATGGTGGTCACCGGCCCAACCGTTGGCCGGAAGCTCGCCCCGAAGATCCTGAAGGAGCTCGACGCGGCGGGCGTCTCGTACACGCTGTTTGCCGAGGTCGAGGCCAATCCCTCGGTCAAGACCGTCAATAAGATCCAGAAGCTCTATCTGGAGACGAACTGCGAGGGCTTTATCGCCATCGGCGGCGGTTCCCCCATGGACGCGGCCAAGGCTGCGGCTGCCCGCGTCGTGCGCCCGAACACCGAGGTCGGGAAAATGGCGGGTCTGCTCAAGGTCGGCAAGAAGATCCCTCCCTATATCGCCGTCCCCACCACGGCCGGTACCGGCTCCGAGACGACGATCGCCGCCGTCATCACCGACACGGACACGCATCACAAGTACGCGCTGATGGACCTGCATCTGGTGCCCAAGTATGCGGTCCTCGACCCGGAGATGACGCGCGAGCTCCCGCAGAAGATCACCTCCACGACCGGCATGGACGCGCTGACTCACGCGGTAGAGGCCTATGTCTGCTGGACCTACAACACCGCCGAGAGCATCCGCCTGGCGGAGGAAGCGGTCTGCGGCATCTTCCGGTATCTCGAACGCGCCTATCAGAACGGGGAGGACATGGAGGCCCGCACGCAGATGCTGATCGCCTCCTACAAGGCAGGCTTCGCGTTCACGCGCGCCGGCGTCGGCAACGTCCACGCCATTGCCCATACGCTCGGCGGCCTGTACAACACGCCGCACGGCTTGGCCAACGCGGTCATCCTGCCCATCGTGCTGGAGGACTATGGCGAGGCCGTCCATAAAAAGCTGGCGCATCTCGCGGAACTGACCGGCGTGCAGACGGCCGGAACGGACAGGGAGAAGGCCGAGGCCTTCATCCGCGAGATCCGCGCGATGAACGAACGCATGGCCATCCCCACCGGTTTCGATTTCATCAGGGAAGAGGACATCCCGCAGATGATCCGCTGGGCGCTGGCGGAGGCCAATCCCGTCTATCCCGTGCCGGTCATCTATGACGAGGCGCGCTGCGAAAAGGTCATCCGCCGCATCATCGCCGAGGCTTGAAACCCGCAAACGGAAAAAAACAGGACCGTTCTTCATAAGAGGAACGGTCCTGTTTGCGTGTATGCGTCTTATGCTTCGTCGGGATTGACATGCACCATGATATGCTTGATACTCGGGAATTCTTGTTCGATCTTGTCGTGGACCTGCTCGGCGATTTCGTGCGCTTCGACGAGCGAAAGTCCTCCGTCGAGGCGGATCTCGAGATCGACATAGATCCGGCTCCCGAACTCGCGGGTCTGCAGGCGGTCGATCCCAAGCACCGCAGGATGTGCTTTGACACACTCGGCGATGTGCTGCTCTGTCTCAGCGTCGCAGGCGCGATCCACCATCTTTTTCATCGCATCGCGGAAAATATCATAAGCGGCCTTGAGGATAAAAACGCAGATCAGCAGACTTGCCAGAGGCTCCATGATCGGGTAGCCGAGACGGGCTCCGGCGATGCCGAAGAGCGCGCCTACGGAGGACAGCGCGTCGCTCCGGTGGTGCCAGGCGTTGGCCATCAGAGCGGGGGAGTTCAGGCGTTTCGCATAATGCCGGGTGTACCAGTACATAGCCTCCTTCGCCGCGATCGAGACCACGGCGGCGATCAGAGCCAGCAGCCCCGGGACGACCTGCGCCTCGCCCCGGGCGCGCACGGCAGCCACGGCGCGATAGCCGATCAGCAGTCCGGTGGCGGCCAGCACGGCGGCGAGGATGATCGCGGCCACACATTCAAAGCGTTCATGCCCGTAGGGATGTTCGCGGTCGGCCTCCTTGACGGAGAGCTTCACCCCGATGATAACGATGAAGCTGCTCAGCACGTCCGAGGCGGAGTGCACAGCGTCGCTGATCATCGCGCCGGAGTGGGCCAGGATACCGGCCAACAGTTTGAAAAACGACAGGACTGCGTTTCCCGCTACGCTGACGAGCGAGACCTTCGTGGCTGTTTTTTCAAAATCGAGTTGCATATCCATCCGGGGATCCTCCGAGGAAAAATCATGAACGCCCATGGAGCAGCGTTTTCAAAAACTCTGTCCCGTGGGCGTCGATCCACTGTCACGTCTGTGACCCGGCTCCGAGCCGTGAAGGCTCCGGCCTGTTCAGTTTCATGCTATGCAGTCTTATGACCGCGTATTACTTTATCAGACCGCGGCCCGTTCGTCAAGCGCCGCGACAAAACACATTCAGGCTCCGTAGAAGGGGAGGTCGCCGATGGCGGCGTCCATGATGGCGTGCGTCTGCGCGTAAACGGATTCCAGGTCGTGATTGAGCAGCGCGGAGTAAAGCTTCAGCTTGATCTCGTAAAGCCGCTCGATCCCGCTGCGCTTGCAGTAGAGGGACCAGAGGTACACGCCCTGCGGGTGGAACGAGTGATAGAGGAGCGGCATCAGCACGTTGCCCGACAGGATCGCGAGCTCGTGATGAAAGTCATAGGTCCGCTCGGCGGCCTCGTCCGCGCTGCCCGCCGAGCGGATCGCGTCGAGCATGGGGGCGAGCGCCTCCAGCTCGGGAAGAGACGCCTGCTCCAGCACGAGCCGCAGGCACAGACATTCCAGCGCGTCGCGCACCTCGAGCAGAGAGCGCACCTCGTTCTTTCGCAGCGCCCCGCCATTGTAGCGCATGATGGCGACCAGCGTCTCCACGCTGCCCTTGCGGCGGTAATCGCAGACGAAAACGCCCTGGCGCGGCAGGACCTCGACAAAACCGAGCTTTTCCAGCTCCACGAGCCCCGCGCTGATGACCGAGCGCGATACGCCCATCTTGATCGACAAATCCCGCGCCGGGGGGAGCTGCTCGCCGATCGCGAGCTCTCCGGAGAGGATCATGTTTTCTATCTGATGCACGAAGAGATCCGTCAGCGACGGCGCGGAGATCTTTGAAAAACCCACAATCAGCCCTCCCGATCTTCTGGCTTGTGGTCATACCAATGACCACAAGCCATATTTTATGGTGGGATTGCTGTTTCGTCAAGGGGCTTTTTTATAAAAATGCCGAAAGTTTTCTGCTGTTTTTTGTTAGACTTGACAAAGAAACGCGGCGGAAACTAATATGATATCAGAGGAACTATGTGGTATTACCAGAATAAACCAACAAGGAGGAATCGCTTATGCCAAAGTTTGATGCCGTAGTCATCGGCGCCGGGAACGGCGGGCTCGCGGCAGCCTGCAGACTGGCGAAGGCCGGCAAAAAAACGCTGCTCGTCGAGCAGCACAATCTCCCCGGCGGCGTTGCTTCCAGTTTCCGGAGAGGCCGCTTTGAATTCGAGACCGCGCTCCACGAGCTCTGCGAATTCGGCAGCGCCGAAAACCCGGGCAACTGCCGGAAAACCGTCGTGGACGAGTTCGGGCTGGACATCAAGTGGTACCAGGTGCCGGACAACTTCCGCGTCATCACCACCGCGAGCGACGGCAAGACGCCGATCGACGCGACGCTGCCCTCCGGCCGCGAGAACTTCATCAACAAGATGGAGGAATACGTGCCCGGATGCCGGGAGTCGGTGACCAAGTTCTTCGATCTCGGCGCGGAGACGCTCGAAGCCGGCAACTATCTGACCGCCTCCGGCGGCAAGCCGGATTCCAAGGTCCTCCGGGAGAAGTATCCCAACTACCTGCGCACGGCCGCCTACCCGGTGAACAAGGTGTTCAAGGCGCTGAAGATGCCGAAACTCGCGCAGGACATCATGAACACCTACTGGGGCTATCTCGGCGTTGACGCCGACCATCTCAGCTTCGTGCAGTATGTGAACATGGTCTGCCTCTATGTCAACTTCGGCGCGTGGATCCCGGAGAAGACCAGCAACGAGCTTACGACCGGCCTGGCCGAGCGCTTCCGCGCCATGGGCGGCACGCTCTGGCTCAACTGCCGCGCCGAAGAGATCCTCTTCGACGAGAACGACCGCGTCTGCGGCGTGCGCACAACGAGCGGCGTCATCGACACGCGCTATGTCCTCTGCAACGCCAGCCCCAGCACGGTCTACGCCAACATGATCCCCGAGCGTCTGATCCCGGAGCGCGACAAGAAGCTCCTGCCGAACCGGCCCTTCTCCGCGCGCATGTTCGTGGTCTATATGGGCCTCAACAAGACCGCCGAGGAGCTCGGCCTGCGCGACTACAGCTACTTCCTGCCCTCCAGCGCGGACTCCGTGAAGGAGTACAACAACCTCCGCAGCATCGAGACGAACAAGTACAACATCGCGCTCTGCTACAACGTGGTCAATCCCAAAGCCAGCCCGGAGGGCACCTGCATCGTGTCTCTGACGACGACCTACACGGGGGACTGCTGGAGCAAGATCGACCCGAAGGACTATGTCAGGACCAAGGAAAAGGTCGCCTCGGAGATGATCGACTGGTTCGAGGAGAAGACCGGCATCGTGATCCGCCCCTACATCGAGGAGATCGAGATCGCCACGCCCTGGACCTTCTGCCACTATGCGAGCGTCCCGCAGGGCGCGGCCTACGGCTATGAGCTGCGCGACTGGGACAGCATGATGCCGCGCATGATGATGATGCGCGAAGAGTACCCCATCAAGGGCCTGAAATTCGTCGGCGCCTCGAGCATCCGCGGCGACGGCTTCAACTCCGCCATCTTCAGCGGCGATACCATCGCCAAGCTGACCCTTGGCGAAATGAGAGAGGAGGGGATCTGAATGGCGCTCAACGTAAAAGTCGGCCTGATCGGCGCGCTGGATATGCTCAAGTTCAAAAATCTGGCCAAGGATCGCCGTGAGGCCATCGAAAAGCTGGAGGCCAAGCCTCTGCCCAAGACCTTTGAGACCAACGAAAAGGCGTACTTCATGCATCCCAAGCGCCAGGATGTGCGCATCAAGGCCATGCGCCCCAACGGGCCCGACGGCGTGACCGTCACGCTCCAGAGCCTCGACGGCAAGGCTCTCGCGCCCTTCCGCGCCGGGCAGTACATCTCGCTGTCCGTCGACGCCGACGCGAGCAGCACCACCCGCTCCTACTCCCTCTGCGGCAGCCCCGCGAGAAGCTGGGAGGGCGAATATGACATCACCGTCAAGCGTGTCGAGGACGACGGCTTTGTGTCCAAATTCATCCAGGACGACTGGAAGCCGGGCGAGGAGATCAGCATCTCCGCCCCGCAGGGGCATCTGTACTATGAGCCGCTGCGCGACGAGAAGAAGGTCCTGGGCCTGGCCGGCGGCTCGGGCATCACGCCCTTTGTGGGCATGGCCTACGCCATCCGCGACGGCTATGAGGACTTCGATCTGACGATCCTCTACGGCTCGCGCCGCGAACAGGATATCCTGTACCGCGCCGAGCTTGACGAGATCGCCGCGGCCTGCCCGAAGGTGCATGTGGTGCACGTCCTCTCCGACGAGGAGAAGGAGGGCTTTGAGCACGGCTTCCTGTCGGCGGAGCTCATCCGCAAGTATGCCGGCGGCGAGCCCTACACCGTCTTCATGTGCGGCCCGCAGGCCATGTACAACTTCCTCGACGGCGTCGTGGCGGAGCTGGGGCTCGACCGCAAGCATGTGCGCCGGGAGCTCTTCGGCATGATCAAGGATCCGTGGAACCAGCCGGGCTATCCCGTCGGCGCGCACGCGCGGAGCTATATCGCGAAGGTCACGATCCACGACAAGACCTATACGATCCCCGTCTCCTCGTCCGAGCCGCTGCTGACGGCCTTTGACCGCGCCGGGCTCCACACGCCGTCGCGCTGCCGCAGCGGCGAGTGCGGCTGGTGCCGCTCGCGCCTGCTCTCCGGCGAGGTCTTCATCCCCGAAAAGACCGACGGCCGCCGCGAAGCGGACAAGGAATTCGGCTATATCCATCCCTGCTCCACCTTCCCGCTCTCCGACGTGGTCGTGGAGGTCCCGGGGCAGTATCAGCACAAGTAAAAGCCATGTGACGACAGCCGCAGACCGTATGGCCTGCGGCTGCCTTGAGAGGAAAGGAGGGTGAATTTTGCAGTTAACACAAGAGCAGCAGGCGCTTCTGAACGGAGCGCGGGGAGAGACCATGGCGCGCGTGATGCAGACGCTCGTCGCTTACGGAGAAGCCTTTGACGCGGAGCGTATGGTGCCGGTCACGAGCCAATACGGCCACACGGTCATTTCCTTCGGCCTGGGGATCATGAAGCCGATCTATGAGCTCTACGACAAGATCCTCTCGGAGGAGGCGATCAGCCGACAGCCCTTCAGCGCAGATCCCAGACCGGTGGACAAGAAAAACGTCCCGGCGAATTTCCTGCAGAACATCGTGTTCGATTTCATGTACAGCCAGCAGGGGCGTTACGAGGAACAGCTCAAGCGTTTCGGCATCCTCTCGGAGGACGCGTACACCTGCACCTGCTATCTGCCGCAGGTCGGCAACACGCCAAAGCGCGGCGAGGTGCTCAGCTGGGCGGAGAGCTCCGCGGTGGTCTATGCCAACTCCGTGCTCGGCGCGCGCTGCAACCGCAATTCCGGCATGATCGAGCTCTTCGGCTCCATCGCGGGCTGCATCCCGGAGTTCGGCCTGCTGACCGACGAGGGGCGGAAGGCGGACTGGGTCGTGGAGCTGCGCACCGCGAAGCTGCCGGACGCGCAGCTTTTCGGCTCGGCCGTCGGCATGAAGGTGCTCGAACAGGTGCCCTACGTCAAAGGGCTCGACCGCTTCCTCGGCACGGAGCTGAACGACGCCGCCTGCGCCTATCTGAAGGATTTCGGCGCGGCGACGGCCTCGAACGGCTCGGTGGGCCTGTATCACATCGAAAACCTGACGCCGGAGGCCGTCGACTTCGGCGAGAGCCTCATCCGCGAGGGCGCGCCCGTCTATGTGGTGGACGACGCCGAGATCGAACGGGTGAAAAACAGCTATCCCTGCATTTGGAAGGACCTTGAAGCGAAACCGAAGCTCTGCTTCATGGGCTGCCCGCACATGACGCTCAGCCAGCTGATCGAATGGACGCAGCGCGTGGACGCCGCGCTCGAGGAGGCCGGGCAGAAGAAGGTCGTGATCCCCACGGTGTTCACGGCGGCTCCCGCGGTGCTGCGCGCCTTTGAAGAGACGGAGTACGCCAACCGGCTCAAACGCTGCGGCGTCGTGACGAGCTCCATCTGTCCGCTGATGTACATGAACAATCCGCTGTGCAAGTCCATGCCGGTCATCACCTCCTCCAACAAGCTGCGCACCTATTCCAGCGCGCGCTTTTACCCGGAGGCGGAGATCCTGCGCATGATCACGGGCCTCAAGGGCTGAGGAGGTGGAGAGATGAAGAAGATCTTTCAGGGTCATGTCGTCACGCCCGGCACCTGCCGCGCGGAGGCGCTGGTGTCGCACGGCGGCTTCAACACGCTGGCGAGTTATCAGACGCCGATGCTGCTGGGCGATAAACAGGTCAAGTGCAGCGACCAGAACAACCGGGATCTTTATCAGAAGTCCATGCTCGGCAAGGCGCTCTGCCTGCCGGAGACCATCGGCTCCACAACGGGCGGGATGGCGCTCTACACGGTCTGCGCGACCGGCAAGCAGCCGGCCTGCATGCTCTTTTCCAAGCACATCGACTCGCTGGCCGCGGCGGGGGCGATCCTCGCAGCTTATTGGACGGACGCGAAGATGCCCGTGATCGACCGGCTCGGCGAGGACTTCCTCGAATATGTGAAAGACGGCATGACCGTCGAAGTCAAGGAAAACGGCGTCGTAGAGGTGGAATAGGAGGGACGATATGGCGCACAGACCAAACATATTAAAACTGGCGACGAAGATCAGTCTGGAGAGCCTGACCTACACGGGCATCGGCTATAACGATCCGGAGTACAAGATCCTCGAGCCCATCGTCGACGACGATATGTGCCAGATCATGATGCACATGCGTCTGGAGGCCAACCGCACGGCGGAGGAGATCGCCCGCCGCGCGAAAAAGGACGTGGACTTCACGCTCGAGCAGCTCAACAAATTGAAGACGGCAGGCGTGGTCCGCAGCCGCAAGGTCGACGGCAAGATCTGCTGGTATTATCCCATCTGGGTGCCCGGCATCATGGAGGGCATCCTGTCCAACCGCGAGCAGTGCGACCGCTATCCCGTGCTCGGCGAGTGCTTTGAGGAATACACGCGCGTGCGCGTGTCCATGCTGGCGCCCTTCATGGACGTGGGCATGAACCTCATGCGCGTCATCCCCGTGCAGAGCGCGATCGAGAACAACAGCCGCAAGGCCAGCTACGACGAGGTCGCCAAGCTCATCGAGGACGCCTGGGCGATTTCGGTCGGTCCCTGCTCCTGCCGCCGGGCCCGCCGTTTGATGGGCGAGGGCTGCGGGCATCTCGAAGAGGACATGTGCATGTACCTCAACGACAACGCCGTGAACTACTCCGAGACCGGCGCACACCGCCGCATCACGAAAGAGGAGGCCTTCGAGATCCTCAAGCGCGCCGAGGACAACGGCCTTGTGCACGAGCTGAACGTGACGCCGGGCTATGACGACACCACGGCCATCTGCAACTGCTGCGGCTGCTCCTGCTTCGCGCTGCGCATCGCCTCGTACTTCCGCGCGCCGGACGCGATCCGCACCAACTATATCGCGAAGGTCGACAAGGACAAGTGCGTCGCCTGCGGGCAGTGCGTGGAGAACTGTCAGCTCAACGCCGTGAAGCTCGGCCAGAAGCTCTGCCCGCGCCCCGCCAACGAGGAGCGCCCGGCCGAGACGCCGCGCAACACGCTTTGGACCAGCAAGCGCTACGACCCGGATTATCGCGTCGACCGTACGGACGTCATGCCCGAGGGCACGGCGCCCTGCAAGGCGGCCTGTCCGGCGCATGTGCCGGTGCAGGGCTATATCAAGCTGGCCTCCGAGGGGCGTTACGCCGAGGCGCTGGAGCTCATCAAGAAGGAGCTCCCGTTCCCGGCCGTCTGCGGCAGGATCTGCAACAAGCAGTGCGAGGAGGCCTGCACGCGCGGCGAGATCGACGCGCCGGTCGCCATCGACGAGATCAAGAAGTTCATCGCCGAACAGGAGCTCTCCGCCGAGACGCGCTTTGTACCCAAAATGGTCAACCAGATCGGCAAGCCCTATCCCGAAAAGATCGCCGTGATCGGCGCGGGACCGGCGGGCCTGAGCTGCGCGTATTATCTGGCGCTCAAGGGCTATCCCGTTACGGTGTTTGAAAAGGAAGAGCAGCTCGGCGGCATGCTGACCCTCGGCATTCCCTCGTTCCGCCTTGAAAAAAGTGTGATCCAGGCCGAGATCGACGTGCTGCGCGAGCTCGGCGTCGAGTTCAGGACCGGCGTGGAGGTCGGGAAGGACGTGACGCTCGACGCGCTGCGGCAGGAAGGCTACAAGGCCTTCTACCTCGCCGTCGGCGCTTCGGCCGGAGCGAAGCTCGACATCCCCGGCGAGGAGCTGAAGGGCGTGAGCACCGGCGTCGATTTTCTGCGCCGCGTCAATCAGGGCGAACGGCCGGAGCTCGGCGCGAAGGTCGCCGTCATCGGCGGCGGCAACGTCGCGCTGGACGTGGCGCGCGCGGCTGTGCGTCTCGGCGCCGACGTGACCGTGTATTATCGCCGCGGCGAGGCGGAGATGCCTGCCGACCGCGACGAGCTGGCCGAGGCCCGGGAAGAGGGCGTGGGCTTCCGCTTCCTCTGCGCGCCGGTCGAGATCCTCGGCGAGAGCGGCGCCGCCGCGCTGAAGCTGGAGAAGATGGCGCTCGGCGAGCCGGACGCCAAGGGCCGCCGCAGCGTACACGGCACGGGCGAGTACGAGACGGTCGAGGTCAGCGCGGTGCTGTCGGCGACCGGGCAAAAGGTCGAGCTGGGCGGCATCGAGGTCCCGCTGGGCAAGAAGGGCACCGTGGAGGTCGACGCGCTGAGCGCGCAGACTGCGGTCCCCGACGTGTTCGCGGGCGGCGACGTCGTCACCGGGCCGAAGTTCGTCATCGACGCCGTGGCCGCCGGCAAGGAGGCCGCCGTATCCATCCACCGCTTCGTACACGTGGGGCAGACGCAGGAGCTCGGGCGCGACCACCGCGATTACAGGCCCTTCGACAAGGCGACGGTGCAGATCGGCGTGGGCGGCTTCGACAGCGCGCCGCGTCAGCGCCCCGCGGGCGCTGCGGGCGCCGAGGCGAAGACCAGCTTCAACGATCTGCGCGGCTGCTTCACCGAGGAGCAGATGAAGGCCGAGTGCGCCCGCTGCCTCGGCTGCGGCACGGCGGTCGTGGACGAGTTCATGTGCGTCGGCTGCGGCATCTGCACGACCAAGTGCAGGTTCGACGCGATCCATTTGGAGAAGATCCACGACGCCGACAACCAGGAGTACTTCCACACGCTCGGCCGCGTTGTGAAGAACGTGCCGAAGATCGGCATCAACGTCGTGAAAAAGAACATCGGAAAGTACGGTGGAGGTCATGCATGAGATTGGGATCGTCCGCCAACTCCTGCGGACGGTGACGGATTTCGCCGCGGAAAACGGCGTACAGGATATCCGCGAGGTCGTGGTGGACTGCGGGGAGCTCTCTCTGGTGATCCCGGAATATGTCGAGGAGCTGTACCCGGTCGTCGTCAAGGGCAGTCTGCTGGAGAACGCGAAGCTGACGATCCATGTCGTCCCCGGCCTGGCCGAGTGCGAGGACTGCGACGAGATCTTCAACGTGGTGGAGCACAAGGGCTACTGCCCGAACTGCGGCAGCTTCAATAAGACCGTCCTCTCCGGACAGGAGTTCACGATCCGCGAGATCTGCGTGGCCGATCAGCGGCCCTGAACACAGCGTTTCTCAGACCGGGGATCCTTTCAGGGTCCCCGGTTTTCCGTATTGGTACGATTTTTGCTTGCCGGGACGGCAGATATTTGATAGACTGTTGCCGCCGGGAGCACCCGGCAATCTGCATCAGGGGAGAACAGAGGATGAAGATCTATTCCGTATTCGACGAGGCGTTCAGACCGTACGGCGCGGTCCTGGAGAATTATGATACGGCGGAGCTGCTCGCTGCCATGGAGCAAATCGCGCTGCCGGAGGAAGGGACGGCCTACCTGCCCGGGATCGAGAGCCTGGAGAGCTGTGCGGTCTTTGAACAGCTGCGGGAGCGCGCTTTCGGCGGTATGCCGATCCAGCTCGGCATGTGCTGGGGACATAATACGAAGCTCAACTGCCTCGAGTACCATCGGAGCAGCGAGGTGAACATCGGCTGGCGGGATTTCATCCTGCTCCTGGCCAAGCAGGAGGAGATCCATGACGGCGTGCTGGACACGTCGCGGGTCAGAGCCTTCCGCGTCCCGAAGGGCCTGCCCGTCGAGCTCTACGCGACTACGCTGCATTTTGCTCCCTGCCATACCTGCCCGCGCTGCGGCTTCCGCGTGGCGGTCGTCCTGCCGGCGGGGACCAACACGCCCCTGCCTGCCTTCGAGCCGTCGTCTGAGGAGGATCGCCGGCTTTGGATGCGCAACAAGTGGCTGCTCGCGCATCCGGAGTCGAGGCAGGCCGGAGACGGCGCGCAGATCGGCCTGTCCGGCGTCAACATCGACATTGCGGACGAGCTCTGAAAACAAGAGGACGGCGTGATCGAATACCGGGATACGAAGAACGCTTCGAATTCAAACGATATGACAAGTACGCGGCGCTGGTGATCAGCCGCTTTTGGGAAAGCCGACGGGGCCTGTTCGACAGAACAGGCCCCGTTTCTTTTGCGCATGACAAACTGCATAAGTATTTTTTCTCATCTTTGGGCAAGCTGCCGAATTTCACGCGCCGCGCTTGCGGCGCAGAGAAAAAAATAGTATTTAATATACTGAGAGAGTGTTAAAAAAATGCAATTCGCTTTTTTGTGCAAGTCGAAACGCTTGCGCACGGCGTTTGCTTTGGGGGAGGATCCGCACGATGAAACTCATGAAGACAGAGGACGCGGTGGGACAGGTGCTGTGCCACGATATCACGCAGATCATCAAGGGCGTCACGAAGGACGCGGTGTTCCGCAAGGGGCACATCATCCGGCCGGAGGACATCCCGGTGCTGTTGAGCGTGGGGAAGGACACGGTCTATATCTGGGAAAACGACGAGACCATGCTCCATGAAAACGACGCGGCCTATATCCTGCGCGACATCTGCATGAACGAGGGCATGCGCGCGACCGAGCCCAAGGAGGGCAAGATCGAGCTGATCGCTGACTGCGACGGTCTGTTTCTGGTCGATCTTGAGCGCCTGCGCGCGGTCAATGCCCTGGGCGACATGATGATCGCGACGCGCGCCTCCGGCTTCATGGTGAAAAAAGGGGACAAGCTCTGCGGCACGCGCGTTATCCCGCTCGTCATCAAAAAGGACCGGATGGAGGAGGCCAGGCGGCTTGCGGGCGACGCCCCCATCATGCGCCTTGTTCCGGTTCGGCCGCGGAAATACGGCGTGGTCACGACCGGGAACGAGGTCTTTTACGGCCGCATCGAAGACACGTTTACACCGGTGATCGAGGCAAAGCTCCGCGCCTTCGGCTGCGAGATGAGCGAGCATGTCATCCTGAACGACGACCACCAGAAGATCACGGCCGCGGTACTGGACATGCTCGACAAGGGCTGTGAAATGGTCTTCTGCAGCGGCGGCATGAGCGTCGACCCCGACGACAAGACGCCGCTGGCCATCCGGAACACCGGGGCGAACATCGTCTCCTACGGCGCGCCGGTGCTGCCGGGCGCGATGTTCCTCGTGTCCTATATGCCGGACGGACGGCCCGTGTGCGGTCTGCCGGGCTGCGTCATGTACGCCAAGCGTACGATCTTCGACCTGATCCTGCCGTATCTCGTGACGGACACGCCGGTCACGAAGGAGTATCTGGCCGGGCTCGGCCATGGCGGGTTGTGCCTCAATTGCCCGGTGTGCCATTTCCCCAACTGCGGCTTCGGCAAGGGAGTATAAGATGCTGGACCAGTTCGGAAGAAAGATCGACTATCTGCGCGTGTCGATCACAGATCGTTGCAACCTGCGCTGCCGCTACTGCATGCCGGACGTGGCGAGCTGCGAGCGCCATGAGGACATCCTGCGCTATGAGGAGATCCTGCGGGTCTGCCGCGCGGCTGTTCAACTCGGAATCACGCGCTTCAAGGTCACGGGCGGCGAGCCGCTCGTCCGCCGCGGCTGCGCGGCGTTCATCGAGCGGCTGAAGGCGGAACCGGGTGTGGAGCAGGTGACGATGACGACGAACGGCCTCCTGCTGGACCAGGAGCTGGACGCGCTGCTCGCGGCCGGGCTCGACGCCGTCAACATCAGTCTGGACACGCTGGATGCCGCAAAATTCACGGCGATCACGGGCTGGCCGCAGCCCGCGCCGGAAAAGCTGCGCGCGCTGCTGCGGCGCTGCTGCGAGAGCGGCCTGCGCACGAAGGTCAACTGTGTGCTGCTCGAGGAAAACCGGGAGGATACGGCGGCTCTGGCGGCGCTTGCCGCCGAAATGCCCGTCGACGTGCGTTTCATCGAGCTGATGCCCATCGGCTTCGGCGGCAGTATGACGCGCGTCGATCCCGACGAGGTGCTCGCCGGGTTGAAAGAGCTCTGGCCGGATCTGCGCCCGACGGACGAGAAACGCGGCAACGGCCCGGCGCATTATTACGCGAGCGCCGCGCTTATGGGCCGGATCGGCTTTATCGACGCGGTGAGCCATCGCTTCTGCGCGGACTGCAACCGCGTCCGCCTGACGAGCACGGGGCAGCTCAAGCCCTGCCTCTGCTTTGACAGCACGCTCGATCTGCGCGCCCTGCTGCGGGGCGGCTGCACGGAGGAAGAGCTTACCGAAGCGCTGCGCGCCGCGATCTGGCAGAAGCCGCGCGCCCACCGCTTCGAGACGATACAGGAGATCACCGAGCGCCGCACGATGAGCCAGATCGGCGGATAAGGAGGATGCTATGAGCAAACGAGTATATGTGATCACCTCCAGCGACTCCTGCTATGCGGGAGAGAGGGAGGATATATCGGGCCCGACGGCGATCGCCATGCTGCGGGAGGCCGGCTGGGAACTGACGGGCTACGCCGTGCTGCCGGACGAGCGGCAGCTTTTGGCCGAAAAGCTGAGGGCGGTCTGCGACGGCGGCCTGGCCGAGCTGTTGATCACCACCGGCGGCACGGGCTTTTCGCAGCGCGACTGCATGCCGGAGGTCACGGCCGAAGTGGCCGAGCGGATGGTGCCGGGGATCCCGGAGGCCATGCGCTGGTATTCGCTGCAGATCACTCCGCGCGCGATGCTTTCGCGCGCCGCCGCGGGTCTGCGCGGCAATACGCTGATCGTCAACCTGCCCGGAAGCCCCAAGGCGGTCCGGGAAAATCTCGGCGCGATCCTCGACACGCTGCCTCACGCGATGGAGATGCTGCGCGGCGGCGGCCATTGAAGAGGACCCACATCGTTTTCCTTTCGGTATAGACACGTAAAGCCGTGTTTATATAATAAAACTTCCCTGAAACACGGGAAAAAGGAGACGAGAACATGAAAAAAGCACTATCCCTGCTGCTGGCGCTCTGCCTGGTCTTTGCGCTGACAGCCTGCGGTAGCGCGCCCGCGCCCGCCGCACCGGCAGAGGAACCGGCTCCCGCGCAAGAGCCAGCCCCTGCGGAAGAACCAGCTCCGGTCGAAGAGCCTGTCGAAGAAGTCGAGCTGATCGTCTTCGCCGCGGCCTCCATGACCGAGACGCTGACCGAGATCAAGGGCCTGTATGAGGCCGCCAATCCCGGCGTGACCATCACCTACAACTTCGACTCCTCCGGCACGCTCAAGACCCAGATCCAGGAGGGCGCCGCCTGCGACCTGTTCATCTCCGCCGCACCCAAGCAGATGAACGCGCTGGACGCCTCCTGCGATGCGGACAAGAACCCCGACGGGCTCGACTTCGTGCTGCAGGGCAGCCGCATCAATCTGCTGGAGAACAAGGTCGCCCTGGTCGTCCCCGAGGGCAACCCCAAGGGCGTCGAGAGCTTTGACGGGCTCATCGAGCTGCTCAAGGCGGGCGACGTGTTCTTTGCGATGGGCAACAGCGACGTGCCCGTGGGCCAGTACACGCAGAAGATCCTGGCATACTATGAACTGAATGAGGAAGAGCTTGCCAATGCCGGCCTCATCACTTACGGCACCAATGTCAAGGAAGTCACCACCCAGGTGAAGGACAGCGGCGTGGTCGACTGCGGCGTGGTTTACGCCACAGACGCCTGCTCCGCTGGGCTGGAGGTCGTGGACACGGCCACGAAGGAGATGTGCGGCCAGGTCATCTATCCCGCCGCCGTTCTGAACGTCAGCGAGCATCCGGACGCGGCCCAGGCTTTCCTTGACTACCTGACCGGAGCCGAAGCCACCGCCGTGTTTGAAAGCGTCGGCTTCTCACCGGCCGCCTGATACGGTCTGTAAACCACAGCGGACGGCGCGTGATCCGCGCCGCCCGCTTTCCTTGGAGTGTCGTCTATGAGTATCGACTGGTATCCTCTGATCAATTCGCTGCGGATCGCGGCCATCAGCTGCGTGCTCGTGTTCTTCCTCGGGATCTTCTTCGCCTATTACGCGGCGAAGCTCCCGCGGACGATCAAGGGCATCCTGGACGTGATCCTGACGCTGCCCATGGTGCTGCCGCCCACGGTCTGCGGCTATTTCCTGCTGCTCATCTTCGGCGTGAAGCGCCCGCTCGGCGCCTTTCTGCTGCAGTTCGGCGTCAAGTTCGTCATGACCTGGTACGGCGGCGTGCTGGCCGCCGCGGTCGTCGCGTTTCCGCTGATGTACCGCACGGCGCGCGGCGCCTTCGAGAGCTTCGACAAGACGCTCGCTTACTCCGGCCAGACGCTGGGGCTCTCCAACGCCTATATCTTCTGGCGCATCCGCATGCCGGCCTGCCGGCAGGGGATCCTGGCCGGCACGGTGCTGGCCTTCGCACGCGCCCTCGGCGAGTACGGCGCGACGAGCATGCTCATCGGCTATACGCCGGGCAAGACCGCCACGATCTCCACGACGGTCTACCAGCTCTGGCGTACCAACGACGAGCGGGGCGCCATGTTCTGGGTGCTCGTCAACCTTGCCATCAGCACGGTGGTGCTGCTGACCGTGAACCTGCTCGAGACGCGGCAGAAGAAGGCGGTGAAGGCATGAGTCTGATCGTTGACATCCACAAATCGCTCGGCGATTTTCAGCTCGACGCGGCTTTTGAGGCCGACGCGGGCGTCACCTGCCTGCTCGGCGCCTCCGGCTGCGGCAAGAGCTACACGCTCAAGTGCATCGCCGGCATCGAAAAGCCCGACCGCGGGCATATCGAGCTCGACGGCGTCGTGCTCTTCGACTCGGAAAAGAAGATCAACCTCCCGCCTCAGCAGCGGCACGTGGGCTACCTCTTCCAGAATTACGCGCTGTTTCCCAACATGACCGTGCGGCAGAACATCCTTTGCGGCCTGCATGGCGAGAGGGATCGGGCGAAGCGTGAACAGAAGCTGCGCGAGATCCTGCGCATGATGCGACTCGAGGGCCTGGAAAAGCACAAGCCCGCCCAGCTCTCCGGCGGTCAGCAGCAGCGTGCGGCGCTCGCGCGCATCCTGGTCAGCGAGCCGAAGCTCCTCATGCTCGACGAGCCTTTCTCGGCGCTCGACGCGCATCTGCGCGACTCGCTCAAGGTCGAGCTGCGCGACATGCTCCACGATTTCGGGCGCGCGGTGCTGATGGTCACGCACGACCGCTCCGAGGCCTACAACATGAGCAGCCGGATCGCGCTGATGGATCAAGGAAAGCTCCTGACGATCAAGGATACCAAGCAGCTCTTCGCCGACCCCGGCAGTGTCCCCGCCGCCGTGCTCACCGGCTGCAAGAACATCGCAGCGGCGGAAAAACTCGACGCGCACACGGTGCTGGTCCCTTCCTGGGGGATCCGTCTGCAAACGGCGCAGGAGGTACGGGACGGTCTGTGCGCCGTAGGTCTGCGCGCTCACTACTTCCATCCGAACGCTCCCCAGAACCGCTGGCCGGTCGTTTTTAAGGAGGAGATGGAGGAGCCCTTTGAAACGATCCTGCAGTTCCGCTATGCGGGGCAGGATCCGGACAGCCCGCCCGTCTGGTGGCGGCTCGCCAAGGACAAGCGGCCGCAGGCTTTCCCGGCGGAGCTGGGCATCTCCCCGGCAAACGTCCTCTTACTTTATGATTAGTCAATTGCGAAACTCGTTTCGCAATTGAGGACTCGCGCTTATCGCACACGGCGCTGCGCAGGAAGCGCCGTGTTTGGTCGGCGCGAGGGCTCGCCCTGCTTGCCTCAGGGTGTTTTTGAGGCGGCAGAGCTGCCTCAAAAACGATTTGGATTCCCTCCAGGGTTCAAATCCAAGCTCACTCGCGACTTTCGCGGTCTGCTGACTTTATGATGAAAAGGAGAATGACATATGAAAATCAGCGCGAGAAATCAGTTCAAGGGCACCGTCGTCGACATCCAGGAGGGCGCCGTCAA
The DNA here is from genome assembly GCA_017430985.1 of Oscillospiraceae bacterium. Lineage (GTDB taxonomy): Bacteria > Bacillota > Clostridia > Oscillospirales > Oscillospiraceae > Limivicinus. The sequence goes on from JAFRLZ010000035.1 coordinate 37,125, forward strand.
CGGCATCGTCAAGATCGATATCGGCGGCGGCAACGTCATGAGCGCCACGATCTCCATGAACGCGATCCGGGAGCTCGGCCTCGAGGTCGGCAAGGAGGCCTACGCCATCGTCAAGGCCACCTCGGTCATGGTCGGCATCGACCACTGACAAGCAAAGAAAAAGGCTGGAAAACCGCTTGGTTTTCCAGCCTTTAGTTTTTTGCCGATCATTCGCTGCCGTCTTCGATCAGCACGAGCATCGTGCCGCCGCAGACCATGCCGTCGGACTCCGCGACCTCGCCCGTGAGGTCGATGTCGAAGAGCTTCCAGCGCCCGGTGCCGATGATGCGTACCGCGTCTTGAATGACCGCGGCCTCGCTGCAGCCGCCGCCGATGCTGCCCGTAACCTTGCCGAGCGGGCTGACGGCCATTTTGGCGCCCGCGCCGCGCGGCGTGGAGCCCTTGGTCTCGAGCACCGTCACGACAGCCTTCGGCTCATGATTCTCGGCAAGATACCGCAGCGTGGAGATCTCCACGTCCGAGTCGTTGCAGCAGCGCTGCCCGTCGCCGTGCTCGGGCAGGCGCTTGTAGGCGATGACCTCCGAGAGGATCGAGATCGCGATCTCGCCCGGCGTGATCGCGCCGATGTTCAGCCCGATGGGAGTGCAGATCTTCGCAAGACGCTCGGCGGGGAAGCCCTCCTCCTCGAGCATCTTCAAAAGCCCCGTCGTGCGGCGGCGCGAGCCGATCATGCCGAGGTAGGCGGGCATCTCGCCGGGGAGGATCGCCCGCAGACAGTCGGCGTCGTGCCGGTGGCCGCGGGTGATAATGACGACGTAGTCGAAGGGCGTGATCCGCAGGCCTTCAATGGCATGCTCAAAGCCGTCGCAGATAACATCTGCCGCGAGCGGGAAGCGCGTGCGGTTGGCAAAGTCCGGGCGGTCGTCGATCACGGTGACGGAAAAGCCGCTCTTCGCCGCGAATTCACAGACCGGCAGGGCGATGTGCCCGGCGCCGAGCACGATCAGCCGCTCCTCGGGCAGAACGGGCTCCGCGATCTTGAGCGCGTCCCCGTCATGCTCGGCGGTGACCCGCGCGAAGCGCCGTCCCTTGGCGTCGACGGTCGGCGTCACGCCGTCGCGCAGCTCCCGGCGCAGCCCCGAGAGAAGACCTTCGCGGCCGCACAGCTCTGTGCACAGCGTGACGGGCTTCGTCTCCTGCAGACGCTTCAGCAATTCCTCATAGATGTTCATGTTCAGCACCCTTTCATTCCACGAGCGTTTGACCGCTCAGTCCGTTGACCTTGTCGCGCAGCGCGAGCGCCGTCTCATATCTTTTCTGATGCGCCGCGAGCGCCGCCGCGTCGCGGCATTTCTCCCGGCTCTTCTCAAAGCGCCGCGCAAGCGGGACGATCCGATCTTCCTGTACGCACTTGTCCGCAAGATAGAGCAGCGCCGCCTCGTTAAGCCCGGCGCCCTCATAGTCGTGATGCTTTTCGACAATAGCCGCCGCCTCAGGAAAGCCGAGCGCTCGGAGCCAGTCCGCGCCGACGCGGGCGTGGTCTTTTTCCGCTCTCGCAAGGTCGTGCAGCAGCGCGGCCGAACAGAGCAGTTTTTCATCCGTCTCGCAGGGGAGCGCCCGTGCGATGGCGAGCGCCCTGTCCGCCACGGCGCGGCTGTGACGCTCGACCCGCTCGCCGGGCGCGGCCGCCGCGAGCAGCTTTTCAGCGAGAGCGGGGGAGAGCGCGAGCCGCGGCAAAACGGCTTTGCGCTCGACCGTGAGGGCGCCGTCGCCGCACAGCAGCGCCCAGGAACCGTAGGGCGGGCGCAGCGGACGGCTTTGTTCCAGGGGGAGCCCCTGAATGTCCGCGAGGATCGCCTGGATGACCGAGGCGTGGACGACCACGGCGATATCGCCGCGGCTCTGCGTCAGGCAGCTCCAAAACGCAGGCAGGACCCGCGCCTGAACTTCGGCGAGCGGCTCCGCTCCGGGGGGGACGAGAAGCGGCTCCGCGGCGCGGCGTGCGTATAGCTCCGGCCAATCCCGGCGGATCGTTTCAAAATCCAGCCCGTCCCAGGGGCCCATGTCCTGCTCGCGCAGCTCCGGCACGGCGATCGCCTCGCCGCCAAGCGGCGCGGCCGTCTCCCGGCAGCGGGTGAGGGGACTGGAAAAAACGCTCAGGTCTTCCGAGGCGAGCGCCTCGCCGAGCAGGCAGGCCTGCATCCGGCCGAGCGCGCCGAGCGGCGTGTCCGTGCGCCCGAGGCACATGTGCGCGCCGAAAGGGAAGTCCGGATGGCCGTGGCGGATCAGGTAGACGCGGCGCATCAGAGCAGCCCCTCGAAATACTCGTCGAACTCGGCCTCGGCCTGCGCGCGCAGGACGGCGGAGAAGGCCTCGTAGCTCGCCAGCAGCTTTCTGCCGGCTTCCGTCAGCGTGCTTTTCCCGCCGCCGGAGCCGCCCTGACTGCGGTTGACCAGCGAGTGGTTGAGCTGCGATTCCAGGGCGCGGATGCTGTTCCAGCCGCTGGAATAGGACAGCTGCATCCGCTGGCAGGCGGAGCGGACGGAGCAGGTCTCGTCCACGAGCTTCAGGAGCATCGCGGTCCTGGCGTCGAAGAACACTTTTTCGCGGGCCAGTGACACCGCGATCACCGGGCGAAAGAGCTGCTCGTTGTGATATTTCAGCAGGGCGCGGTAGTCCTCCGGCGTGTCCGCGTCGTGCAGAACGCCGCGGTCCTCGACCGGGACGAGGCGCATCTCCGCGCCGCAGCGCGACAGTGCGCCGCGCAGCCCGCCCTCGCCGCTGTCGGCCAGCAGAGCGGGGATCAGCGCAGCGGAGATCAGCGTCGGATGCCCCTGTTCATCCCCGCAGACGGGGGAGGCCAGGGGAGCCCCGGAGGCCAGCAGCGCGCGGACCGTCGAGGACGTGAACAGCGGGATATCGACCGGCGTGAACAGGAGCCGGTCGCATTTGTCTGCCAGATAAGCCAGCCCGATCTTGACCGAATCGAACATCTGCGTGGTCTCATAGTTCTCGTTCCGGAGAAAAACGATCCCATTGTCGGCCAGATGGCGCTCCAGCGTGACCGCGTTGTAGCCGGTGACCATCACGATCTTGTCCACGCCGGATTGCTGAAAGGTCGCTACGACGCGCTGGGCGATCGAAATGGAACCGATGTTGAGCATGGGCTTGAAATCGCCCATGCGGGAGGACATGCCTGCCGCTACGATCAAAGCAGCCGTCGTCATAGTCAGGCCTCCTTCTGCTTTTTGGGGAAAAAGGGACAGAGGGAACCGATGCATTCCCGGTTCTGCCGCATATAGGTACATCTCGGCGCGCTTTCGGGCATCTCAACGCCGAAAAGCTCCGCCGTGAAGCGCACGGCCTCAAGGATCGCAAGCCGACTCGTCCGCTTGCAGCAGCGCGGCCCGCCGACGTCGGCCAGCGTGTTCAGGATCCGGGCGACAAGCTTCTGCGGAAGGGGCCAGGCCGCCTCGTTGACGGGGCTGGAGCCGGTCAGGATGCTCAGATAGATCCCGGCGCCGGCGGCCGCGCCGCAGACGCCCCAGTAGCCGCAGGTCCCGCCGGGCACCTGTTTGCTCCGCTTGAGCGCCTTGGCCAGATCCTCTTTCAGATCGTTCCCGCCGCCGCAGTTGTGAAAGGCGGTCAGCAGCACGCAGGGCACGATGATATGGTGCTCCGGCCCGTGCATATGCACCTGCGGCAGCGCCATGACCTGTTCCAAAAGAAGGAGGGGGTCTTTTTCCGCGCTCTGAAGGAGAAAGGGGACGAAAAACACGTCGAGCCCCGCGGCATGGCAGTCGTCGCAGACAAAATGCCCGTCCTCGCAGGCGCACTCGGAGAGCTTCTCCTCGCCGCAGACGGCGCACTTCCGCAGCACGGCGGTCTGTTCATAGCGCAGCGGCTTTCCGCAGAGCATGCAGCCGCTGAAATGGTCGACTTTCCTGACAGCTTTTTCCTCTTCGCAGCAGCACTCCGCCATCGGGCCTCCCCCTTTCATTCCGGATGCTTTCAGTATAACCGATATATATTTTTTTGTAAATCGGTTGCGAGAAAAAATGTGGACGATGCGGCGGCTGATATGATAAAATAAGCACACAGCGCGTATGATCCTGATTTCAAGTCGTTTCTCTCTCCCCACGCGGGACAGGCGACGAATATGACGGCTCATCCCATAAGACCTCTGAGCATATGGGATGCCGACGTCAGACAGAGCGGAAGGGGGCGGATGCGTGAAACTGTATGTGTACGGAACGGGCTGCGGCGCCGGCGAGCTGATCGACAGCGTGCTGCCGGTCGAGCGCGTGACCGCTTTTGTCGACGGCCTCGGGCGCGGCGGCTCCTTCCTCGGGCGTCCCGTCATTTCTCCGGAAACGCTGGCGAAATGCGACTATGATCTTGTGATCGTCACGAGCGGCCAGACCGAGGAGATCGCCGCGCGCTGCGCCGCCCTGGGGATCGACCCGGACAAGCTGCTTTTTTTGAAAAACCACCTTATCTGCACGGACCGCAACCGCAGTTACGAGCGCGCCGAGAGCTTGCTCGGCAGCGATTTCGTCAAGCGGCTGCGCTCGTCGCAGCGTCTGATCCGGCGCCCCGACTGGCTGGGTGAGGAAAGGCTTCCCCCGGAGGCGCTGGACAACGATTATGTGCGCGTGAAGACGCTGGAGGCGCTTTGCCGGCGGCTGGACTCCGTCCCGGGCGCGGCGGCGGAGCTGGGCGTTTTCAGGGGCGGCTTTGCCCGCTGCATCAACGCGCTGCTGCCGGACCGCACGCTGTATCTGTTCGACAGCTTCGAGGGCTTTGACGAGCGCGAGGCCGAGGGCTCGGGCAGGGGCTTTGTCGAGGCGCATCGGGACACGGCGGCGGAGCGTGTTCTGTGCGCGCTCCCGCATCCGGACCGGGCGGTGATCCGGCAGGGCTTTTTCCCGGACAGCGCCGCCGGGCTGGAGGAGCGATTTGCGCTCGTGTCGCTCGACGTGGATCTCGAGGAGAGCAGCTATCAGGGGCTTTGCTGGTTCCTGCCCCGCCTGTCCGCCGGCGGGTATCTGCTGCTGCACGACTGGCAGAATCCGAAGCTGCCGGGTGTGCGCGCTGCCTTGGATCGCTGGGAAAGAGAACGGGGGAAGGTGTCGGCGGTCCCCGTCTGCGACGTCAACGGGACCCTGATCATTTGCGGATGAAAGGAGAAAAACATGATGAAACAGCAAATGCCGTCCATCGATCAATGGCTGCGTGAGGCCAAGGCCGACCCCGCCGCCGCCGATTGCGGGATGTTTCTCGTGCACAACGGCACCGTGCGCCAGACGGCGCGCGCAAAGGTGCGCCAGGGCGCGGAGGACGCGCCGGACGTCCGCGGGATGATCTTTGATTATGACGCGGAAAAGGTCGCGCGGGCGATCGAAGAGGCAAAAAAGATGGACGGTATCTATTATGTTCGGGTGTGGCTCAACAGGGGAGAGCTGTCACTTGGCGACGACATCATGCTCGTCCTGGTCGGCGGGGACATCCGCCCGCATGTGATCGAAGCGCTGCAGAGCCTGGTCGGGCGGATCAAGACCGATTGCGTGCTCGAACGCGAGCTCAACTGAACGGGTCAGTTTTGCTATTTTGTGGTATTGGAGTCATCACAAACTGTATAGGTTGTACAAAAAGCAATTCGCAAGTTCTGCGAATTGCTTTTTGATATAAGTTGAAAGATTAAAAGCATTTCCGGTAATATAAAGGTGGAAAGTAAGGTGGATAAGTATGGACGAAGAAATCTTCGAACTGACTGCCGACAGCGTGATCGTGGAGATCACCGACAAGGCGACCGGCAAGGTCTATCGCCGCGAGCTGCCGATCGACTATTTTGAAAACGCCAACTTCCTGCGCCTGAGCGGGGAGAATCTGGACGGCAGCCTTTCGCAGCTGGTTTTCTACACCCCGCGCGGGATCCAGCGCGTCAAGGACATCACCGGCAAGGGCCCCGACGAGGACCCCTGCGGCAGCCACAAGAAAGCATGAGCGCAAATCCTTAGAGGTTTTTATACAAGAATTCAACATTAAGGAGGAAAACACATGATCAGAAAAACGCTTGTCATCAACGGCGTCACCCGGAACCTGGTTCTGGACAAGGACGAGACTCTGGCGACCGTTCTGCGCGAGCACCTGCTGCTGACCGGCTGTAAGATCGGCTGCGGCGAGGGCCACTGCGGCGCGTGCAACGTCATCATGAACGGCAAGGTCACCAAGTCCTGTCTCTTCAAGATGAGCCGGATCCCCGACGGCGCCGAGATCACCACCATCGAGGGCGTCGGCACTCTGACCGACATGCATCCTCTGCAGGTCGCCTGGATGGCCCACGGCTGCGCGCAGTGCGGCTTCTGCACCCCGGGCTTCATCATCAGCGCCAAGGTCCTTCTCGAGAACAATCCCAGCCCCACCCGCGAAGAGGTCCGTGACTGGTTCAACAAGCAGCGCAACCTCTGCCGCTGCACCGGCTACAAGCCGCTGGTCGACGCCGTCATGGACGCCGCCGCCGTTCTGCGCGGTGAGATGAGCAAGGAAGACCTCGTCTTCAAGCCCACCGGCGACAGCATCAAGGGCACCAAGTACATCCGTCCCTCCGCGGCCCAGAAGGTCACCGGCACCTGGGACTTCGGCGCTGACGACGCGCTCAAGATGCCCGGCTGCCTGCGCCTCGCGCTGACCCAGGCGAAGGTCTCCCACGCCAACATCAAGAGCATCGACACCTCCGAGGCCGAGAAGATGCCCGGCGTTGTCAAGGTCATCACCTACAAGGACATCCTGGCCGCCGGCGGCACCAACCAGATCAACGGCCTGGTCATGCTGCCCAAGCACAACAAGACCGACGGCTTTGAGCGCCCGGTCCTCTGCTCCGACAAGATCTTCCAGTTCGGCGACGCCATCGCCATCGTCGCGGCCGATACCGAGGAGCATGCCCGTGCCGCGGCCGAGGCCGTGAAGGTCGACATCGAAGAGCTGCCCGCCTACATGAACGCGCTGGACGCCATGGCTCCCGACGCCATCGAGATCCACCCGGGCACCCCGAACGTCTTCTATGAGACCAACTGCATCAAGGGGCCCGACTTCGATTGGGACAGCATCCCCGACGAGCAGCAGGTCGAGATCGAGAGCTACTGCTCCCGTCAGCCGCATCTGCACCTCGAGCCGGACAACGGCTACGGCTACATCGACGAGGACGGCATGGTCACCGTGCACTCCAAGTCCATCGGTATCCATCTGCATATGCCGATGATCGCGGCCGGTATCGGCGTTCCCATGGAGAAGCTCCGCCTCATCCAGAACCATGCCGGCGGCACCTTCGGCTACAAGTTCTCTCCGACGAACGAGGCCCTGATCGGCGTGGCCGCGAAGATCATCGGCAAGCCCGTCTCCCTGAACTTCAACCAGTTCCAGAACATAACCTACACCGGCAAGCGCTCCCCGGCCTTCATGCACATCAAGCTCGGCGCGGACAAGAACGGCAAGCTGCTGGCCCTGTGGGGCGACAACTATGTCGACCACGGCCCGTACTCCGAGTTCGGCGACCTGCTCACCATGCGTCTGAGCCAGTTCACCGGCGCCGGCTACGGCATCCCGTCCATCCGCAACAAGAGCCAGACCGTGTTCACGAACCACGCCTGGGGCTCCGCGTTCCGCGCCTACGGCTCGCCGCAGTCCTTCATGGGCTCCGAGATCGCCATCGACTGCCTGGCCGCCAAGATGGGCATCGACCCCTTCGAGATGCGCGCCATGAACTGCTACAAGGCCAGCGAGCACACCACCATCCCCACCGGCTACGCGCCCGACGTCTACTGCGAAGAGGCCCTGTTCGAGAAGGCCCGCCCGATATACTACGCCGGCAAGAAGCGCTGCGAGGAAAAGAACGCCGCGTCCGACGGCCGCTTTAAGTACGGCATCGGCGTCTCCC
>JAFRLZ010000036.1 GCA_017430985.1 Oscillospiraceae bacterium
GATGAAAGAAGAACTCTATCTGGACTTCGATCTTGACCACGCTCAGGACGTTCCCGCGCTCTTGGATCAGTATGTCTTTTACTTCAACAACCAGCGGCGGCACTCCGCTCTGGGCTACAAAAGCCCAGTTCAGTACAAGACCGAACTGGGCTTTCCCTAATTATTCTTTTTTACTGTCTACTTTCGCTTGACAGATGCAGACTGCCGCGGCAGTCCCCGCTCTTTCTTATCCCGTTCACGGCAAAACCGCCGGGGAAAGAGCGGTCTCTTTCCCCGGCGGTTTGTTGTTCTGTTCGTCTGTCAGTCCACGCGCTCGTCGCCCCAGAAGAAGAGGGCCACGGTGCCGGGACCGGTATGCGCGCCGATCGTGGTGCCGACGTAATTGATCTCGACCCTGCCGTCCAGCTTCGGGAAGCGCTCCTCGACCAGGTCGGCCACGGCGCGCGCGTCCGGCAGGCAGGCGGACATGGAGATGTAGCACTTGCCGTCGTAGTCCCTGCCGCCGCGGGCGTGCTCTTCCATCTTGTCCACGATTTGGCGGATCACGCGCTTCTTGGTGCGCACCTTGTAGCGCGGGATGAGCCGGCCGAGATCGTCCATGTTCATCAGCGGGCAGATCTCGAGCAGGCCGCCGAAGACCGCGGCGGTCCTGGAGATGCGGCCGCCCTTGACGAAGAAGCTCAGGTCGGTGGAGAAATACCAGTGGTGCAGCCGGAGGCGGTTGGCCTCGATCCAGGCGGCGAGCTCTTCGGCGCTCAGGCCCTCGTCGCGCCTGGCGGCGGCGGTGTCCATCAGCAATCCGTAGCCGGAGGAGGCGCCGAGCGAATCGATCACATAGATCCTGCGCTCGGGATAGCGCTCCATGAGGATGTTCGCGGCGTTTTTGGCCGAGTTGATGGTGGCGGAGATGCCGGACGAAAGCGTGACGTGCACGACATCCTTTCCGGCCTCCAGGAAGGGCGTGAAGAAGTCCACATATTCGGAGATGCTGACCTGCGAGGTCGTGACCTCGGCCCCCTCCTTCAGCAGACGGTAAAAGTCCTCGAAGGGCAGGGTCTGCCCGAGGTCGTCGGGGTAGTCCGTCCCGTCCATGATGTAATGGAAGCAGACGTAGGGGACGCCGATGCTCTCGAAATGCTCTTTGCTGAGGTCGGCGGTGGAGCAGCAGCTCAAAACGTAATCGTTCATGGGGGCCTCCTTTTCCGCGCGGGGCGGTCTTCGTCTCCTACAGCATACCCCGTCGCCCCAGAACAGGGCAAGCTACTCCGCGTCCGGCGCTCTCTACCGCCCGGAAGCGGCTCTCTACGATTCGTAGAGAGCGAAAAAAGGACCGCTTTCGCGGTCCTTTTTCAGTCTTTATGCAGCTTTTTCAGCGTCTCCCGGAGGACGGGCTTTTTGATGTTGCAGGCGAGGAAGACCAGCGCCACCGCGGGCGCGGCCAGCAGGAAGAGCTGCCAGGGATTGCTCTTCGGCAGGAAGAAATAGGCCAGCACGAAGAGGCTGAGCACGAAGAGCGCGAGAACATACTGCAGATGCCGGCCCTTTTTGAGCACGAGGTCGAGGATCATATAGGTCAGCAGCGCGGCCGAGAGCCCCACGAGGAAGACGCGCCACTCGATGATGCGCAGCATCCAGAGCGTGACGAACACCGTCAGCGACAGGGTGAAGATGCCCACCATCACGAGCGCGATGATCCGGTCGGTGCTGTACACGAATTCCGGCCCGGCCGACTCGTCGGGAGGCGGCTCCCACTTGCTGTTGCTGCTGAGCAGATCGTCCACGGTCACGCCGAAGAGCTCCGCGATCTGCGTGAGCACAAAGGCGTCCGGGATGGCCTCGCCCCGCTCCCACTTGGAGATGGTCTTGTCCGAGTAATTCAGTTTGGCGCCGAGCTCCGCCTGCGTCATGCCGTGCGCGGTGCGCAGGTTGATGAGGTTGCTGGCCGTGATGAGTTTCAGTTCCGCAAGCTCCAAGACCATGCTCCTTTCGAAAAAAGTGAAAATATTATAACATCGTTTTTCCTCTTTGGCAAGAAAAAGGGCGGCTCCGCAGAGCCGCCCTTGTCTGAAACCGAAAACTTATTTGAGATTGGCCTTGATGACGCCGCCGAGCCTCTTGATGCCCTCGACGATGCGCTCGTCGGGCATGCAGGAGTAGTTCAGGCGCATGCAGCTGTGGTTGCCGCCGTTGGGGAAGAAGCCGATACCGGGCACATAGGCCACCTGCTTTTCGAGGGCCTGCAGCGCCATGACCTTGGTGTCGATGTAGCTCGGCAGCTCCGCCCAGGTGAACAGGCCGCCCTGCGGCCGCGTGAACTTGACCTCCTCGGGGAAGTACTCGTCCATCGACTGCAGCATCAGCTCGCAGCGGTGCTTGTAGCAGGCGCGGATCTTCTCGACGTGCGCGTCGAGGTCGAAGAGCTCGAGATACTTCGACACGACCATCATGTTGATCGTGGCCGTCTGCAGCACGGCGGCGGAGGCGATCATGTTGAACTGCCACATCAGCGCCTCGCTGCAGCAGAGCCAGCCGAGGCGGTAGCCCGGCGCGAGCACCTTGGAGAAGGTGCCCATGTAGATGATGAGCTCCTTGGTGTCGAGCGACTTGAGGGCGGGCAGATACTCCCCGGCGTAGCGCAGGTCGCCGTAGGGGTTGTCCTCGATGGCGTAGACCTCGTACTTGTTGATGATCTCCATGAACTTTTTGCGGCGCTCGAGGGGCCAGGTGCGGCCGCTGGGGTTCTGGAAATCGGGGATGACGTAGATGAGCTTGACGTTCTCGGTCGTGGCGAGGATCTTCTCCAGCTCCTCCATGATCATGCCGTCGCCGTCGGTCGGGACCTCGACGAATCTCGGCTGATAGACCTGGAAGGCGTTGATCGCGCCGAGGTAGGAGGGGCTCTCCACCAGCACCACGTCGCCCGGGTCGAGGAAGAGCTTGCCGCAGTAGTCCAGGCCCTGCTGGCTGCCGGCGGTCATGAAGATGTGCTCCTTATCGGTCTTGATGTTGTTTTTCTTGTCGAGGCGCTCCGCGATCTGCTCGCGCAGCTTGGGATTGCCCTCGGTGGTGGCGTACTGCAGCGCCACGGGGCCGGCCTCCTTGAGCACCAGGTCGCTGGCCACGCGGATATCGTCCACGGGGAAGAGCTCCGGCGCGGGCAGGCCGCCGGCGAAGGAGATGATCTCCGGGCGGGCGGTGAGCTTCAGGATCTCGCGTACGTCAGAGGGCTTCACGCCCTGCATTCTTTCGGCATAGTTGACCATGGTCGTTCCTCCTTGTCGGGTTCTTATCGTTATTTTATCATCGTTGCGCGGCTCTGTAAAGCGGGAAACGCTCAGCCGCCGAGATATTTCAGCACCGCCACCTGCGGCTCCATGAAGGGCTCGACGGTGAAGGTGTCCGTGTCGTAATAATGGATCAGGTCGGGCGACTCGAACTGCCAGGCGAAGTCCTTCACCGTTTCGAGCCGGTGGCCGCCGCGGCTGCCGTCGCGGTAGTGCATGGGGATGACCACCGTGGCCAGGATCTCGTCGCAGATGCGCTTGGTCTCCTGGGAGGGCAGGCCCGTGCAGGAGCCGGCGCAGATCATCACCACGTCCGCCCCGAAGAGGCGGGAGATCTGCCCGCCGTCGAGCTGGGTGCCGATATCGGCCATGTGCACGAGCTTGAGCCCGTCGGCCTCGAGCACGTGGATATCGCAGAAGCCGCGCCAGTTGCCCATCTTGAAGTCGTGCGGCACGCGCAGCTTCGTGATCTCGAAGGGGCAGTCCGAGGCCGGGCGGCCGGAGAGGATCACGCCCTCGCGGTAGTTGTGGCCGTAGTGCTCGTGGCTGACGAGCAGCATGTCCGCCTTGACGCGCAGCTTCGGATAGCCGTTGATGTAGTCGCTGTTGTAGGGGTCGATGACCACGGAAAAACCCTGATGCGTGATCTTGAAGCAGGCGTGGCCGAGCCATTGGATCGTCATTTCAATCCTCCTTATTTTTTAATCGTTTTTGCCGTAGCTTCGCCACGGCAAAAACACCCTGAAGCAAGCTGTGCGCGCCCTCGCGCCGACCAAACGAGGCGTGTCCCCCGTACGCCGAGTGCGATGAGCGCGAGTTTTTCAAATGCGAAACGGCGTTTCGCATTTGAAAATCATCCCTCCATCACATGCAGCGCGCGGATCTGCTGGTTTTCGATCCGGCTCTGGATTGCAAAGGCGTGGGGCTCGAGATAATCCCAGTCGCCGCCGGTGAGCTCCTGCGCCTTCAGCTCCCGAATAACGGCGGCGCAGATGTCCTCGACGACGCCCTGCTTGGTCTCGCGGCCGCCCGCGTCGTTCTCGCCGGTCAGCAGCCAATCCAGCGCCGGGCGCATGTCGCCGAGGAGCGGCAGGGCCTCCATGCCGCGCAGCATCCACTTGTAATAGGGCATGTGGCGGCGGTTGAGCAGCCAGATCGCGCCGCAGCCCGCGCGCACGAAATCCGCGAGCGCGAGCATCGCCGCGCCCTCCTCGCCGTGAGCAAGGCAGCGCGCGTAGTTGTACTGCCCGCTCTGCGCCATCTCCACGGCGCGGGCGGCGAGCTTCTTTTTCCGCACGTCCTCGGGCATGCCCGTCAGGATCTCCTGCCGGATCGCGGAAAAGACGCCCGGCCCGTCGTGCCAGACTTCGCCGTTCGTGGCCTCGGCCAGCGCGTAGTCCGGCAGGCTCAGCCACTGCCGCCAGCTCTGCGGCGCGCCGGGCGAGCCGGTGTAGCGCGCGTAAAAGTCCCCGACGCGGTGCACGCCGAGCTTCTGCTCGGCCAGGGCGCTGCGCGGCGCGGCGCTCTTCCCGGTCAGGCCCCGGTACCCGCGCGCGAGCGCCGCCCCGATCGCAGCGTAGTCCCCGTCCGTCAGCCACAGGCAGAAGCCCGGCTCGAGATCGTGGTCGCGCGAGACCTCGTCGTCGAAGCCGAAGCACTCCGAGCCGCGGCCGGCGAGGCCCACGGCGACGCGCGCCTCCCAGCCCGGAAAGTCGCGGCTCAACCAGTCCCGTCCGCGCCCTTCAAAGAGGGCGCGCGCCTCCTCAAGTCCCCGCATAGATCGCCTCCGCGCGCTGCCGCAGCTCGGCCGCATACAGGAAAAAGCCGAAGTAGTCGAAGCTCGGCGCGCATTTTGAAATGGTAAAGGCGTGGTAGCCGTCGCGCTTCAGGCCGGGCGCGTTGAGGTGCTCCCAGGCCTGCTCCATGCACTGCGCGGCGCGCTCGTCGAGCGGGTCGCGCTTATCGTAGAGCTCCGCGAGGTTGCAGAGCGTGACGGCCAGCTCGTTGTCCGGCGCGGGGCAGCGCGCGATCACCTGCATGGCGAGCCGGAAGCAGCGCTCGGCCCGCTCGAAGTCGCCCAGGTCGGCGTAGCTCAGGCCCATGTTGTTGTAGAGCCCGCCGAAGCGATAGTCCGCCGGGTCGAGGTTCTGCGCGTAGACGCGGCTGACGTGCTCGAACACAGGGACGGACTCGGCCGCGCATCCGAAGGCCTTGAGCGTGGTGGCCGCGTTGAGCAGCACCGTCGCCCCGGAGACCGTGCTGCCGAGCCGGTGCGCGCGCACGAGCTCCATCCCGTCGCGCACGGCGGCGAGCGCGAGGTCCTCCCGCCGGTCGCGCCGGTGGTAGCCCATGAGCTCGCTGAGCATGCTCAGCTCGCCCCGCCAGTCGCCCAGCGCGGCGGCCTTTTCGCGCCAGGTGTTCAAAAAGTCCCCCGCCTCGGCCTCGCGCCCGCTGTTGAAGAGCGCGTCGAGCTGCGCGATCAGCTCGCGCACGGGGATCGTTTCGCCCGTCGGCTCCGCGTCCGGCACGCCGGTGTACGCGCTCGTGTCGAAGGGGCAGATCGGCTCCTGATAGTCCATGCCTCTCTCTCCTTGCAAGAAATGAGATCTTCGGTATATAATAACTGTATCATAATCACGGACGGATGACAACCATGAGCAATCGTTTACAGCGCGAGAAATCCCCCTATCTGCGCGCGCACGCGCAGGACCCCGTGGACTGGTATCCCTGGGGCGAAGAGGCCTTCGGGAAGGCGCGGCGGGAAAACCGGCCCGTCTTCCTCTCCATCGGCTACTCCACCTGCCACTGGTGCCACGTCATGGCGCGCGAGAGCTTCGCCGACGCGGCGGTCGCCGCCGAGCTCAACCGCTCCTACGTCCCCGTGAAGGTGGACCGCGAGGAGCGGCCGGACGTGGACGCGGTGTATATGCGCGCCTGCACGGCGCTGACCGGCAGCGGCGGTTGGCCGCTGACGCTGCTGCTCACGCCGGAGGGCGAGCCCTTCTTCGCCGCGACCTATCTGCCGAAAAACAGCCGCGCCGGGCAGATCGGCCTGCTGCCGCTGCTGCGCGCGGCGGCCGACAGGTGGGCGCGCGACCCGGAGGCGCTGCGGAGGGCCGGAGGCGAGCTGACGGCTCTGCTCGCGCAGAGCCCCGCGGCGGCGGGCGAGGCCGACCCTTCGCTCGCCGGTCGGGCGGCGGAGCAGCTGGCCGCCTCCTACGACGCCGAGTACGGCGGCTTCGGCACGGCGCCGAAGTTCCCGATGGCGCACGACCTGCTGTTCCTGCTGCGCTATGCCAAGCTCTCCGGGGACAAGGCCAGGCGCGCCATGGTCGAGCACACGCTGCGCCAGATGGCGCGCGGCGGCGTCTTCGACCAGTTCGGCGGGGGCTTCGCCCGCTACTCGACCGACCGGGAGTGGCTCGCGCCGCATTTTGAAAAGACGCTCTATGACAACGCCCTGCTCGCGCTGGCCTACACCGAGGCCTGGCAGGAGGGACGTCTCGCGCTCTACCGCCGCGTGGCCGAGCAGACGCTCGACTGGTGCCTGCGCGAGCTGCGGGACGACGACGGCGGCTTTTACGCCGGGCAGGACGCCGACAGCGGCGGCGAGGAGGGCGCGTACTACCTCTTCACGCCGGAGGAGGCGGCCGGGGTGCTCGGCGCGGAGGCCGCGCGCGGCTTCTGCGAGTGCTACGACATCACGGCCGAGGGCAATTTCCACGGCAAAAGCATCCCGAACCTGCTGCTCAACGAGCGCTGGCAGCTCGTGCCGGAGGGCTACGGGCTCTATCGGGAAAAGCTGCGGCACTACCGGAAGGAGCGCCTGCCGCTCGCAACGGACGACAAGGTGCTCACGGGCTGGAACGGCCTGCTGCTCATGGCGCTCGCGCGCGCCGCGTGCGTCTTCGGCAGCGCGCGCTATCTCGACGCGGCGCGGGAGCTGGAGGCCTTCCTGCGGCGGGAGCTGCTGCGGGACGGGCGGCTGCTCGCGCGCTGGTGCGAGGGCGAGGCGCGCTTCGACGCGCGGCTCGACGACTATGCCTTTTACGCCCTGGGCCTGCTGGAGCTCTACGACGCGGACTTCGAGCCGGCGCATCTGCTGCTGGCCGGGGAGCTGGCCGGGCAGATCCTCGCGCATTTCGCCGACCCCGCGGGCGGCTTCTTCCTGACGGCGGACGACGCGGAGGCGCTGATCGTCCGGCCGAAGGAGCTCTACGACGGGGCGCTGCCCTCCGGCAACAGCGCGGCGGCCGTGCTGCTGCAGCGGCTGTGGCGGCTGACGGCGCGGGAGCGCTGGCGCGAGGCGGCGCAAAAGCAGCTCGGCTTCCTCTGCGCGAACGCGGCCGACTACCCCGCGGGCTGCGCCTTCGGGTTCTGCGCCCTGCTGGACGAGGCCTTCCCCACGCGCGAGCTCGTCTGCGCCGCGCCAGGGGAGGAGGTCCCCGCGGCGCTCGGGGCCGTGCTCGCCAGGTACGCGCCGGAGCTGACCGTGCTGCTCAAAACGCCCGGCCGGGCCGCGGCGCTCGCCGAGGCCGCGCCCTTCACGGAGGGCTGCGCGCCGCTCGAGGGCCGTGCCGCCTTCTACGTCTGCGAAAACGGCGCCTGCGGCCTGCCCGTCGCCGCGGAATAAGCGAGCTTGCAGGGGCGAGCTGTGCTCGCCCGCGGCAAACGGAGATTAAACTGGGGAAAGCCCCCCTTGCCTAAAGGGGGGTGGCCGAGCGAAGCGAGGCCGGGGGGATACTAAAAGCCCCGCCGCAACATCGCTTGTGTCCGACGGAATCCCCCAGTCGCCTGCGGCGACAGCCCCCCTTTAGGCAAGGGGGCCTTTGCCCTGCAGCCTCATATCTGCAAACAAGAGGCCGGACGGTGCGGATGCACCGTCCGGCCTCTTGTTGTCCGGGAGTCCTGTTTCAACCGAGCTTTTCCATTTCGTCCACGAGCTCGCCGAAAAGCCGCAGCGCGGAGTTGACCGGCTCCGGAGAGCTCATGTCCACGCCCGCGATCTTCAGCAGGGAGATCGGGTCGGCGCTGCAGCCGCCGGAGAGGAACTTCTTGTAGTCCGCGATGGCGGGCGCGCCCTCCGCGAGGATGCGGTTGGCGAGCGCGACGGCGGCGGAGAAGCCCGTGGCGTACTGGAACACATAGTAGTCGTAGAAGAAGTGCGGGATGCGCGCCCACTCCAGCGCGATCTGCTCGTCGGAGATCATGTCGGGCCCGAAGTAGAGCTCGTTGAGCGCCTTGTACTTCTCACAGAGCACGTCGGCCGTCAGGGTCTGCCCGGCCTCGGACATCCGCCCCATCATCAGCTCGAACTCGGCGAACATGGTCTGGCGGTAGATCGTGCCCTTGAAGGCGTCGAGGAAGTGGTTGATGAGGTAGGCCCGCTCCTTCTTGTCCGTGGTCCTGCCCAGCAGGTAGCGCATGAGCAGCACCTCGTTGCAGGTGGAGGCCACCTCGGCCACGAAGATCACGTAGTCGCTGGTGCTGACGGGCTGGTATTTCGCGCTGTGGTAGCTGTGCAGGGCGTGGCCCATCTCGTGGGCGAGGGTGAACATGCTGTCGAGCGTGTCCTTCTGGTTGAGCAGCACATAGGGGTGCGGCCGCGCGCCGGAGGAGGAATAGGCCCCGCCGCGCTTGCCGGCGTTCTCATAGACGTCGATCCAGCGGTTTTCAAAGCCCTCGCGCAGCAGCGCCGTGTAGTCCTCGCCGAGGACGCTCAGCGCCTCGAGCACCGTGGCCTTGGCCTCCTCGAAGTCGATCGTGCGCACGGCGTCGGCCACGATGGGCGTGTAGACGTCGTACATGTGCAGCTCCTCCACGCCGAGGCGCTTTTTGCGCAGCGCGACGTAGCGGTACATCTTGTCAAGGTTGGCGTGCACGGCCTCGATGAGCTTCGTGTACACCTCGACGGGCACCTCGTTGGCGTCGAGGCTGGCCTCGAGCGTGCTGCCGTACTTTCTCGCCTCGGCGAAGAAGCGCAGCTGCTTGAACTGCGCGTCGAGCGTGGCGGCGATGGTGTTTTTGAACTCGCCGATGCGGCCGTACATGTTCTCGAAGGCGCTGCGGCGCAGCACGCGGTCCGCGCTCTCCATCAGCGGGCCGTAGGAGCCGCCGGTCAGCGTGTGCTTTTCGCCCTTTTCGTCCACCGCGTCGGGGAACTTGAGCTCGGCGTTGCGGAAGACGCTGACGATCTGGTCGGGCGCGTGGGCCATCTCGCCCGCGGCGGCCAGCAGCTTCTCCTCCTCCGGAGAGAGGATGTGCGCGGCGCGGCGGCGGATCTGGTACAGGCTGCGGCGGTACTCCTCCAGCGCGGGCTGCGCGACGTAGAAGAGGTTGAGCGTGTCCTCGTCGATGGCCATGATCTCGGGCGTGGCGAAGGCGGCGGCGCCGGACACGGCCACGGCGACCGTCATGGCCTTGCCCATCATGTCCTGATAGACGGCCTCGCCCTGGTCCTGGTCGGCCTTGCAGTGCGCGTAGCCGATGAGCTTCTCGAAGCGCAGGCTCAGCTCGTCCGAGCCGCGCAGCCAGCCCAGCAGGTCCTCAGCGCTGCGCCCGAGCGTGCCGCGGAAGGCGGCCAGGCGCGCCGGCATCTCCTTCATGGCCTCATACTCGGCGGTCCAGGCCTCGTCGCTTTCAAAGATATCCGCGAGGTTCCAGGTGAATTCCTCGGGCACCTCGCTGCGTTTGCTTTTGGGATCGATCATAGAAACGGTCTCCTTTCCAATGCTTTTCTGGCGCCATTGTAGCACAAGCCGCCTTCCCTGGCAACGGCAAACGATAACGGCAAAACGCAGAGGCTGCTGGGCAGCCTCTGCGTTTGCTTTTTCATGTTTTATTCCTTCGGCTCGGTCTGATCCTCCCGCGGCGGCTCGGTCTGAGCCTCGGGCGCGGGATCCTCGGGCGTCTCCCCGTCTCCCTGCGCCTGCGCGGCCTTCTCCTCGGCGTAGCCGTCGATCATGGAAATCTTGCGCGCCGGGCGCTCGATGGTCTTGTCGTAGCGCGCCTTCTTCGCGTCCTTCGCGCTGACGGGCATGAACTCGCCGTGCTCGAAGTAGTAGTTGAACTCCTCGCCCTCCATCGTCTCGTGCACCAGCAGGTACTCGGCGACGGCGACGAGCTGCTCGCGGTGCTCGGTGAGGATGCGCTCGCAGTCGGCCGCGGCGCGGTCGAAGATGGCCTTGACCTCCTCGTCGATGACGCCGGCCGTCTCCTCGGAATAGCTCTTGGTCGTGCCGAAGTCGCGGCCGATGAAGATGGAGTGGTCCGAGCTGTCGTAGAGGATGGGGCCGAGCCGGTCGCTCATGCCGTAGCGCGTGACCATGTCGCGCGCCAGCTTCGTGGCCTGCTGGATATCGGCGGAGGCGCCGGTGGAGATGTCGTCCAGGAAGAGCTTCTCGGCCATGCGGCCGCCGAGGGACATCACGATCTGCTCGTACATCTCGGCGCGGGAGGTGAAGTTCTCCAGGTCCTCCTGCGGACGCATCAGCGTGAAGCCGCCGGCCATGCCGCGCGGGATGATGGTGATATAGTGCACGGGGTCGACGTGCTCGAGGAACTTCGCCGCCACGGCGTGGCCGCTCTCGTGATAGGCGGTCAGGCGGCGCGCCCGCTCGCTCATCTTGCGGCTCTTCTTCTCCGGGCCCATCTGCACCTTCAGGATGGCCTCGTCCACGTCCTCCATGGTGATGAAGCGGTGCTTGCGGCGCACGGCCAGCAGCGCCGACTCGTTCATGAGGTTTTCGAGGTCCGCGCCGGAGAAGCCCGGCGTGCCCTTGGCGATGGAGTTGAGGTCCACGTCGTCGGCCAGCTGCTTGTCGCGCGCGTGGATGCGCAGGATCGCCTCGCGCCCGCGGATGTCGGGCAGGCCGACGTAGACCTGGCGGTCGAAGCGGCCGGGGCGCAGCAGGGCGTTGTCGAGGATGTCCGCGCGGTTCGTGGCCGCCATGACGATGACGCCCTCGTTGCTGC
>JAFRLZ010000037.1 GCA_017430985.1 Oscillospiraceae bacterium
GGGGTCTCACGGTTGGGGTCAACGCCCCACTGCTTGGCCAGCCAGCCGCCGTAGAAGACGTAGCCGAGAGCAAGCAGCACGACCGCGCAAAGAAGGATAACTAATGCGCTCACACTTTTCACTCCTTATGAAAAAATGTTTTTTATTACCATTTGCCGTCAGGGTCTTCTCATTTCCTGGCGTCAAACAGCTTACGGAAGTATTTGACCAGCGGGTAGCCGGCCTTGTTGGCGGCGGTGGAGCAATCGCTCAGATCCACCGCCGCTGTCATGAGCATGGAGTAGCCGTGCAGGGAATACTTGTAGTTCTTGGTAAAGCGCCGCTTCATGATGGCCTTGCGCGCGGCCTCGTCGAAAGAGTCGGCCAGGAAGACCGCCTTGAAGTTGGTGTACTGGTGCTCCTTGTGGGGCTTGACGCGCGGCTGCGCGTCCTCGATCACATAGTCCAGGCAGCGCTCGGCGGTCTCAAGGTCAAAATGCGGGGCGCAGAACACATAGCAGAGCTCGTTGGTCTCGTTGGCCCAGATCTTCACGCTTTTGGTGAACCAGTACTTTTCGTCTCTCGAATAATAATCGGCCCGGAACGCCAGCGGGAGCTCCGTCATGCCCTCGTTTTGATGGATGGTATAGTAGGCGCTGTAGGAGTCCTCCACCACGGCCAGAAATGTTTCGCGATCCAGAGTCACGGCCGAACGTCCCTCCCGCCGAAAAATGAACAAACTATGACTTATATCGTTACTATACTGCGAACGCTACAGAAATTCAAGAGGAAATTTTACAAAAATTTAATACAATAATTTTTATTTTCGCGCATCGCCAGACGGGGCGTTCTCCGGCCCGGCGGGGAGTTCCCGCCGCAGCTTGGGATTGGCGCTTGTGTTCCGCTCCGTTCGATGATATACTTGTTATATTCTTGCTCCCTGACGCCTTTCGGCGCGGGAGTATGACAGAAGGACCTTCACCGGATATGAAAAAACGACTGCTCTGTTTTTTCCTGTTTTTCGCCGCTCTCGTCCTGTGCGCCTGCGCCGCTTCGGAGCCGCCGGACGCGTCCCCGCCCGAGGAGACGCCCTGCCCTCACGCATGGGAAAACGGCGTCTGCGCCCTCTGCGGAGAGGTCTGCGCGCATGACGCGGGCTTCGCCGGCGGCTCCTGTCCCCGCTGCGGTCTGCCCTGCCCCCATGAATGGCGGGACGGCGTCTGCGCCCTCTGCGGCTTTGCCTGCCCCCACGAGGCGCACGACGAGAACGCCGTCTGCCTCCTCTGCGGTGAGCAGCGCTTCCACAGCTACGAGCGCGGGCTCTGCACCGGCTGCGGCCGCGAGCCGCTTTTGTTTGACGATATGCTGCCCGAGCGGTATCTGACGCCCGCCGAGCGCCGGGGCGCCTGCCTCCTCGACAGCGTGACGGGCGAGGACGGCGAGGAGCACCCGCTGGCCGTATGGCTCCCCTGTGATTATGACGAAAACGGGCGCTATGATCTCCTCCTCTGCATCCCCGGCGACAACGGCGATCCGGAGGGCTGGACGGAGACGGTGTTTTCGTATCACGGCGTTTCGTTCTGCCTCTCCTCCGTGTACGACCGCATGACGGAAGAGCATCTCTGCGCGCCGTTCATCGTCGTCGGCGTCGAGCCTCCCAAGGAGCACGCCTCCTATGACGACTATGCCGCCCTGCTGCGCGAGACGCTGCTGCCCTGTATCGTCTCCCGCTACGCCACCTGGGCCGAGGGAGCCGACGAGGCCTCCCTCATCGCCGCGCGCGATCACTTCGCTCTCTGCGGCGCCAGCCGCGGCGGCCATTTCGTCATCGAATGCGGCGTGCGCCGCTGCCCCGATCTCTTCGCCAATTTCTGCAGCATGAGCAAGGGCCAGATCACGAAGAGCGAGGTCATCGATTTCGAGACCGATCTGCTCAAGGAATATCCCCCGCGCTGCTACGTGGCCGGCTGGGGCTGGAACGAGCCGGACGCCTGGACCTGGGACAAACGCACCTTTGAAAAGATCGTGGAGAGGCTCCCCTATCTGACCGAGGGCGAGAACGCCTTCGCCGTGCCTGTGCACGACGCCCACAACTGGGTGACCTGGAGCACCGGCCTCTTCGACGCGCTGCAGTATATGTTCTGACTTCGGACGCTTCGTCCGGGATCTCTTTCTGTTTGGGAGAAACACCATGCTTGTTTTGATTCTCTGTGCGGCCGCGCTGTGCGCCCTGCTCCTGATCCTGCTCGCGCGCGGCGCCAGGCTCCGCCTCGGCTGGCTGCTCCTGGCTCTCGCCACGGCCGCCGCCGCCTGCCTGCTCACCGTCGCCGGGCTGCGCAAGGGCGTCGTCTATGCCCGCTATGCCTCCGCGCCGGAGGACACGGTCAGCGCCTTCTTCGACAGCATCCAGGCCGGCGACTATCCCGGCGCCTGCGCGTATCTGGACAACTACTCCGACCTCGGCATGGACGTCGAACCGGAAGACCCCGTGACGGCGCAGCTCTACGACGCGCTGCATGAGAGTTATGCCTACCGGCTCCTCGAGGGCGGCCGGACCGAGGGCCTCTCGGCGCAGCGCGAGGTCTCGTTCACGGCGCTCGACGTCTCGGCGCTGCAGGACGGGCTGCGGGACCAGATCCTCCTGAATCTGACGCGCTATGTGGAGGAACGGCCCTACCGCGAGGTCTACGACGAAAACGACCAGTACCGGCCGGAGATCGCCGAGGAGGCCTACCGCGAGGCGGTCTCGGATCTTCTGGAGCACAGCGCGGACTACGCGCGCACGGAGACGCTCGCGCTCACGCTCCGCTATGACGAGCAGGGCTGGCATCTGCTGGCGGACGCCGCATTGCTCCGGGCACTCAACGGTTATGTATCACGATAAGGCGAGGCTGACTATGGACGAAAGCACGAACAAAAAGAAAACATCGTCTGGGCTCTCGCCTGCGGCGGCCCTGCTCTTCCTGCTGATCTGTCTGGCCTGTGCGCTGCTGCTGGCGTTCTGCGTCCGTCTCTCCTCCGCCGCCTCCGGCGGCTCGGACGCCCGTCGCAGCCTGACGGAGAGCTTTGACGCCTCCGCCAACAACGCCAAGAGCCAGGCACTGGACGGCCTGACCTATATCCGCAAGATCTACAAGATCCCGGAGCAGGATCTCGCCGCCCCCGCGCCGGATCCCGCCAGCTTCGGCTCGACCACGGACCCCGCCGTCATCCAGGAGCTCGTCGACCGGGCCGAGGTCCTGCTCGAAGGGCAGGAGACGGCGTGGACGCCGGATATCCAGCTGTTCCGCTACGCGGAGTACAACTACTATTACGACGAGACCATCCTTGTCATCACCTGGAAGGAGAAGATCCGCGACCGCTGCTGCACCTTCGCGGAGATCAAGATCGCCGACGGCTCCCAGCTCCGGCGCAAGCTCTCCGGCGACAGCTATGACTCCGGCGTGCGCGAATACTGCTCCCAGCTCGGGCGGGAGGCCAACGCGGTCATTGCCACCAACGGGGACTTCTACGCGCACCGCCAGTTCGGCGTCACGGTCTATCAGCGCCAGCTTTATCGCTGCGAACTGGACTATCTGGACAACTGCTTCTTCACCGCCTCCGGCGACATGCTGCTGGTCCCGCAGGGCGAGCTCACGAGCCGCGAGCAGGTGGAGCAGTACATCCGCGACAACGACGTGGTCTTCTCGGCCGCCTTCGGCCCCATCCTGGTGCACAACGGCGAGCTGCAGGACATCTATACCTACCGCATCGGCGACACGGGCCTCAGCTATTCCCGCTCGGTCATCGGACAGCTCGGCGAGCGGCACTATCTGCTCATGACGATCAACTACGATTTCCGTGTCAGCGAAACGGCCACGATCAACATGGCCGGTGAGATCATTTACGGCAAGGGCGTCAAGGAGGCCTACGCGCTCGACGGCGGGCAGACCTCCGAGCTCTGGATGAACGGCAAGATCCTCAACCAGGTGGACTTTGACGCGGAGCGTCAGGTCAGCGACATCTTCTATTTCGCCTCGGCTCTGCCGGCGGGAACGGAGGGCAAAGCATGAGCAACGCCGCTTTCTGTCTCGGAAGCAGGATCGTCTACTGGGATTCGATCCTGGTCGCTCTGGCGGCCCTGGCCTGCTTCTTTGCCCTGTACGCCGCCTGGTCCGCCGTCGGCGGAAAACCCTTCCTGCCCTGCGTCCTCGCGCCTCTGGCGCTGCTGCTGGCCTACGCCGTCTCCCGGATCATGTACTGGTCCTGCCATCAGGAGCAGTTCTCCGGTCTGGCGGCGGCGCTCGGCAGGCCCTCGCTCGGCGGCTACTGTCTGTCCGGCGTCGTGATCGGCTTCGTCCTGGCGGTGCTGCTCCTGCGGGCGCTGCGCCTCGCGCCGCACGCCGGCACGCTGCTCGACTGCTCCGCCCCCGCGCTCGCCCTGGGGCTGGCCGTGCTGCGCCTCGGCTCCTTCTTCAGCGGCACCTGCCGCGGGAAGGCGATCCTCACGGATCCCCGTCTCCAGCGCCTCCCCTTTTCCTATCCCTCGCTCACGAGCTCCGGCGCGGCAGAATACCGCTTCGCGGCCTTTTTCGTCGAGGCGCTGCTCTTCTTCCTGGTCTTCCTCGCCCTGACGGCGCTCTTCTGCCGCTGGTATCCCGCGGGGAAAAAACGGCGCGCCGCGCGCGGCGACGTGTTTTTGTTCTTCCTGCTCCTGTACAGCGCCGTGGAACTCGTCATCGACAGCACGCGAAACGACGCGACCTATTTCAACTTCAACGCCTTCATCAGCGTCGCGCAGATCCTCGGCGGCGCGGCGATCCTCGGCGTGCTGATCGAGTTCAGCCGCCGTTCCGTCAAAAAATACGGTCTGAAGCTCATCCACTGGCTGTGCTGGGCCGGGTGGCTCCTGGGTCTCGCGGGCGCCGGCTTCTGCGAATATCTGGTGCAGAGGCACGGGAACTGGCAGCTGCGCTGCTACAGCTTCATGTCGCTGGGCATCCTGCTCATGATCGGCTCGGCCATGCTGCTGCACCGCAGGCAGAAACGGTGATCGGAAAAAATAAAATAAGAGAAACGGCCGCCTGCGGGCGGCCGTTTCTCTTATTTTCTATTCAGGGCTTGACCAGCAGCAGCTCTTCCTCGGTCAGCTCGTCAAGGCTCTTTTTGTACAGGATATCGCTCCAGTCGTAAGCGTAAGCGGACATCTGATAGTCGCCGAACTGCTCTCGCAGCAGCGCGTAGCGCGGCACGTTGTGCCCGGTCTCGTCCTTGCACCAGCCCTCGCTCTTGTGGTTGGCCGTCGTCGTGTTGATGACGGTGTCCGGGAGCAGCTCGCGGATCCTGTCCTTCTGCTCCTTCGGCACCGGCGTGATGCAGCCGATCCAGAGCCTTTCGAGCTGCGTCAGCCCGTAGAGCGAGGAGATGTCCGTGATGTGGTGGCAGTTGCCGATGTTGAGATGCTTGAGATTGTGGAGATTGGAGAAGGACGAGATGTCGTTGCAGGAGGTGCTCAGGATCTCGAGATACTCCAGCTTCTCCAGCGAGCCGATGGGCGTGCCGTCCTTCCAGGGGGCGCAGGCGACGATCAGCACCTCGAGATCGGGCATGTTGTAGAGGAAGGACAGGTCGTGCAGATTGCTGTGGCCGATGTCCATGTGCACCACGTCCGTGCAGTAGTACAGGCCGTCCGCGTTCCAGTCGTCGATGGAGTGGCCCTCGGACGAGGCCAGCAGCCGCTTGACGTCGGTGCGGCAGGTGTACACGTCCCCGAACCAGACGCGCCAGACCACCTTGATATCCGGGAAGTCATCCCGGATGGCGGCCATGTGCCGGTTGTCCACGCCGCAGGAGTCCATGTCGAGGAAGCTGCAGTTGACCATGTACGGCAGCACCTCGCGCACCGCGGCGCCGTCGTCGTCCATCTGCCGGTGGCTGAGGATCATCCGCTCGTCGAGCGTGGTGAAGTCCTTGTCGAAGAGGCGGAAGCGGTACAGGACGCTCGCCCCGGGAAAGGCCTTCTGAAAGGCGCCCACGTCCTCCCAGCGGAGGTCCTCCTCCCCTGGCTCGGCCGGGCGCTCGCCCAGGTCGATCTCCGCGAGCGCGGGCAGAAGGCTCAGCCGTCTGACGGTCTCCTCCGCCTCGCCGTGCCGCAGCGAGCTCAAATCGACGCTGACGGCGTCGGACGCCAGGAGCTGTCCGTCCGGCAGCTGCACATCGCAGATTACGCGGACCTCCGGGTGCGTCTCGCGGAAGGCGAGGATCTCGTCATAGCAGCGGCTGCCGGTGAGGTCCAGCACTTTGAGCTTCGGGAACCGCTCCAGCAGGGCGCTCTCCCCTTCCTGCAGCACGAGCGTCAGGCTCTCGCTGTCGGCCTCAAAGCTGCCGCAGGAGAAAACGATCGGCTCCGGCGTGGGTTCGGGCGTGGGTTCCGGCTCCGCCGACGGCGCGCCGCAGCCCGCCATCGCCGCCGAAAGCAGCAGCGCGGTCAGCAGCCCTATGATCTTTTTCATATCAGCTCTCCCCTTTCCGGGATCTCCGGTTCTTCCTGACCAGGAGGACGGTCGCGACGCCGGCGGCCCCCGCCGCGCACAGAGCGGCGGCGGTCCAGACCAGCGCGCGCGTCCGCGCGACGCGTTGGCTTTGCACCAGCGCGAATCCCAGAATCACGAGGTAGGCGGTCCAGAAGATTCCCCAGAGGACCAGCACGGGCCTGCCGACGGCGGCGCGGTTCGACA
>JAFRLZ010000038.1 GCA_017430985.1 Oscillospiraceae bacterium
CAGTTACATTCATTTCTACAATCACGAGCGTATCCAGTTAAAAACTGGAGTGGCGCCGCTTTCGCTGCGCCACTCCGCTTAAAACTTAATTCTTCCTACCAGGGGTGCTTTTGTGCTGTCCGTACAAACTGGGGCAGTACACAGATGAACGGGGGCCCTTCTTTTTTTGTTTTACGGCGGCGCTCAGCTCTCGCCGTCCTCGTCCTGCAGGTCGAACTCCAAGGTCTCGCCGCAGCCGGGGCAGTCGATGGAGCCCTCGGCGAGCATCTCTTCGTCCAGGGTGATCTCCGTGCCGCAGACCGGACAGGTGACGTCGTACATCACGCCGTCGAAGCGCGGCAGCTCGACGAGCTCGGCCTCCTCGTCCTCTTCGGCTTCCTCGTCGTCGCCGTCCTCGTCTTCCTCCTCATCCGGCTCGTCCTCATCTTCGACGTCCTCGTCCTCGTCTTCGTCCTCGTCGAACTCGGGATCGAACAGCTCGGGGGAGTCGAGATCATAGACCGTCTCCTCGACGGCGGAGAGCTCCTCGCCCAGCTCGTCGATGACGTCGGACAGGTCCAGGTTGGAGGCCTGCAGGTCCTCGATCTCGTGCGCCATGTCGCCCAGCAGATCCGTGAGCGCGGACCAGAGCTTGCCCTCCCCGGTCTCGGCGCCGACGCCGAGCCCTTCGGCCAGACCCTTCAGATAAGCGGCTTTTTCTACGATCGTCATAAGGTGACCTCCTTTGTCGTGCGGATGGCTGCCTGTCGGTGAAGCTGAAAAAAGCAGGGGGACGCCGTGCATTCCCCCTGCGAAAAAGATCTCAGGCTCTGCTCAGATACTCGCCCGTGCGGGTATCCACGCGGATCTTCTCGCCGCGGTCGATGAACAGGGGGACTTTGATCTCCGCGCCCGTCTCGAGCGTGGCGGGCTTGGTGGCGTTCGTGGCGGTGTTGCCGGCGAAGCCGGGATCGGTGTCGGTGACCTCGAGCTCCACGAAGAAGGGGGGCTCCACGTTGAAGACCTTGCCCTTGTAGGAGTAGATGGTGCACTCCATGTTCTCCTTGACGAACTTGAAGTTGTCGCCCAGGACGGACTCGTCCACCGGCTCGAGCTCATAGGTCTCGGGGTTCATGAAGTAGTAGAGGTTGCCGTCGGCGTAGCTGTATTCCATGGTCATACGGTCGACGGTGGCGTTCTCGAACTTCGCGGTGGGGTTGAACGAGGTCTCGGTGACGGCGCCGGTGATGACGTTCTTCATCTTGGTGCGCACGAAGGCCGCGCCCTTGCCGGGCTTGACATGCTGGAACTCGACGACCTGCATGACCTGACCGTCCATCTCAAAGGTGACGCCGTTTCTGAAATCGCCTGCAGTGATCATAAAGGGAACCTCCCGAAGAAAGATTTATCTGTCTGAATGCTTTAGCTGGTTTATTTTACAGTATTTTGCCCGGTTTTGCAAGACTTTTTCTCGGCTCTCAGTTGTTGAGCACGATCAGCTCCATCTTGGGGGCTTTGGTGATGACCTCGGCGCCCTCGGGGCGGAGGATCATCACGTCCTCGATGCGCACGCCGAACCTCCCGGGCAGGTAGATGCCGGGCTCGGCGGAGCAGACGTCGCCGTCGGCCATGAGCTCCTCGCCGCGCGGCCCGGCCATGGGCGGCTCGTGGATATCGAGGCCCAGGCTGTGGCCGAAGCCGTGGCCGAAGTACGGCCCGTAGCCGGCCCTCTCGATCACGTCGCGCGCGGCCCGGTCGATGACCTTGCCGGGGATGCCGGAGCGGGCGGCCGCGATGCCGGCCAGCTGCGCCTCCAGCACGATGGCGTAGACGTTTCTCATCTCCTCCGTGGCGTGACCGACGGCCACGGTGCGCGTCATGTCGGAGCAGTAGCCGTCCGAGAGGCTGCCGAAGTCCATGGTGACGAAGTCGCCCTCGCGGATGACCGTGTCGCCCGGCACGCCGTGCGGCATGGAGGTGTTCGCGCCCGTGACCACGATGGGGTCGAAGGAGTTGCCCTCGCTGCCGTTTTTCAGCATGTGATAGACCAGCTCAGCCATGACCTCCTTCTCGGTCATGCCCGGGCGGATGAGGGGCAGGACCTCCGCGAGCGCCTTCTCGCTGATCCGCTGGGCGCGGATGAGACTCGCGAGCTCCTCCTCGTTCTTGCTTGCGCGCAGGGCCGTCAGCAGCCCGCCTGCGGGCAGCAGCGCGCGGCCGAGCTGCTTTTCAAGCGCGAGAAAACGCGCGTGGCTGAGCTTCTCGTCCTCGGCGGCGACCTTCTCCGCGCCGCAGTCCGCGAGCGCGGTGCGCAGCAGCTCGAGCTGGCTGTGCTCGCGGTCGAACATCTGCACGGCGCAGCAGCCGCCCGCGATCTTTTCCGCCGCCTCGATGTAGCGCGAGTCGGTGATGAGCCAGGCCTTTTCCCGGCCGACGAGCACGGAGCCGTCGGTGAAGGCAAAGCCCGTCGCGTAGCGCTGGTTCTTTTCGTCGGTGATGAGCAGGGCGTCCAGCCCGTGCTCGGCCAGAGTCTTCTGAATGCGGGAGATGTTGTTCATATGCCTGTTTCCTCCGAAGTTGCCCGCGGGAAGCTCACGATGAACACGGAGCCCTGCGGTTTGTTGGCGCCGACGGTGATGCTGCCGCCGTGCGCGAGCACCGCGTCGTGCACGATGCTCAGGCCGAGGCCGCTGCCGCCGGCCTCGCGGGAACGGGCCTTGTCGACCCGGTAAAAACGGGAAAAGATGTTCAGCCGGTCCTCCTCGGGGATGCCGATGCCGGTGTCGGCCACGGTGAGCGTCACGCTCTCCTCGTCGTGCTCGAGCGTCAGCGTCACGCTGCCGTCCGGGACGTTATACTTGACGGCGTTTTCCAGAAGGTTGAAAAGGATGTGGAAGGCGTCGTCGTTGTTGGCCATGATGACGCAGCCGTCGTCGAGCCGGGAGTGGATCGCCACGCGCTTTTCCCCGGCCAGCGGGCGCAGCATCACGAGCGCGTCGATCGCCGTCTGCCGCAGGTCCACCGGCTCCGGCGCGACCTGGATATCGTCGTCGAGGCGCGAGAGGTCGAGGAGCTTTTCCGTGGTGCGCTGCAGACGCTCGGCCTCGCTGCCGATGTCGGCCATGAATTCGCGCATCGTGGCCGCGTCCACATTGTCGTTCTGCACCACGCTGTCGGCCAGCAGGCGGATCGAGGCCAGCGGCGTTTTCAGCTCGTGCGAGGCGTCCGAAACGAAGCGGCGGCGCTGCCGCTCGTTTTCGTCCAGGCGCTCGGTCAGCAGGTTGAACTCGCCGCCGAGCTCGGCGATCTCGTCCTGTCCGCGCACGGCGAGGCGGTGCGCGTAGTCCCCGGCGGCGACGATGCGCATCGAGCGCACGAGCTCGCCGACGCGGCGCAGCAGCACCTCGGAAAAAAGCAGCACGAGCGCCAGCGAGAGGACCGCGATCAGCAGCGACACGATCATGATGCGGTTCTGCACGTCGAGGATGAGCCCGGCGCGCTCGGTGTCCGTCTCGCAGAGGTAGACCACGCCGACCGTGCTGCCCTGGCTGCTGATCGGCATGGCGCAGGAGCTGGCGAAGGCCGAGTCGGCAAAGCGCGAGCGGAAGACGACCTTGCCGGAGAGCGCCGCGGCGATGTCGCCGGAGCCGTCCTCCCGGCCGCCGCTGTCATACAGAGCGCGGCCCTGCCCGTCCGCCACGAGGATGCGCGACAGGCCGCTCACATCCAGCACGCGCAGCACCTCCTCCACGCCGGGGCGGTTGAGCGTCTCCAGACCGGAGAGGGAGGAGGCGACCACCGAGGCCTGCGAGGACAGCGAGCTGCGCTTTTCCTCAAAGACCAGGTCCCGCGAGGAAATGAGCGGATAGGTGTTGAGCAGCACCAGCAATATCAGCAGAAGCGCCGCGATGAAGGCAAAGAAATGAAAGCGGATGCTGTGCATGGCTCATTCCCCGTCCGAGACGTAGTAGCCGACGCCCCACTTGGTGATGATGTAGTCGGGCTTGGCGGGATTGAGCTCCAGCTTCTCGCGCAGGCGGCGGATGTGCACGTCCACGGTGCGCGTGTCGCCCTGGTAGTCGTAGCCCCAGACGAGGTCGAGCAGGGTCTCGCGGCTGTAGACGCGGCCGGGGTTGCGCATCAGGAATTCGATCAGGTCGAACTCCTTGACGGTCAGCTCCACGACCTGCCCGTCCTTCGTGGCGCGGCGGCGCTCCGGGTCGATGACGATGTGACCGCAGCGCAGCACGCCGCCCGTGCTTCCGGCGGCCGGCGTCAGACTCGCGCGGCGCAGCAGCGCGCGCACGCGCGCCTTGAGCTCGAGGATGTTGAAGGGCTTGGTCACATAGTCGTCCGCTCCGGACTCAAAGCCCATCAGCAGGTCGGAGCCCTCGCTGCGCGCCGTGAGCATGATGATGGGCACGGACGAGAAGCCGCGGATCTCCTGGCAGGCCTGCAGCCCGTCCTTCTTGGGCATCATCAGATCGAGGATGATGAGCCCGTACTCCCCGCTGCGCGCCATCTCCACCGCGGCCTCGCCGTCATAGGCGGCGTCCACGGCGTAGCCCTCGTTCTCCAGATTGAATTTGATCCCCTTGACGAGCAGCTGCTCGTCGTCAACGACAAGAATCTTCATGGCGGTCCCTCAGGTCGGCATGGTCGAAGAAGCGGCGGTCTGCCGCGCCCCCGACCGTTTTCGAGGAATTTCTGTTGCAATTCCCCGGGCTTGACAGTATAATAAAGCTTACGCCGCGCCCGCGGCGGGACAATAACTCATCAGTTTATTTATTATACCATATTCCTGAAAAAAACGGGAGAGCAAAATGAAAAAATTCAGAATGATCCCCCTGATCCTCGCCCTGTGCCTGCTGCTGGCCGCGCTCGCGCCGCAGGCCTGCGCGATCGAGGAGCCCAATCCCCTGGCGCACGCGGTGATCGTGGTCGATCTGAACAGCGGCGAGATCCTGTTCGAGAAGAACATCGACCAGCAGCGCTCGCCCGCGAGCCTGACCAAGGTGATGACCGCGCTGCTCGCGCTCGAGGCGGTCGACCGCGGCGAGCTGAGCCTCGACGACGTGATCACCGCCGGGCCGGACTGCCAGACGGGGCTCGATTCCGACAGCAGCAACGCGAGCATCGTTTCCGGCGAGCAGATGACGCTGCGGGACTATCTCTACTGCGCGCTCGTGGCCTCCGCCAACGAGGCCTGCAACGTGATCGCGGTCGCCGTGTCCGGCTCCATCAGCGCCTTCGTGGACGCGATGAACGCCCGCGCCGCGGAGCTCGGCTGCCGCAACACGCATTTTTCCGACCCCAACGGCCTGTCGAACGACAACCACTATTCCTCGGCCTATGACCTGTATCTGATCACCTCCGCCGCGCTGCGCTTCCCGGAGTTCGTGACCATGGTCAACACGGTGAGCTACCACATCGACGCAACGAACGCCAACGGCGAGCGCAACCTCGCCAACTCCAACGCGCTCCTGAGCGAGACCGGCTTCTACGGCCCCGGCTACGTCTATCCGGGCGCCTCCGGCGTCAAGACGGGCTACACCCGCCTCGCGGGCTACTGCCTCATCTCCACGGCGGAGCGCAACGGCATCCGCGCGATGATCATCGTGCTCGGCTGCAGCGGCCCCAACCTCGAGGCCACCACGACGGTCGGCAACTTCGCCATCACCTGCCAGCTCTACAACTGGCTGTTTGAAAACTTCTCCTATCAGCAGGTGCTCTCGGCGGCCGATCCCATCGAGCGGGTGCAGATCGACAAGGCCGAGGGCGACGGCGCCGCCCTCCTGCGCTGCCGCGAGGACGTGGTGCTGCTGCTGCCCAACGACGTCGACCCCAAGGAGCACAGCGTCCGCACGGAGCTCTATGAGGACCGCCTCGTCGCGCCGATCGGCGCCGGCACGCCCCTGGGCGCGGCCTACGTCACGGTCGGCGGCAAGGAATACGGGCCCTTCGACCTCGTGACCAACGCCGACGTCGACATGGCGCGCCTGCAGTTCATCAAGCAGGGTCTGCAGGACGTGCTGCATCGCGGCTGGGTGAAGGTCCTGATCGTGCTGCTCGTCCTGATCCTCGTGCTGTATCTGGCACTGGTGGCCCGCTATCGCCGCCTGCGCCGCAGGCACCTCCGGCAGCGCCGCGAGGCCGAGAAGCGCCGCCGCGCCGAGGCCGAGCGCAGGCAGGAGGCGCAGCAGGCCCGCGCCGCGCAGCAGCCGAAGGCCGAGCCGACGCAGCGCTTCGACGTCATCGATCCGGCGGAGCGGGACTTCGAGGAGCTGGACCTCAGCCGCTACTTCGACGACAAACCATGAAAAACACGGCCCGGCGGTTTTCCGCCGGGCCGTTCCGCAAAATGCGGGGAGGGACTGCCATGAACGAGAGACGCGCGCCGCTGCTGTACGCGGCGGAGACGGATTCGACCAACCTCGCGCTGCGCCGCCTGGCGGCGGAGGGCGCGGCGGACGGGACGGTGTTCTGGGCCGCGCGCCAGAGCGCGGGGCGCGGCCGCCTGGGGCGGAGCTTCGCCTCGCCCGAGGGCGGGCTGTACTACTCCATGCTGCTGGACGCGTCGAGCGAGCCGGAGCGCGACCTGGCGCTGACGCCGGCGGCGGGGCTCGCGGCCTGCCGCGCGGTCGAGCGCGTGTGCGGCGTGCGCTGCGGCCTCAAGTGGCCGAACGACCTGCTGCTGGACGGGAAAAAGCTCTGCGGCATCCTCACGGAGGGCTTCGCCGCCGGGCCCCGGCGCTGTCTCGCCCTCGGGATCGGCGTGAACGTGAACACCCGCGCCTTCCCGCCGGAGCTCGGGGACGCCGCGATCTCGCTCTGGCAGCACACGGGGCGGGAGACGGAGCTGCCGCTCCTGGCCGCGGCGCTGACAGAGGAGCTGGACGCGCTGCTCCCCGCCGCGCGGGCGCGCGAGAGCGCGCTGCTGGAGGCTTACCGCGCCCGCTGCCTGACGGTCGGCCGCGAGGTGCTGGCGCTGCGAAACGGCGGCAGCCGCGCGGCGCTGGCCCTCGGCGTGGACGCGGACTACGCGCTGCGCGTGCGTTGGCCGGACGGCGCGGAGGAGGCGCTCCGCTCCGGCGAGGTCTCGATCCGATGAAAAAACTCCCGCGCTCGTGAGCGCGGGAGTTTTCTTCGTTTTCGGAGCGCTCAGCCGCCCATGACCTCGGCCTTCTGGGCGTCGGTCAGGCGGAGGATGCTGAAGAGCTTGCGCACCATGTAGTTCTGCCAGTCGTGCGAGGTGACGAAGTTGCGCAGGCCGTTGAGGCCGTCGAGGAAGTAATTGAGGTTGCCGCCCCAGCGCTGGTGCTCGCGCACCATCTCCGGCTCGAGCAGGGCCTGGTATTCGTCGATCTTCTGGAGGCAGTGCTCGTTCGAGAGCACGCCGCCGCAGAGCTCCACGCAGCGTTTGGCCAGCTTCATCTTGAACTCCGTGTTCTTCAGCAGCGCCTTGACCGTGGGCGAGATCTGCACGATGCGGTCCGGATTGATGACGTTGTCGAAGCAGTTGATCGTCACGCGGAAGCTCCAGTCCAGGTCGTAGTAGGCGATGCGCCATTTGCCGTCGTTCTCGAAGCTGCGGTAGTAGCGCATGTTGCCGTTGACGTCGGAGTTGGAGCAGTAGGCCTCCATGATGAGCCAGTCGATCAGGCAGTCCACGTCGAACATGTCGCAGAAGTGCTGGTAGTTCTCGTCCAGGGACATGTCGTTCTGCGTGCAGAAGGTCAGGACCTCCTTGTACAGACTGCTCTGGTTGCTCACGCCGGAGCGCAGGCGCTCCACGCTCTCCTTGCTCACGCCGGCGTGGTTGGCGTAGAACTGGCGGTTGAGGTCCTCCTTCAGACAGTAGATGCCGCGGTAGTCGCCGTTGATATAGAGGATGCAGTAGCGGCTGGCCTGCGTCAGCACGCTGTCGCTGGCCTCGGCGCAGAGGTCCTGGAAGAGCTCGTTGTTGATGAAGGAGCTCATGTAGGTCTGCCCCGCGCGGATGTTCAGCGCGTCGTAGTTGTGGATGCCGATGCCGAAGGGGTCGTAGGTCAGGTTGCCGTCGCCGTAGCCGCCGAAGTCGACGCCGAGGCTCTTCTTGGGCAGCTGCAGGCTCGTCCAGCCCTTCATGCTGATGCCGCAGGCCATGGTGAAGCTGCCGCCCTCCTCGTAGAAGGAGAGGCTGCCGGGCGTCTTGAAGTGCTTGCGGCCGTTGCCGTAGATGGCGTTGAAGGTGCCAGCGTTGTCGGTCACGAGACTCAGCACGGGGAGCGTGTGGTTCTCGTTGACGATGTAGCTGAGCGTCAGCACGCGGCTGGGTGCGCAGCCGTCCTCCACCGCGACGGCGCGGATCACGCTCGTCTTGCTGAGGGTGATCGGGCCGCTGTAGACGGAGCTGCCCGTGGTGGGCACGGCCGAGCCGATGTTATAGTAGATGGTGCCGGGGGCGCTCAGCTCCACGGTCACGCTCTCCACGTCGTTGTACACGCCGTCCGGCTCGAGGGAGACGGGCTTGTCGGAGATGCGGCGGTAGCCGCCGGTGTTCTCGGCGTTGGGGCTGGACGAGAGGAAGTAGAACCAGCCGGTCTGCCCCTTCTGCCGGCCCATGCTGCCGCCCGTGGGGATCTTGCGCAGATACGCGAAGTCCTGCACGCCGCCCGCGGTGCTGAGGAAGAGGTCCTCCTCCGCGTCGTCGAGCTTGAAGTTGGCGTGCAGATAGTTGCCGCTCGTGAGGCTCTCGTCGCCCGAGCAGCAGACGAGATAGGTCTGCCCCGGCTCGAGCATGCGCTCCGGCAGGCGGAACAGCAGCGGCTCGTCCTCGTCGTCGGAGAGGAAGTAGTCGGCCAGCTGCACGGCCGCGTCGGACACATTTTTGAGCTCCACCCAGTCGTAGTACTTGCCGCCCTGGGGGATGGTGCCGAAGTTCGCGACGACGACCTCGTTGATGCTCAGGGGGCCCTTCGGCTCCAGCGAGGCGGCGTAGGCCTCGATCCCCTCCTTCGTGTTGGGCAGGCCGGGGGTCGCGTCCTTCGTCTCGAAGAGCTCGCCGTCCTCGCCGCGGGCGAGGGAATGGTTGGCCGTCTCCGGCGCGCCGCAGATCTGGTCCACGAGCGTGCCGCCGGGACTGAAGAGCGAGAGCGTCTCGTCCGGGGACAGGGAGAAGTCGGCGTAGAGGGCGCCGCTCTCGCTGCGGCCGCTGCCGTCGGCGAAGACGACGAGGTACTCGCCGGGCTCGAGCGTGCGCGCGGGCAGCGTCCAGCCGCCGGTCTCCGCGTCGGACAGGCGCCAGCCGGCGAGGTCGACGGGCACGGAGTCGGCGTTATAGAGCTCGATCCAGTCGGGGAAGCTGCCGTCGGGCGCCTGCAGCACGCTGTGGTTCTTGACCATCAGCTCCGACAGGCGCACTTCGGCCGGGTTCTCGGGCGTGGGCTCCGGCGTGGGCTCCGGCGTGGGCTCCGGGGCGGCGGGCGCGGGCTCCGGCTCGGCCGACGCGGCCGGCTCGTCCGTCACGTCGGGCAGGACGGGGCCGCCCAGCAGCTGCGAGCCGCGCAGGAACACCACGACGTAGAACAGCGCCAGAAACAGCGCAGCCATGATCAGGGCCGGCAGCGCCGAGCGTTTTTTCCGGGTTTTCTTTTTTATCTTTTTCGCCATGAGCGCGATCCTCTTGAAAAAAAGTTGCACAGCATATTCTAACAGTTTCTCCGCCGCTTGGCAACAGAAATTGACAAGCGAACATTCTTAATTTATAATAATTCTGTTCGCGCGGACGCAGCCGCGCGCAGAAAACGGATCCGAGGGACTGAAATGAGTCATTCCAAGAAACGGAACAGAAAAAATCCGCCGCTGGGCGGCGTGATCGTGACGGACATCCTGATCGGCGCGCTGATCCTCGCGGTCTTCATGCTCTTCAAGCTGGGGCTGCCGATCCTCCGCGCCCAGGCCGTGAGCTATATGCCCGCGCCGCAGATCACGGCCGCGCCCCCGGCCGAGACGGCCTCGCAGCCGACGGAGCAGCCGGCGGAGACCGCGTCCGTTCCGGCCGAGCCCACGCCCGAGCCGACGCCGGAGCCCACGCCCGACACGCGCACC
Organism: Oscillospiraceae bacterium; assembly: GCA_017430985.1. GTDB lineage: Bacteria > Bacillota > Clostridia > Oscillospirales > Oscillospiraceae > Limivicinus. Next base: position 10,069 of record JAFRLZ010000038.1, read on the forward strand.
GAATGGCAGATCAAATACGCCGAGCACTTCACGGACGAGGTCGTCGTCACCGAGCGCTCCTACACGAGCCAGGAGGTCTCCGTCAGCATCGAGACGCGGACGATCCAGGCCGAGCGCGGCGAGACGGTCGTCCACATCGCGGACATCTATGTGGCGAGCATCGACAACTTCCGGACCGCCACGGCCAACAACGAGCTCAAATACTACTCCACGCAGGACGTGATGGAGATCGACGCGGCCTCGAACGCCATCATCGCCATCAGCGGCGACTTTTATGCCTATCAGCCGACAGGCCTGCTGATGCGCAACGGCGTGCTCTACCGCAACGACCCCACCGGCTGCGACGTGTGCGTCCTCTATGCCGACGGCGTGATGGCCACCTACCGGCGCGGCGGCGTGGACAACGAGGCGATCCTTGCCGCGCAGCCCCTGCAGATCTGGAACTTCGGCCCCGCCCTGCTCGACGAGAACGGGCAGGCCTACCGCAGCTTCCAGGTCAGCACCGCCGTGGGCTACCCCAACCCGCGCAGCGCCGTCGGCTACTATGAGCCGGGGCACTACTGCTTCGTCGTGGTCGACGGGCGGCAGGCGGGCTATTCGTCCGGCCTGCTGATCCCGGAGCTTGCGCAGCTGTTCCAGGACCTGGGCTGCACCGTGGCCTACAACCTCGACGGCGGCGGCTCGGCGGTCATGACCTTCATGCACGCCAAGTACAGCCGCCAGTCCAACGGCGCCGACCGTCCGCTCTCGGATATCCTGCTGGTCGCCGAGACGGGCCTTTACACGAAAAGGGAGGGAGACGCATGAAACGATTCTGGAGAGCCGTCCTGCCCAACCTGACGATCGCGCTGATCCTCGCCACCGGCACCGTGGTGATCCTGGCCAGCTTCCACCCCATGATGGGCTTCCTGGAGGGCCTGCCCTTCCTGGTCCTCAGCGTGGCGACGCTGCTGTGCTCGCTGGCCGTGTGCATCGTGCTCTACAGGCAGTGGCGCCGGCGCAAAACGCGCCGCCGCACGCCCCCGCCGGAGCTTGACGGGACGAGTCCGGACGGAGTAGAATAAACCGACAGACGGCGCGGGAGGAGGCGGAGGCCATGCCGCAGGTGAACAGAGGGATCACGCAGCCGCTCATCCTGTCGTCCGGCGACCCGGCCGAGGCGCTCGCCGAGGCGAGGCGTCTGGCGGCCGCGGCCGTGTGCACGGGCGCGGGGGACAAGCCCTGCGGGCGCTGCCGCGCCTGCCGCAAGGCCGCGGGGGACATCCATCCCGACGTCATCACCATCCGCCGCCAGAGCGACGACAAGGGCCGCCTCCGGCGGGAGATCACCGTCGATCAGATCCGCTGGATGGCCGCGGACGCCTGCGTGCTGCCGAACGAGGCCGCGCGCAAGGTGTATATCATCGAAGAAGCGGACAAAATGAACCCGCAGGCGCAGAACGCCGCGCTCAAGCTCCTGGAGGAGCCGCCGGCGGACGTGCTCTTCCTGCTCTGCGTGACGAACGCCGAGCAGCTGCTGCCCACGGTGCGCTCCCGCTGCGCCGAGCGGCGCGCCGGCTCCGCCTCCGCCGTCGCGGACGAAGAGGCCGAGGCGCTGGCCGAGGGCTATGTGCGGGCGCTCTCCTCCGGGAAACGGGAGGAGCTGCTGCGCTGGTGCGCGGCGAACGAGGGCGTCGACGGCCGCGCGGCCGCGGCCTTTGCGGCCTGCGCGCGCGACGCGCTGGCGGACAGGCTCTGCGGACGGAAGGAGACCGCGCTGACGGCGCGGCAGATGCTGGAGGCGGCGGCGCTGCTCGAGCGCTGCGAGGACTATCTGCGCGTCAACACGGGCGTCAAACACATATTCGGGCTGCTGGCCGTGGATTCCCCGGTCGGCGGCGGGAAACAGAGGAAAGAACCTTGATCGAAGTCATCAATATCAAATTCAAAAACCGGGGCAAGTGCTATTTCTTCGCCCCCAACGGCCTGCAGATCAAAAGCGGCGACAAGGTCGTCGTGGAGACCGCCAAGGGCCTGGAGCTGGCCGACTGCTGCGTCGGGAACCACGAGGTGGACGACGAGGCCGTGGTGCAGCCGCTGCGCCCGGTCGTGCGCCTGGCCACGCAGGACGATCTGCGCGTGGCCGAGATCAACAAGAAGCGGGAGAAGGAAGCCTTCGAGATCTGCCGCCAGAAGATCCAGGACCACGGGCTGGACATGAAGCTCGTGGACGTGGAGTGCAACTTCGAGGGCAGCAAGACCACCTTCTTCTTCACCTCCGACGGGCGCGTGGATTTCCGCGAGCTCGTGAAGGATCTCGCGAGCGTGTTCCGCAACCGCATCGAGCTCCGGCAGATCGGCGTGCGCGACGAGGCCAAGATGATCGGCGGCATCGCCATCTGCGGCCGGCCCTACTGCTGCGGCCAGTTCCTGGAGGACTTCCAGCCGGTGTCCACCAAGATGGCCAAGGTGCAGTCGCTCTCGCTCAACCCCACCAAGATCTCCGGCAGCTGCGGGCGGCTGATGTGCTGCCTGCGCTACGAGCAGGAGGCCTATGAGGAGCTCAACAAGAAGGTGCCCAAGCAGGGGGCCTTCGTCGAGACCATCGACGGCTACGGCACCGCCGTGCAGGTCAACCTCCTGCGGCAGACCGTGAAGGTGCGCCTGGACGACGACAAGGACGACACGCTCCATCTCTACAAGGCCAACGAGCTGGCCGCCGTGCCGGGCGGGCGTCCCCGCGACGGGGAGGAGCCGCCGCACGTGCTGCACTATGTGCCCGAGGAGGAGGAAGCGGAGGAGACCGAGGACGAGTGGGCCCTGCCGGAAGTTTTCCCGGCCGAGCTGCCCGCCGAGGAGCCGCCCGCCGAGCCGGAAAAGAAGCGCAGCCGCCGCCGTCGCGGAGGCCGCGGCAAGCCGAAGGCCGAGAGCCCGGAGAAGGCGGCCGAGCCCAAGGCCGAGGTCAAGAGCGCGAAGAGCCCCGACAAGGAGGGCGCGAAGAGCGCGTCCGGCCGGAAGAGCCGCGGCCGCGCCACGGTCAAGCCCGTGAAGGTCGAGCCGAAGCCGAAGCCGCAGCCCGCCGAGGCCAAGGCGCCGAAGAGCGCCGGGGACGCCGAGGACGGGAACAAGCCCGCGAAGAAAAAGCGCCGCTATCCCCGCCGCGGGGGCGGCAAGCCCAAGACCGGCGGCAAAGCCGAATAAAGAACAGAGCAGGGGAGGCAGACTCCCCTGCTTTTCAGAAAGAAGGAACGGAAATGAGACGTGCGCTGTGCCTGCTGCTGGCGCTGCTGACGCTCGGCGCGCTCTGCGCCTGCGGCGCGGAGCCCGAGCCGGAACCGGAACCGACGCCGGAGCCGACGCCCGAGCCCACCCCGGAGCCCACGCCGGAGCCCACCCCGGAACCGACGCCGGAGCCGGAGGCCGCGCCGCTGGAGATCCGGGTCGCGTGCCGCGGGGCGCTCTGTCCGGAACTGACCGACGGCAGCCACGAGAGCTATCATACCTACTGGAAGGGCGAGACGATGAGCGTCACGGCGGACGAGCCGATCGGCGCGCTGTACATCGAATGGGAGGACGAGCCGGGACCCTGGACGCTGCAGGCCGGCGCGGAGAGCCTCGACTGCGGGACGCGGGACTTCCGGCACGAGTACGTCGCCCTGCCCCATCCCGCGAGCGAGCTGCGGCTGACGCTGCCGGCGGAGAGCGAGCCGAAGATCGCGGAGATCTACGCCTTCACGCCGGGCGCGCGCCCGGCCTGGGTGCAGGACTGGCAGCCGCCCTGCGAAAAGGCCGACCTTCTGGTGCTGCCCACGCACAGCGACGACGAGTTCGTCTTCATGGGCGGCGTGATCCCGACCTACGTCGACCGGGGCATGGCCGTGCAGGTCTGCTACATCGTGCGGCACAAGGGCTACCGCTACCACGAGATGCTCGACAGCCTCTGGGAAGCGGGCGTGCGCAACTACCCCGTCACGAGCACCGTGGGCGATCTCAGACGCCAGACCTATCAGGAAGTGGAGAACTTCTACGGCAAGAAATACCTGCCCGGCTACATCGTCGAGCAGCTGCGCCGCTTCAAGCCGGAGGTCGTGGTCGGCCACGCCGAGGACGGCGACTCCGGGCATCTGACGCACATCTTCGGCGTGGACTGCCTGAAGAAGGCGCTGGAGATGAGCGCCGATCCCGCGCAGTACCCCGAGAGCGCGGAGCGCTGGGGCGTGTGGGACGTGCCGAAGACCTATCTGCACCTCTACGGCGACGAGGAGAAGATGGTCACGCTCGACTATGAGACGCCGCTGGAGAGCTTCGGCGGGCGCACGGCCTTCGAGGTCGCCTGCGACGCCTTCGCGCGCTGCGTGTCGCAGGCCGCGATCGGGCATTATCAGGTCTACGGCGCGGACAGTGAGCACGACACGCACCGCTTCGGCCTCTACCGCAGCCTTGTCGGCGAGGACGAGGCGCTCGACGACCTGTTCGAGCACATCGGGGGATAAGAACGAACGGGAGTTTGGCGAGCTAAGGCCCCCTTGCCTAAAGGGGGCTGTCGCCGGAGGCGACTGGGGGATTTCCATCGTTCCTCTCAGGCCCCCTTGCCTAAAGGGGGCTGTCGCCGCAGGCGACTGGGGGATTCTGTCGGTCGCTGCACGATGGTATGTCGGGGCGTTTTTGTATCCCCCCGACCTCGCTTCGCTCGGCCACCCCCCTTTAGGCAAGGGGGGCTTTCTCCCCTGCAAACTCCAATTTATCACCGAAAACAAGAGCGTGGAAGCAGAGGCTTCCACGCTCTTTTCACGCTTTATTTGAATTTCAGGCGGGGCTTGTAGAACTCGAAGATCACGCCGTCGCGCCCCTTCTCGTTGCGCGGCTCGTGCGAGGTCCAGCCGAAGCGCATCGCGCCGAGCGCCATGGCCAGCCGGATCGTCGGCGGGCGGTAGCCGATGCGGTAGGCGATGAACTGCGGCCGGCAGCAGAAGTTCATCAGCCCGTGGCTGAGCAGGAAGGCCGCGGGCACGCTCGTCTCGCCCTTGTAGTGGCGCATGGGCTGCGAGAGCTGGCCGCGCACGAGGTCCTTCGCGTGGAAGCGGAACCAGGCCACGATGAAGGGGTTGAAGCTCTCGATGCACACGTCGCCCCGGTAGTCGGCCAGGATGGCGTAGGTCTTCTCGCACAGCTCGCGGTTGCGCGGGCCGTTCTTGAGCTCCACGAGCAGCGGGCCGCGGCCGCGGATGACCCGGAGCACCTCGGTGAACAGCGGGATGGCCTGCTCGCTGCCGCAGAGGCGCATCTTTTTGAGCTCGCTGTAGTCGAAGGCGTCGACGCGGCCGTGCACGCCGCAGACCCGGTCGAGCGTATCGTCGTGGAAGACGACGACCTGCCCGTCCTTCGACAGCTGCACGTCCAGCTCGATGCCGTAGCCGGCCTTCGCGGCCAGTTCAAAGGCGGCCAGAGAATTCTCCGGTACGCTCATGTCGCGGCTGTGCAGGCCGCGATGGGCGAAATTTACGCCGTAGAAGGGGGCCTTCTGCCGCTTGGTGAGGCCGCCGGGCGCGATCAGATAGAGGGGGAGGCCCAGCGCCGCCGCGCCGACGGCGCAGAGCAGGCGGACCTGCTTGCGTTTGTTCAGAGGCATCGCTTTGCACCTCGCTTCGTTTTACGCGTCAGCATATGCCGCGCAGTCTTATTTTACCACTCTTTTGCGGGAAACGTCAATTTATAGCTTGTGAAAAATGTAAATATATTATAGAATAAAAAACACACGAATAAACACGGCGGAGGTTTTGCTATGAAGCTCAACAACAAACGGACGATCCTGGTCGGCCTTGCCTTTCTGACCATCTGCGCCTTCTGGCAGATGTACGACAGCATCGTCCCCCTGATCCTCACGAACACCTTCCACATGAACGAGACCTTCTCCGGCGCCATCATGGCGGCGGACAACGTGCTCGCGCTCTTCCTGCTGCCGCTCTTCGGCGGCCTGTCCGACAAGACCAGCACCAAGATCGGCAAGCGCATGCCCTTCATCCTCTTCGGCACGGGCTGCGCCGTGGTCCTGGTCAACATCCTGCCCCTGCTCGACAACAGCTACGCCGCCTCCGCCTCGCCCTTCAAGATGGTCTCCTTCGTCATCGTGCTGGGCCTGCTGCTGATCGCCATGGGCACCTACCGCTCTCCCGCCGTGGCCCTCATGCCGGACGTGACGCCCAAGCCCCTGCGCTCCAAGGCCAACGCCATCATCAACCTGATGGGCGCGGTCGGCGGCATCATCTATCTCGGCGTGGCCGCGGTCATGTACCCCAACTCCAAGGTGCAGGGCCTCGCGCACGTCAACTACCAGCCCCTGTTCATGGTCGTCTCGGCCATCATGTTCATCGGCGTCGGCATCCTGTTCCTCACGATCAAGGAGCCGAAGCTCGTCGAGGAGAACCGCGCCCTCGAGGCCGAGCATCCCGAGTGGGATCTGGCGAAGGACGACGGCTCCGGCAACGAGGTGCTGCCGCCCGAGGTCAAGCGCTCCCTCGGCTTCCTGCTGGCCTCCATCGCGCTGTGGTTCATCGGCTATAACGGCGTGACCACCTGGTTCACCACCTACGTCAGCGTCGTCATGGGCCAGGGCCTCGGCGGCGCGTCCACCTGCCTGCTCATCGCCACCGGCGGCGCGATCCTCTCCTACATCCCGGTCGGCGCGGTGGCCTCCAAGGTCGGCCGCAAGAAGACCATCATGTTCGGCTGCGTGCTGCTCGCCGTCTGCTTCCTGCTCGGCTTCGTGCTGACCACCACCTTCACGAGCATCAACGTCGTGATGTTCATCGTCTTCGCACTGGTCGGCCTCGCCTGGGCCTCCATCAACGTCAACTCCCTGCCCATGGTGGTGGAGATGTGCAAGGGCTCCGACATCGGCAAGTTCACCGGCTACTACTACACGGCCTCCATGGCGGCGCAGATCGTCACGCCCGTCGTGGCCGGCACGCTGATGCGCACGGTCAGCTACAAGGTGCTCTTCCCCTACGCGGCGTTGTTCGTGGCGCTGAGCTTCGTGACGATGCTCTTCGTCCGGCACGGCGACGCGAAGGTCGAGGGCAAGCGCGGCCTCGAGGCCTTCGAGGACATGGACGATTAAATCAACGAAAACCCCTGCAACCGGAAACGAAGAAAAACAGAAGCGGCGGACCGTTCGGCCCGCCGCTTCTGTTTGCGTTGATCAGATGTCGCACTCCGGCATGAGCTCGTTCGAGACCACTGTCAGGATCTCGTCGAACTTCGCGACGTCTTCCGCCGAGAAGCGCTCCTGGATGCGGTTCATCACCGTGTGCTCGTAGCTGTGGAGCAGGGCGATGTAGGTGTAATACTTCTCCGACAGGACCAGGTGGTATTCGCGCCGGTCGGTGGTGGAGTTCTCCCGCTCCAGATAGCCCTTTTTGATGAGGCTGTTGACCTTGTAGGTGGCGTTGGACTGGGAGATGCTCAGAAATTCCGCGAACTGCCCGACCGTCGGCTTGCCGAGCATACGGATGACCTCCAGCGAAAACGCCTCCATGGCCGAGAGCGAGCCGTCGCGTTCACGCACCAGATCGAACACGCGGCGGTAGAAATGCAGCTTGAATTTATCATATACTTCGATGAAACTCTGATCGATCACAGGTCGGTCGCCCCCTATATATAAAATGATTAAAGTAATTGTATACCTTTTTTTCGCCGTTGTAAATCCGTTTTTAGGTAAAAATTGCTAAAGAATTATAAATTTTTGAAACGCTCGGAGACCCGCGGCCCGCGGGACGGAGGCGAAGAAGCGGGGAAACGCGCCGAAAAGGCCGCAAAAAAGCGAAAAAAAGGGCCGAAAAGCTCTTGCAATCCGGCGGGATCTCTGCTATACTGTCAAAGCATTTCGCACGGAGACGGACTTTTCGTCGTGTGGCCGCAAGGCTTGGCGGAGGGGATGAAGGCTCCGGAGGAAATAACTAAAAAAACGGAGGAAAAGAAATGTCAGTCGTATCCATGAAGCAGCTGCTGGAAGCCGGTGTCCACTTCGGTCACCAGACCCGCCGCTGGAACCCCAAGATGGCCGAGTACATCTACTGTGAGCGTAACGGCATCTACATCATCGATCTGCAGAAGACCGTCAAGAAGCTGGAAGAGGCCTACAACTTCGTCCGCGACCTGAGCGCCAACGGCGGCAGCATCCTGTTCGTCGGCACCAAGAAGCAGGCCACCGACGCCATCAAGGAGGAAGCCTCCCGCGTCGGCATGTACTACGTCAACGCCCGCTGGCTCGGCGGTATGCTCACCAACTTCAAGACCATGCGCACCCGCGTCGACCGCCTGGCCCAGCTCAAGAAGATGCAGGAAGACGGCACCTTCGACATGCTGCCCAAGAAGGAAGTCATGAAGCACATGGGCGAGATGGAGAAGCTCGAGAAGTACCTCGGCGGCGTCAAGGAGATGAAGAAGCTCCCCGGCGCTCTGTTCGTGGTCGATCCCCGCAAGGAGCACAACGCCATCGCCGAGGCCCGCAAGCTGCACATCCCCATCGTCGCCATCGTTGACACCAACTGCGATCCCGACGAGGTGGATTACGTGATCCCCGCCAACGACGACGCCATCCGCGCCATCCGCCTGATCGCCGCCACCATGGCCAACGCCGTGCAGGAAGGCCGTCAGGGCGAGGACGCCGAGGTCGCCGAGGAGGCCGCCGAGGCTCCCGTCGAGGAGTAAGATACAGCGAAAGGGGCGTCTGTCAACGCCCCTTTTTCCGAGAATATTAACAGGAGGAAAAATCAATGGCTTTTACCGCTCAGGATGTGAAAACTCTGCGTGAGATGACGAACGTCGGCATGATGGACTGCAAGAAGGCTCTCCAGGCCACCGACGGCGATATGGACAAGGCAGTCGACTGGCTGCGCGAGAAGGGCCTGGCCAAGGCCGCGAAGAAGGCCGGCCGCGTGGCCGCCGAGGGCATGGCCTATGCCCGCGTCTGCCCGCAGTGCGGCGTCGGCGCCATCGTCGAGGTCAACTGCGAGACCGATTTCTGCGCCAAGAGCGAGGCCTTCCAGCAGTTCGTGAAGGACATCTGCAAGGTCGTCCTCAACGACAAGCCGGCCGACGTTGACGCGCTGCTCAACTGCAAGTACACCGGCAGCGAGCACACCGTCGCCGAGATCCTGCCCGAGAAGGTCATGTCGATCGGCGAGAACCTGCAGATCCGCCGCTTCGCCCGCTTTGCCGAGCCTGTGAACGTCGCGTACGTCCACATGGGCGGCACCCGCGCCGTGCTGGTGAACCTGGCCGTCGAGGGCGATATCGACGCCACCGAGATCGGCAAGAACGTCGCCATGCAGATCGCCGCGATGAGCCCCAAGTACTGGGACAAGTCCCGCGTGCCGCAGGCCGACATCGACCATGAGCTCGAGGTCCAGGTCGCGCTGATGGACAACGATCCGAAGATGGCCGCGAAGCCCGCCGCCATCAAGGAGAAGATCGCCGCCGGCAAGATCAACGCCTTCTACAAGGAAAACTGCCTGCTCCAGCAGGACTTCGTCCGCTCCGACCTCTTCCAGGGCTCCGTCGAGGGTTACATCGCCGACGCCGCCAAGAAGCTGGGCGGCTCCGTGAAGTTCGTCGACGCCATCCACTTCATCAAGGGCGAGGGCATCGAGAAGAAGCAGGAGGACTTCGCCGCCGAGGTCGCCGCGCAGATGAACATGGGCAAGTAAGCCCCTGCGCGAAAAATGAATGAAAAAACCACCCGCTCCGGCGGGTGGTTTTTTTCAGCCCGAAGACAAAGTACGTTCTGTCATTCCGAGCCGGCGACCGATGTCACCGGCGTGGGAATCCGCGCCCCCTAAAAGCCGACCTTATGCTTTTTCGAGAAACGGTTTGCCGCGCCGGGCTTACGCCCTCCTTGCAATGACAGCTCCAGGGTTTTTGTCGTGTGAGGGATCACTGCCAGGTGTCCGCGGTGATGCTGTCGAGGTCGACGTCCCGGGTCTCCTTGACCTTGGTCATCAGCACGAGCAGCGAGAGCGCCATGAAGGGCACGCAGATGAAGAGGAAGAGCAGATCCATCGAGAAGAAGTTCTGGAGCACGATGAAGAGGACCTGACCGATGAACATGCCCGCGCCGATCATGACGGAGATCGTCCCCATGACGGAGGAGCGCATGCCGGAGGGCGAGGACTCCGCGGGCATGGTGAGGATGATGGTGTCGGACATCGACCAGAGGCCGCCGATGGAGCAGCCGTAGGCGACGCCCGCGGCGATCGGCCCCCAGCCGAGGCGGCAGGCGAGCACGAAGAGCGCGAGGCCCGCGAGGGCGAGGCTCCCCAGCAGCAGGCAGACCTTCTTGCGGCCGAGCCGGTCGGAGAAGAAGCCGCTGGCGATGGTGACGAGGCCGTTGAAGAAGGGGTAGATGATGAGCGCGGTGGCCACCAGGTCGGTGGACATGGCTCCCTCCAGCACCGTGGCGTAGTACGAGGTGTAGAAGGTCGTGGCGAAGAAGAGGAAGCCCGCGATCAGGATCCAGCGGAGCTGGCGGTTCTTGAAGATGAACTTGATCGCGCGGAAGACGCCGCCCTCCTCCGAGGTGGCGTTCTGCCTGTCCTGCGCCGCGCGCGCCGCGCGCTCGTCCGGCGTGAGGGAGAGCCAGGCGCGCCGCTGCTCGAGGAAGACCGGGGTCTCGCGCACGAGGAAATAGGAGCCCGCCCCGATCACGAGAGCGACGATCACGGGGATCAGATAGACCAGCTTCCAGCTCGAGGGGAGATCCTCGCGCAGGAAGGCCTTGGAAAGCACGCCGATCAGCGAGACGCTGATGAGCGCGACGCCCTTGGCGATGAAGCTGTAGGTCGCGCGCTTTTCTTTCGGCGCGGTCTCCATGATGTAGAGCACCTGCATGTCGTTGGGCGTGAAGAACAGCATGAAGAGCATGCCGAGGATGTACTGCACCACGCTCCGGCTCGTCATGACGATCAGCATGCCGAGGCCCATGCCGACGGTGTTGATCATCAGAAACAGCCGGCGGCCGTACTTGTCCGAGAGCGCCTTGTAAAAGGGCGTGATGATGAGGAAGAGGTTGGAGGCGACCTGCCACGGCGCCACGGTGTTGATGGCGCGCGTGTACTCCGGCGAATTCACGCTGCGGGAGCCGATCGAGAACAGGTCGAAGAGCACATAGGGCTGCATGGCGGCGTTGATGTTGGAGGTGATCTCGTCCACGATGTAGATCACGGTGAGGACGATCATCACGAACAGGAGATAGCGCGCGGGCCTGGCCCGCCCGGCCTCATAGTCGAGCCGCTCAAGCTCCCGCCGCTCCTTTTCGCGCGTCCGCTCGCTGTTTTTCATCGGTACATGCCCCTTTTCAAAAGAGATGGAAAACGCTGCTTCCATTATACGCGCCATGACAGAAAAAGGCAATCGAAAACCCCGCCCGCAAACAGATGCGGGCGGGGTTTCCGCCGGGCCGGGCGGCAGCGGCGTTAGGGCGCGCTTCCTTTCTCCGGTCTCTTCTTCAGCCGTTCAGAGCGGCTCGCGCCTGCTCCATGGCGGGCTTGATCTCTTCCAGATAGGTGATGCACATCGCGTTCAGGGTGGTGAGGCTTCCCTCGATTTCCATCATGCCGTTCAGGTCGCCGGAGGGACTCAGCACGAAGGGGACCGCCCGGCCCACCGCCTGACAATAGGCTTCGAGCGCGTCGAGGGCGGCCTGCCTGTCTGGCCCGCTCGTATCCCGCAGCGCCGCGAAGGCCGTCTCGGCCTGTTCGAGCTTTCCCGCAAGGGAGTCGGCCGCGGCGTTGAATTCTTCACACCGGCGGACCACAAGCTCCACGTCCTCCGGAGCCACCTTTGCAGACGGCGAAGAATCCCCGGCTGAGGGATCGAACAAAAAAACGGTGTAGGTCTCCCGGCAGAGGACGACGGCCGCAAGGAACAGCTCCCGCTGCCAGGCGGGCGTGCCGTACTCGTCCGCCTCGGCGCCGCAGCGGGCCTGAAAATCCTCCAGCGTCGCCGTCCCGTCAAAGAAGCGGATGACCTCGTAATACTCGTTTTTGTCCGAACCGAAGGATGAACCGTAGCCGTGCCGGACGATGCCGGCGGCGATGGCAAGGTAAGAGTACATATCGACGACGGCGTCACAGCCCGCCTCGGCCTCCCCGAGGGTCTGTACGATCCCGTCGAAGCTTGCCTGCCACGCAAGCTCCCTCTGCCGCGCCTGCTCCCGCAAGGCCTCTATGGCAGCCTCCGCCTCGAGCAGCACCTGGACGTTGGAAACGCTTCTCCTGTCTTTTTCCTCCAGCCGGTCATAAGAGGCCCTCGCAGACGAGACGGCAGGGGCGTCGTCCAAAGCGAGGACTCTGTTCAAGGCGGCGATCTCCGCCTCCACGCTCCTGACGGCTTCGCTTTTCCCGCAGCCGCAGAGAGCAAAGCTCATCGCCAGGACCAAAAGCAACGCGATCGTTTTTTTCACAGCCGTTATCTCTCTTTACCGTTCAGATTTGTGTGGTACAGCCATCATTCCGCTTACGAAAGATCCATCTCGCTCAGCCGGTACTCCGCATAGGGATCGCCGGCCGCCGCGGCCTTTTCGTACCATTCCCGCGCCAGGCCGAGGTCCTGTTCTGTGCCGTAACCGTATTGATACAGCGCGGCCAGACGGCGCATCGCGTCGGCATCCCCGGCCTCCGCCGCCAGAGTCAGCCACGGGAGACCTTCTTCATATCTGGTATAAAAGTCCGTGTAGATGATCCCGATACAGCCCCAGGCCTCCGGATCGCCGGCCTCGGCCGCCTGCTTAAGCAGCTCCACCGCCCGTTTATATCCCGTCGAAAACGCATAGTACTCCGTATATCCGGACAGATGCTCCGCATATGGATCCTGATGGATCAGCCTTGCCGCCCGGACATACAGCTCCGCCGCTTTTTCGATATCCTGCGATACGCCGAAGCCCTTCTCATAGTTTTCGCCGAGATGCTGCATCGCCTCCACACTGCCGGCTTCCATAGCTTTCGCATAGATCTCCGATGCTTTTTTCGGGTTTTCCAGCCAGCCCGCGGTGTACAGCAAGCCGAGATGGAGCATGGCCGGCACATATTCCTGTTCCGCCGCGACGAGCAGCCACGCCTCCGCTTTTTTATACTCTTCTTCCCCGTGCCCGAAACCGCCGACCAGCCATGCGTATCTCAGCATGGCGTTGAGATCTCCGGCCTCCGCGGCGCGTACGTACCACGCCGAAGCCTTCTCATAGAGGTCGGTATTGAAGTAGTCGGTGTTGAGCCGGTTGTGGTAGATCTGTCCCAGCCTGTACATGGCGTTCACATTGCCGGCTTCGGCGGCCCTGGTGTACCACTCGATCGCCTCGTCACTGCCGTACGCGCCGGAATCATACATCCGCGCGAGTGAATACATCGCGTCTTCGCTGCCGGCTTCGGCGGCCCTGGCGTACCAGAGCTTCGCCTCCTCGGGATCGTCCAGAGAATTGTCATACAGGGATCCGAGCTTATACATCCCGTCTTTGCTTCCGGCCTCGGCGGCCCGGGTATACCATTCGATCGCCGCTTCAGGATCCGCAGGAAGGCCCCGGCCCTGATAAAGCATGTCGCCTGCTTCGAGCATGGCCTCGGTATGGCCCGCCTCCGCGGCGGCCGCGAAGCAGTCCAGCGCCTTTGCGGCGAGCTCTGCGCCTTTTTCCGTGTCCGCGTTTTGCCAGTATTCGTTCAGATAGGACAGGCCCAGCTCATAATACTCCGCCGGCTCCGGGGTCGGTCCTGCGCTCGGCTCCGGCGTCTGCTCCGGTTCGGCTTCCTGCGTGGGCGCGCCGGCCGCCTCCGTCGGGGAAGGAGCCTGCTGCATCCCGGCCGGCGCCAGGCCGCAGGCGCACACAGAAAGCAGCGTCAGCAGCACGAGCAGCAAAGAAACGGTTTTTCTCATGGATAACTTCCTCCTATATACGACAGAAAGCCGCATCCATATACTACCACAGGACGCCGGATTTGTCGAACAAAAACACTCCCGGTTCCTGGGTTTTGCGTCCCAATCAACCGGAAGTGTTTCCGCGCTGTGTTTGGTAAGGAGAGAGCCCCCGCGCCGCCCGCTACATGCTCTGCTTGCGCTTGAGGGTGAGGGAATCCGCGATCATGGCGATGAATTCCGAATTCGTGGGTTTGCCCTTGATGTTCGACACCGTGTAGCCGAAGAACTTCTGCAGCACCTCGATGTCGCCGCGGTCCCAGGCGACCTCGATCGCGTGGCGGATGGCGCGCTCGACGCGGCTGGGCGTGGTGGCAAACTTCCTGGCGACCTCGGGATAGAGCACCTTCGTGACCGCGTTGATCATCTCCATGTCGTTGATGGTGAGGATGATGGCCTCGCGCAGATACTGATAGCCCTTGATGTGGGCGGGCACGCCGATCTCGTGGATGATATCGGTCACGACGGCCTCAAGGTTTGCGTCCTGGCGGCTCTGCGCCGGGGCGATCTCGAAGCCGGCGGAGGGCAGCGGGCTCTGCCCGGCGGAGACGAGCTGGCGGATCCGGCTCAGCAGCGCCGGCGCGTCGCAGGGCTTGGGCATGAAATAGTCCGCGCCGAGGGCCGAGCAGTCGGCCACGACCTTGTTGTTCACAAAACCCGAGAGCACGATCACATGCGGCCGCACGCCCGTCTCCGGCAGGCGGCGCAGCAGCTCCAGCCCGTCCAGCTTGCTCAGCACCAGGTCCAGCAGCAGAACGGCCGGCCGCAGCTCCGCGATCAGAGCCAGCGCGTCCACGCCGTTGTCCGCCGCGGCCACCAGCTCCATGTCCTTTTCGCCGTCGATCAGATCGCCCAGCAGAGAGCAGAAATCCGGGTTCGAATCAGCGAGCAGTATGCGCGTTTTAGTTTCCATAATTATTATCCTCCCTATGATGTGCGTGTCGCGTGCGCCGCGTGAAATGTCATGAAATCCTTGTCATGTCGCAGTAAATTTACCATAACTGACAGCGCCAAACAACAGAATTCTGTCGAACTTCGCGCGCATCTTGTTGACATAATACGGGGCGCTTCGACGCGCGGCAAGAGGCTTCGACATGCTTTTCCGGAATTCTTTTCCGGGGAATGTCGTTTTTTGTCGAAAAACCAAAATATGGGAGAGAAGGGGACGAAGAAACCTGCGCCTCCGTCCGGAGGCGCAGACCGAGGGGGCTAATACAGCCGGGTGAAGCTCTCGTAGTGGTCGGGCGAGTAGTAGATGAGGCCGTCGTTCGAGAAGACGAGGCGCTCCGCCCCGCGCTTCGACGCGCCGAGGGTGTTGATATCGCACTCGTACCAGACGCGGCCGGGCGCGTCCGGCAGCTTGCCCTCGCGGTTGCCGAAGCGGTCGCCGCCGATGCACTTGCCGGGGCAGTATTTTTCGAGCGAGCCGCCCGGCCAGCCGGCCTGTTCGGCCTCGGCCTTGGTGATGAAGTTCGCGGGCAGGCGGCCGTAGGCGTGCAGGTAGAGCGCCACGTCCGCGGCGCTCGTATAGGAGCCGTCCTCGTCGAGAGACGCCTCCTCCCCCGCGGGCGCGTCGGTGACGAGCGTCAGCGCGGCGGGCTCCGACGGCGCGGGGGCGTCGGCCTTCTGCCAGTAGCTGAAGGCCAGCAGCGCCAGCACCAGCACGAGCAGCGCCAGCCGCAGCCATTTGTTTTTGATCTTCATGGCGTGATCCTCATAAAACGGGAGTTTGGCGAGCTAAGGCCCCCTTGCCTAAAGGGGGCTGTCGCCGGAGGCGACTGGGGGATTCTGTCGGTCGCTGTGCGCTGCGATTTCGGGGCGTTTTTATATCCCCCCGACCTCGCTTCGCTCGGCCACCCCCCTTTAGGCAAGGGGGGCGTTCTCCTCGCTAAACTCAAATTTATCTTTTCCCTATCATAACATGCTTCGCGGCATCCCGCAATTGCTATCTGGGCTGGAATGTGATAAAATACAAGCGCTATGAAAACGAACCGACTACGATCCATCCTCCTCTGCCTGCTGCTCGCGGCGCTGCTGTGCGCCTGCGCGCAGGAGCGGAGCGCGCCCGAAAGCGGCGCGGAGCCGGAGTCGAGCGCGGCCGTCACGGTCGTGGACAAGCTCGAGCTGCCGGCGGACTTCGGCCGGGCCGAGAGCCTCGCCATGGCCAACTACCTCTGCAAAAACCGCGCGCTGCTCGCGGGAGAATACCTCTACACCCTCGAGTTCAACGAGGCGCTGCAGCCCGTGTTGGGGCGCTACCGCATCGTCGACGGTATGCCGCGCGAATTCACCGTGCTCGTCGGGGACTGCGTCGCCGAATATCTGACCGAGGACGGCGAGGCCCTGTATTACCTCGACCGCGGGCGCGTGACGCGCCTGCCGCTCGCGGGCGGCGAGCCGACCGTGCTCTGCGAGGGCGCGCAGAGCCTGCAGATGGCGGACGGGCGGCTCTACTTCCTCGACGGGGAGGGGCGGCTGTGCCGCATGGACCGCAGGGGCGGAGGCCGGACCGTCCTCCGCGAGGAGCGCTGCGGCTATCCCTACGTGCTGGGCGGGCTGCTGCTCGCGCAGAAGGGCTCCGACGGCGCGCTGTATCTCATGGAGCTCGAGGGCGAGGGCGAATGGCGGCTGAGCGAAGGGAAAGCCTACGCCCCCCTCCTCGCCGACGGGACGCTGTACTTCACGCAGGAGACGGCGGACGGCAAGCGCCTGTGCCGTCTCGCCCCGGGCGACGAGACGCCGCTGCCGCTGAGCGGCGAGACCCTGCGCGGCGCGGCGGAGTTCTTCTATGCCGGCGGCTGGCAGGCGCGCCTGGCCCTCGCGGGGGACAGCCCGCGCCAGAGCTTCCTGCCGCTCGACGGGAAGGGCGCGGCGCAGCCCTGCCCCTACAGCGGCTATCATCTGCTGGACTACGTGGGGCCGAACCTGCGGGTGGACGCGATGTACGAGGCCGACGGACGGCTCGGCTTCTTCGTGCTCTGCACCCCGGACGGCGGCGAGTTCCGCTATTTCGGCGGCCGGGTCATCGAGTGAATACGCGCCGCGGCCACCGCGGCGGAGAAAAGCGGCTCTACGATCCGTAGAGCCGCTTTTTCGGCGCTCTACTCCGCCGGACGCGGCAGTAGGGCGCGCCGGACGCGGAGTAGCTTGCCTTTCGGCGGCCGCGGCCGTAGCATGGGGACAGGCGCCGGGAGGCGCCGCCGCCGCCATTCACAGACAAGGAGGTACGCAGTATGGCGTTTTCTGTTTTGACCGACAGCTCCGGCAATCTGCCGCGGAGGCTGGTCGAGAAATACCGGATCGACGTGATCCCCTTCCTGTACCGCATGGACGGGCAGGATCGCTGCTGCACGGATATCGAGGCCTTCGACGGCGCGCGCTTTTACCGCGAGATGAAGGCCGGGAAGCTCGTCACCACGACGCAGATCCCGCCGCAGCAGTACGCGGATTTCTTCGAGCCCTATCTGCAGCGCGGGGAGGACCTGATCTACGTCAGCATGTCCTCTGGCATCAGCGGCTCCTGCAACAGCGCCCGCATCGCGGCGGAGATGCTGAAGGAGCGGCACCCGGAGCGCAGCGTCGCCGTCGTCGACACGAAGGGCGCAGCGCTCGGCGAGGGGCTGGTGGCGCTGCGCGCGGCCGAGCTGCGCGACCGGGGTCTGCCCTTCACGGAGGCTGTGGACGCGCTCGAGCGGCTCAGCCGCAAGATGTGCAACGTCTTCACCGTGGACGATCTGCTGTTCCTGCGGCGGGGCGGGAGGCTCTCCAACCTCGCGGCCATCGTGGGCACGGTGCTGAACGTCAAGCCGCTCCTGAAGGGCGACGAGGAAGGCCGCATCGTGGCTTTCGCCAGGCTGCGCGGACGGAAAAAGGCCATCGAGGCCCTGGCCGAGCGCTATGAGACGCTCGTGCGGGAGCCGGGCGGGCAGACCGTCGGCATCGTACACGCCGACTGCGCCGAGGACGCCGAGCGGCTGGCCTCTCTGCTGCGCCGCAAGCGTCCGCCGAAGGAGATCGTGCTCGTCGGCTACGAGCCGGTCACGGGCTGCCACGTCGGCCCGGGCGCGCTGGCGCTCTTCTTCGAGGGCGGCGACGAGGTGCGTACTGAACTCGACAACGTCCAGAACGTGCTGAGCACCGTGAAAACGAAGCTCGACGGCGTGCGCGGCGCGCTGAAGAAGTAGGGGAGGGGCTTGCCCCTCCCGCCGCGAACCGTATAAAAAAACGAGAGAGGGTCCGGGACCCTCTCTCGTTTTTATTTCTCATATTCCGGGATGTCGAGCGTCTTTCGCTCGCCGTCCACGGTGTAGCTGACGCGGAAGCCGTTCGTCGTGTCCACGCGGATGTCCTTCGCTTCGCGGTTTCGCAGCAGCTCCTCGTAGAGAGCGCGCGCCTCCGGCGTATAGGCGGACATGTCGTCCGAGCAGAAGAGCACGCCGCCGAAGAGGCTGTTGACCGTGGCGAGCACGCGTTTTTCCTCCGGTGTGAGCTTGAGATTATCCTCGCGCAGGAAGAAGACGTCCGGATCGTTGAGCCAGGCGCGGCCGCTCAGCTCGCGGCGGAAGACCGTGTTGCCGATGGACTGCTTGGTGGATACGCGCTCGCGGTGCGTCTGCTGCATGAGCCAGGAGCCGTTCCAGTCGAGGCCCACGTCGCAGCCGATGCGGCAGTAGTCCACGAGTCCGAAGGCGGGCATCAGCGGCACGCCGCAGCCGAGGATCAGCTTCTCGCCGCAAAGCTCGCGCAGCAGTTCCATCGCGCGGCGCATGCGTCCGGCACGCGTCTCGCGCCCGTCGCCGAAGGGCGCGGCGGCGTAGAGGAAGTCGAGCTTGACAAGGTCGAAGCCCCAGTCGTCCAGGACGCGGCGGAAGACCTCGCGCAGATAGTCCACGACCTCGGGCTTGTCGATGTCCAAGGCGTAGAAGCCGCCCCAGTTGACGCCGCAGTACCACTTTCTGAGCTCATGCTTGTAGAACCAGTCCGGGTGCTCGCGCAGGAGCTTCGATCCTTTCTGCGCCACAAAGGGGGCCAGCCACAACCCGGCCTTCAGACCGCGCGCATGGATCTCTTCGGACAGAGGCTTGAGGCCGCGCGGGAATTTCTCCGCGTCGGTCTCCAGCCAGTCGCCCACGAAGGGCTCCCAACCGTCGTCGATCTGGAAGAGATCGCCCGGCCGCAGCACCTCGGCGCAGCCGCGCAGATCGTCGAGGATGCTCTGCTCGCTGATTTCCTGATAGCGGTTGTACCAACTCGTGTAGCCCGCGATCTTCTCCTGCGTGCGCGCCGTGACACCCATGGCCCTGAACCAGCCGTCAAAGACATCGTCCTCCGTGCCCTCAGCGTAGTAGAGCTCAAAAACGGGGTAGGCGCCGCCGCAGAAGATTCCCGCGCAGTCGCGCCGGACCGTCAGCTCGCCGGAGAGCGCGTCATAGGCGAAGAGCGTGTAGCCCGCGCGCTCGCTCAGCGAGGCGAGCAGACGGAAGCGCTCCCCGTCGCGGAAATAGCACCAGCTTTCGCCGTGAGAGGAGCCGGGCTTGTCGGGGTAGGGCACAAAGTAATTGTCGCCGTAGCGGTCGAGCCCGTAGTGCCGCACGCCGAGCTTCGGCAGATGCCGCAGGCTGCGGATCCGGTCGGCGCGGCGCAGCTCGGGGCTGTAGGTCCAGCTCTGGAAGCCGTTCATGAAGATGCGCTCCCAGTCGGAGCAGTAGAGCGAGCAGCGCGCCTCGGCGGAGAGGAGCACGCCCTGCGGCAGATCGAGCACGAGGCGCAACGCGCCGTTGAGCTCCGCGCTGCCGCGCAGTTCGCGCCGACCCTCGCCGGTCAGCACGCGGACAGTGTAGTCAAGTTTCATGGATGAGATCTCCTTATTCTACGGTGAAGCGCAGCGTCACGGAGCCGGCCTGGCCGGCGTCGACGTGCAGCGCGGCCTCGCCCTTTTCGCCCTTCGTGCGCAGGTAGCAGCCGGTCATGCCGCCCTCGGCGGTCACGACGGCCGGGCCGACCAGCGCGAGCGCGCCCTCGGCGCGGAGCGTCACGGGCAGCTGGGCGTAGGGCGCGGCGTGGCCGTTTTCGTCCAGGATGCGGATGCGCACGGCGGCCATGTCGTAGGTGTCGCCCTCGCGCAGCGCCGTCCGGCTCGGCACGGCGTCGACGTGCAGCGCGCGGCCGGGACAGTAGACGCGCGAGAGCACGGTCCTGCCGTCCTTCTTCCCGTCGAAGCGCCAGACCGTGGCCTCGCCGCCCCAGTTGCCGACGTATTTGCCGTAGAGCGCGGTGCCGTCGGCCATGGTCATGTGATAACGCGCGAAGCACCAGGCGAACTTCGCCTTCCAGCGCAGCGGGAGATTGGCCGTTCCGTACTTCCCGGCGGCCAGCAGGCACTCGCGCACGAGCGCGGCCTGCTCCTTCGGGAAGCCCTCCTGGCTCTCCAGGAGCGCGCCGATGGTGTCGTCCACCTCGACGGGGCCGTGCGGCAGGCCCTTCCAGCCCTTCGCGCGGAAGGTGGTCACGTAGGCGTCGTTCTTGTACAGCTCTACCTCGTCGGCGTTGGTGAAGAGCCAGGGGTGGCCGATCTGCCCGGCGGGGTAGTCGCCGATGTCCATGGTCGAGCCGAGCTCCAGCACCGGGAAGGCCTCGCCCTGGCTGGCGTAGAGCGCCGCGGCGAGCTTGGGGTTGCGGAAGGCGTCCATCACGCCGTGGTAGCAGACGCGGTCGCCGGAGCCGAAGTCCTTGTGGGTGGGATAGTCGAACATGCACCAGCCGAAGCAGCCGGCGTGCTCGCCGTCGGCCGCGGCGGCGTCCTGCACGCGGGCGTGGCGCAGGGCGTGCTCCTGCCGCTTTTCCCAGTTGTCGAAGCTCTTGGTCGGGAACATGTGGCCGTTGTGCTCCGAGATCAAAAAGCCCTTGCTCATGTCCGTCGTGACGGCGCTCTTGGGCTTGCAGCCCGGGGTCAGGCCGTTGTGCGAGAAGTCGTTGAAGGCGTACACGTCTTCCAGCAGGCTGCTCTTTTCGAGGTAGCGCACGCCGGAGGTCTGGCGGCTCGGGTCGAGCTCGTGGGCGATGGCGTTGGTGCGCGTGTAGAACTCGTCGTCGTCCAGGCTCTCGTTGATGCGCACGCCCCACAGCACGATGCTCGGGTGATTGCGGTACTGCAGCACCATCTCGCGCACGTTCCGACAGGCCTGCTCCTTCCAGTCCGCGCCGCCGATGTGCTGCCAGCCGGGGATCTCCGTGAAGACCGCGAGGCCCAGCTCGTCGCAGGCGTCGAGGAAGTGCCGGCTCTGCGGATAGTGCGAGGTGCGCACGGCGGTGCACTGCAGCTCCTCCTTGAGGATGCGCGCGTCCTCCCGCTGCAGATGCGCGGGGGCGGCGTAGCCGATCGTCGGATAGCACTGGTGGCGGTTGAGGCCGCGCAGGAAGGTCTTTTTCCCGTTGAGATAGAAGCCGTCGGCCTTGAACTCGGCCGTGCGGAAGCCGAAGCGGACGCGCACCGTGTCGCAGACCTCGCCGCGCTCGTCCAGAAGCTCGGCGGCGCAGACGTAGAGCGCCGGCGCGTCGAGCGTCCAGGGCTTCGCGTCCGGGACGCGCAGCTCGAAGCTCGTCATGCCGCTCTGCTCGGCGACGCTGACGCCCTCGCCGTCGAGGATGCGCACGCGCGCGCTCACCGCCGCGCGGTCGCTGACCGTCAGTTCCGCGCGGGCGCGGTCGAGCGCCGGGGTGCTGACGAAAACGTCCTCGATGAAGCGCTTCGGGCGCACGTCGAGCCAGACCTCGCGGTAGAGCCCGCCGTAGGTCAGATAGTCGATCACGAAGCCGAAGGGCGGCACGCTGCCGTTCTCCGTGCAGTCGAGCTTCACGGCGACCGTGTTGGCCCCGCCGTACTCGACGAGATCGGTGATCTCCACGCGGAAGGCCGTGTAGCCGCAGCGGTGCGTTACGGTCTCGACGCCGTTGACGTAGACCGTGGCGATGTGCGCCGCGCCGTCGAACTGCAGGAAGAGCCGCTTCCCGCGGTATGCCTCGGGGACGTCCAGCTCCCGGCGGTAGCCGCAGACCATTTCATAGTCCTCGGGCCCGGCGTAGTGCTGCGCGATCTCGCGCACGGTGTGGGGCAGCTCCGCCCCGACGCCCGGGACGAGCCCCTTCAGAAAGTCCTCCGACCACTGTTCGGTGAATTGCCAGCCTCGGCAAAGAGAGATCATGCCATCAGCCTCCTGTTGCGTGTTTTCAGTCATAAATATTATTTTATCATGGATCGGGCGATTGTACAATGGGGAAGTGCTGTGTTATGATAAAGGAGAACAGCGAGGTGAGCGCCGTGTTCCTGCCGGAGATCAAAACGAAAGAGGATATCGTCCGCCTGGTGGACGAGCTGGGCTTCCTGCCCTATTTCAAGGGGGAGATCCCGGGCTTTTCGATCGAGGAAAACATCCGCGCCCTATGGGGCAGCGAGGCCGAGCCGGAGGGCCCCTGGGAGTGGAAGGGGCCGATCATCCGCGCGGCCGGCTGCGCCTACGGGAAGTTTTACCGCGGCCGCGCGATGTACGTCAGCCGCGGCTGGTTCCCGGACTTCGCCAACGTCCGGCGCGACGGCTACGACTACGACGCACGCGTGGACGACGGGCTGGCGCGCAGGAAGGACGAGCGGCTCATGCAGGTGCTCGCCGAGCGGGGCGAGCTCAGATCGCGCGAGCTCAAGGCGCTGACCTGCCTGAGCGCGGAGAGCCGGAAGGGCTATGAGCAGAGCCTGACCTTCCTGCAGATGCAGGGCTATATCACGACCTCCGATTTCGTCTATGAGACGGACCGGCTGGGCCGCCCCTACGGCTGGGGGCTGGCGAAGTACGCCACGCCCGAGCATTTCTTCGGCGCGGCCTTCACGGAGCGGGTCTACGAGCGCGAGCCGGAGGAGTCGCGCGAGAAGCTGACGGCGCATCTGACAAAGCTCCTGCCGCAGGCGACGGCCGCGCAGATCCGGCGGCTGGTGGGGTGACGGGGGAAAAGCCTTCCACTCAAGGGGAAGCCAAACCACAGCCGCCCGCCGTTTCCTGTCATCCTGAGCGAGCGAAGCGAGTCGAAGGATCTTATAAGATCCTTCGCTGCGCGAAGCCATGACGTATGCGAGAAATAGCGGGCGATTCGTGAATCGCCCCTACAGCAGCTCATGGTCTTTGTCGTAGGGGCGCATCACGATGCGCCCGTTGGGCCTGCACCGCGTCTGCGGGAGGGGCAAGCCCCTCCCCTACAACGAACAGGCAGGTCGCGGTTCGCAAGACCCGGGTTTTCTTTCAAAAACCAAATACTAAAAACTGAAAAAGAGGACGGTCATTGACCGCCCTCTTTTTTCACGGATGCTGTTTTTCAGCCTCCGTGACCTCGCCCTCGCGGTAGGCGTTGGCGCGCACGTCGATGAACTGCGCCTTGAGCTTGTCGTAGAGGATGCGCTGGCTGGAGTAGAGCCCCGTGTAGCCGGAGAGCACATAGCTGACGCCGCAGGCGAGCGCGTAAAACAGCATGCCCGGCGCGCCGAAGAGCTCCACGGCCAGCACCATCGAGGCCATCGGGCAGTTGACCGCGCCGCAAAAAACGGCGATCAGACCCACAGCGGCTGCGAAACCGGCGGGGATGCCCAGCAGCGGCCCGACCACGCAGCCGAAGCAGGCGCCGACGAAGAAGCTCGGCACCACCTCGCCGCCCTTGAAGCCGACGGCCAGCGTGAGCGCGGTGAAGACGATCTTCCAGACGAAGGCCAGCGGCCGCGCCTGCCCCTGCTCGATGGCGGCGGTGATGACCGGCATGCCCGCGCCGTTGTAGTCCGTCGTGCCGAGCAGCAGCGTCAGGGCGAGGATCGCCGCGCCGCCGAGGGCCGCGCGCAGCCAGGGGTTCGGGATGCGCTTTTGAATGTTCGTCTCCGCGTGGTGGAGCGCGCCGCAGAAGAGCACGCTCACGATGGCGCAGAGCGCCGCGAGACCCGCCACGCGCAGCAGCATCAGCGGCGTGAGCGCGGGCACGGCCACGGCAAAGCGCGTCGGCGCGACGCCGAGCTGCAGGGAGAGCCAATAGGCCGAGAGCGAGGCGATGAAGCAGGGCAGGAAGGCCGCGTGGTACAGCAGCCCCACGCTCACCACGCCCATGGCGAAGACCGTCGCGCCGAGCGGCGTGCCGAAAAGCGCCGAGAAAAAGGCCGCCATGCCGGTCATCGTCGCGGTGCGCAGATCGCGGTCGTCCAGGCGCAGGAGCTTTCCCACGCCGAAGCCGATCGTGCCGCCCATCTGCAGCGCCGCGCCCTCGCGCCCCGCCGAGCCGCCGGCGAGATGCGTCAGCAGCGTCGTCAGGAAGATGGCGGGCAGCAGCAGCGGCTTGATGCCGCGGCCGGACTGGATCTCGGACAGGATGTTGTTGGTGCCCTGCCCCTCGACGCCGAGCAGCCGGTAGATCGCTACGGCGAGCAGGCCCGCCGCGGGCAGGGTCCAGATCACCCAGGGCTGCGCCTCGCGCAGACCGGTCACGACCTCCACGCCGACGTGGAAGGCCGAGCCGAGCAGCCCGCAGGGCAGGCCGACCAGCACGGACACCAGCAGCCACTTGGCGAGGGCCTTCACATAGAGGGCCAGATGGCGCAGGTACTGTCTGGCGCTGTCAAGCATTTTTTGCATCTCTCTCATCTCCCGGAAAAACAAGCGCATTATATCACGCGTACGGGAAAATGCAAGGGGAGACGGGAAAGGGAAGTTTAGCGATGAGTTGGTTTTTGTTTGTAGAGGAGGGGCTTGATCCGCCTTGCGGTGCCCGAAAAACGCAAGCGTTTTTCGACCGCTGCGGTAATTGCATGCCGCCTGCATCTGCCGCCGGCAGCGGCGGCGCGCAATTCCCTCCCGTGGACATGGTGCCGCATCGGCGGGCCGGGCAAGCCCGGCCCCTACGGGCACGAACCAGGTTTTTCTCAACTCCGAATTCCGAATTGCCTCGTCAAACTCAAATTAACGCAAAAAAGGGGCGGGTCGGTTTTGCCGACCCGCCAATACAGGGTTGTGGGATAAAGATATGAGCCGCGGCCTCTCCTTTCGGAAAAGCCCATTGGATAAGCTGCGCCTTTACGATAGCGCATTCCGGCGGCTTTGTAAAGAGCGAAGGCGCACTAGTTTTGTCGAACGCATATTTTTTTCGCTTTCGGACACAATAGCAGGGAAGCCTTTCTGAAAGGAGAGTTTTTTCATGATCATGGATCGGATCGCTCTGGTGCTGACCATCATCGGCGGCATCAACTGGGGCAGCGTCGGGCTGTTCCGCTTCGATCTCGTCGCGTGGCTCTTCGGCGGCCAGACCGCCACGGTCAGCCGCGTGATCTACACGCTGGTCGGCCTGTCGGCGCTGTGGTGCATCTCGCTTCTGTTCCGCACCGACGCCCTCACCGACGACGAGATCTGAACGGGAAAGGGACTGTGAAGCATGCTTCACAGTCCCTTTTTTGCAAATTAGAGGTTGGCGAGACGATAGCCCCCCTTGCCTAAAGGGGGGTGGCCGAGCGAAGCGAGGTCGGGGGGATATAAAACCGCCCCGCCATACCATCGTGCCGCGACCGACAGAATCCCCCAGTCGCCTCCGGCGACAGCCCCCTTTAGGCAAGGGGGCCTGAGAGGAACAATTGAAATCCCCCAGTCGCCTCCGGCGACAGCCCCCTTTAGGCAAGGGGGCCTGAGAGGAACAATTGAAATCCCCCAGTCGCCTCCGGCGACAGCCCTTTTAGGCAAGGGGGCCTTTGCTCGCCAAACGCCCGCTTACCTGCACACGAGCTCGCCGTTTTCGGCGTCGACGGTGATCGTGTCGCCCGGATCGAGCGCGCCGCCGAGGATGCGCCGCGCCAGCAGCGTCTCTACGCCGCCCTGCAGCGTGCGCCGCAGCGGCCGCGCGCCGTAGAGCGGATCGTAGCCGCGCTCGATGACGAGCGCCTTGGCCGCGTCCGTCAGCTCCAGCTTCAGCGACTTGTCCGCGAGACGCCTGCGCAGGGACGTGAGCATGATTTCGATGATGCCGTCGAGATCGCTCTTGCTCAGCGGGTGGAAGAAGATCGTCTCGTCGAGCCGGTTCAGAAACTCCGGCCGGAAGGCGCGGTGCAGCTCGCGCTGCACGGCCTCGCGCGCGTCGGGCGTGATCTCGCCGTCCGCGCCGATGCCGTCGAGCAGGTACTGGCTGCCGAGGTTCGAGGTCAGGATGATGATCGTCGTCTGGAAAGCCACCGTGCGGCCCTGCGAATCGGTGATGCGGCCGTCGTCGAGTATCTGCAGGAGGATGTTGAACACGTCCGGATGCGCCTTCTCCACCTCGTCGAAGAGCACTACACTGTACGGCCGGCGGCGCACGGCCTCGGTGAGCTGGCCGCCCTCGTCATAGCCGACGTAGCCCGGGGGCGCGCCGATCAGACGCGAGACGGAGAACTTCTCCATGTACTCGGTCATGTCGATGCGCACGATGTTGTGCTCGTCGTCGAACAGGCACTCGGCCCGCGCCTTGGCCAGCTCCGTCTTGCCCACGCCCGTCGGACCGAGAAACAGGAAGGAGCCGATGGGCCGGGTGGGGTCGGCGATGCCGGCGCGGGAGCGGAGGATGGCCTCCGTCACCTACTGCACGGCCTCGGCCTGGCCGATGACGCGCCGGTGCAGCGCCTCGTCCAGATGCAGCAGCTTCTCCCGCTCGCCCTCCATGAGCTTGGCCACGGGGATGCCCGTCCACTTGGCGACGATGCCGGCGATCTCCTCCTCGGTCACGGTGTCGTGCACCATGGTGTCGGCCTTGCGCGTCTCGGCGGCGGCCTCGGCCTCCTTCAGCTTCCGCTCCAGGGCGGGCAGCTCGCTGTAGCGCAGGCGCGCGGCCGTCTCGTACTCGTAGCGCAGCTGCGCGTTCTCGATGTCCGCGTGCATCTGCTCGATCTCGCCCTTGAGGCGCTTGACCTCGTCCACGCTGTTCTTCTCGGCCTCCCAGCGGGCCTTCATCTCGTTGAAGCGGTCGCGGTTGTTGGCCAGCTCCTCGCGCAGCGCGGCGAGCCGCCCCTGCGAAAGCGCGTCGTCCTCCTTCTTGAGCGCCATCTCCTCGATCTCGAGCTGCATGATCTTGCGGCGCACGTCGTCGAGCTCGGCGGGCATGGAGTCGATCTCCGTGCGGATCATCGCGCAGGCCTCGGCCACGTGGTCGATGGCCTTGTCCGGCTGGATGCGGTCGGTGATATAGCG
Source organism: Oscillospiraceae bacterium (assembly GCA_017430985.1). Classification (GTDB taxonomy): domain Bacteria; phylum Bacillota; class Clostridia; order Oscillospirales; family Oscillospiraceae; genus Limivicinus. The sequence continues at coordinate 37,233 of JAFRLZ010000038.1, forward strand.
GTGCGAGAGCGTCGCCGCGGCCACCAGGGCGTTGTCGTGGATGCGCACGCCGTGGTAGACCTCGTAGCGCTCTTTCAAACCGCGCAGGATAGAGATCGTGTCCTCCACCGTCGGCTCGTCGACCAGCACGGGCTGGAAGCGGCGCTCGAGCGCGGCGTCCTTCTCGATATACTTGCGGTACTCGTCGAGGGTCGTCGCGCCGATGCAGTGCAGCTCGCCGCGCGCCAGCATCGGCTTGAGGAGGTTCCCCGCGTCCATGCTGCCCTCGGTCTTGCCCGCGCCGACGATGGTGTGCAGCTCGTCGACGAAGAGCAGGATGCGCCCCTCGCTTTTGCGGATCTCCTCGAGCACGGCCTTGAG
>JAFRLZ010000039.1 GCA_017430985.1 Oscillospiraceae bacterium
GTCTGCGTACCGAGCAGTTCACCGCTTACCGATCCGACGCGGTCTTCACAGATCACCTGGAAGGTCTTCTTCGCGGTCGTGACTGCGACGGTGGTATCCGCTGTGATGGCCTGAGCCGGGAAAGTATAGCTGTCTTCACTGGTGACCGTCTGCGCCGCACCGTTGACGGTGATGCCGGTGATCTTATAGCCCGTCGCCGGGGTGAAGACCATGGGCGTGTTCTGCTGACCGTGGGTGACCGTCTGGCTGGCGTTCGTGACCGTGCCGCCGTTGTCGATTGTGCCGGTTACTGTGTAGGTGTTGAGCGCGAAATAGCGGTAAACCGTCGTCGCGCCGTTCACGGTCGCCTCGGAGCAGCCGGTGTAATGATACCCGGTGTAGTAGGCGTTGTTCGCCGCATTGCTGCCCCAGTCCGAGCCCTTGGCGGTGTCGCCGTAATTATAGGTCTTGGCGGCCTGCGTGCCGAGCAGTGTTCCGCTCGCCGATTCGACGCGGTCTTCGCAAATCACCTGGAACTGCTTCTTCGCCGTCGTGACTGCGACGGTGGTATCCGTCGTGATGGCCTGCGCCGGGAAGGTGTAGCTGTTCTCGTTCGTGACCGTCTGCGCCGCACCGTTGATCTTGATGCCGGTGATCTTATAGCCTGTCGCCGGGGTGAAGACCATCGCCTGGCTGATGTCGCCGTGGTTGACCGTCTGGCTCGCGTTCGTCACCGTTCCGCCGTTGTTGATCGTACCGGTCAGGGTATGGCTGATTGGCGTCCACTTGGCGTACAGCGTGACAACGCTGGTTGAACTATTCCAGGCGCCGGTGCTTACTCCTGCGGAATAGCTGGTTCCTGTGCCGTTTGCCGCTGTGTTCCATCCGTCAAAGGAGTACCCTGTCGGCGTACTGAATCCTGTCTGTGCCAGGGTGCGTGTGGTGTAATTGCTGCCGTAGGTGCGCCCGTTGGTATGCGTCCAAGTGCTCGCTGTGCCGCTCGGGGGATTGGAGTTATAGATTACGTTATACCTATTCGGCGTCCACTGAGCCACCAGGGTAAGGTTGCCATACTTGCCGGATCCGATGTGCTGACTGGCCGAATAGGTGGTCGCTGACCAGTTGTTCACCGCAGACGCGAGCTTCCACCCGGCAAAGGTGTAGCCGCTGCGCGTAGGCGCGCCTTTTAGCGTCACATCTGTCTCGATCGTATAGCTCTGCTGGCTTACCGCGCTGCCGCCATTAGAATCATAGGTGATCGTATAGTTGATCGGCGTCCATTTTCCATGGAGTGTGGCGGAATACCATTGCGGTGTAATCGTGACAGAAGTTCCAGCGGAACCGGCCCTGTTGGTAAGCGCTTCATCCCAGTACCAGCCATCGAGATAATACCCGGTTTTTGTGGAGCTCGCTCCCGGAAGCGACCGTGTTATTTTACCGTCCTGGTCAAAATAGTCGTATCCGTTGACGTTCTCAACGCCGACGAAGGCTTCGCTGCCATACGCACCATGGTACCAGGACAGCGTAGAATAAGAACCGCCGTTATGGTCGTTGAAACTTACGGAACGCTGAGAACCAACAACAAAGTAGAACGTCCTCGTAATATGATTATTATGGTTGGAGCTTTGATATCCGGAAACGGTTATTTTTATATAGTCGCCTTCGCGGGCACTGCCGCTTGCAGATACCGAAAAATTCTGATAGTAGTCAGCAAGCAAATGTTTACCGCCCCTACTCCACGACATTCTTCCGCCGCTGTGATCTTCGCCCGAAATCGAGGCATATCCGTTGTACCAAATGCCAACTCTTGAGGCCCAGCCGTTGTCTCCGCCGCCGTTGAGATGGAGGAAGCTGTTGCTCAACGTTACGCCAGGGAGGAGGAATACAGGCCATACAGCGCCATTTTGACCAAGGCCAATCGGATTGCTTCCAGTTTGACTCGTCGTATAGAATCGCCCGGCATCAAACGCCGCGCCGCCGTTTTCCATCCAGTCCGTCACCAGTATCTCGAATTCCGTACCATCGTTGAAGACGATGGTCAGGGTCTCGCTGGTATAGAAAGGCGCCAAAGAAGTCAGCAGCCAGTCGCCGTCGACTTGCTCGACCGCGAGCAGCGTCGGGTCGGAGAAGCTCACGCTCGCCACGTCCGCCACGTTGTAGTCGTAGCCGAGCTGGGCAAAGACCTCGGACAGGAGGACGCTGCTCTCACCATCGATGGAGAAGACCTTGTCGCCGTTGTGGAAGTCGACCGTGTAGCCGATGAAGGTGGACAGGCTGTTCACGTCCGCCTCCAGGCCCTCGTCAACCGCCTCGGCCTGCGCGTCCTCAAAGTACACCGCGTCATCCTCGCCCGTGGCTTCCTGCGCAGCGGCGGAGGCCGCCGTCATGGTGGAGGCCACCAGCTCGTCATGCAGCACGACCGCGCTGCCGCTGGCCGCAATGGCTGCCGCGTCGTCCAGCACGTGGACCATGCCGTAGCGGTCCGCCCCGCCGACGTCAAAGCCCGTCAGCTTCACGGTCACGCCCAGCTCCTCCGGCTGCCAGACCTTGCCTGCGCCGTCGACGATCGTGACGTCCAGCGCCACGAAGTCCGCCAGCTCACCGGCGATGCCCGCGACATTGGCCGCTTCGAGCACCTGCTCGGCTGCGCTCTGATTCACGAAGGTGACTACCAGGCGCGCGCCCTCCGGCATATAGCCGCTGACGACCGCGCCGTAGCGTCCGCAGGACTTGCTCAGCTCCTGGTAGCTCAGCGCGGGAGCAGGTTCGACCTCTTCAGTCGGCTGCTGCTCGATCTCTTCGAGCTCTTCAGCGGGCTCCTCGATCTCTTCGAGTTCCTCAGCGGGTTCTTCGACCGGCTCCTCGACCTTCTCCACTGGCGTTACCGGGAAGGTGACGTTCAGCGTGAAGGCGGCGGGCAGAGCGTCCACGTACAGCGTGGCCCAGCCCTGCTTCGTGATCTTCAAGTTGCCGTTTTCGACCGAGAAGACTTTCACCAGCTTGCCGTCGCGAAGCTCGACCGTCGGGTCGCCTTCGCCTTCGGCGGGCGCGGCTTCCTCGCCCTCAGCAGGGGCGGGGGCTTCGCCGAGATCCATCAGGATCTCGATGCTGTCCTTCTCGCCAAGCGTAATGCCCGTGAAGAAGAGCTTGACCTTGCCCTCGGCCTGCGCTCCTTCGAGAGCGACCGTGGCTTTCGCCGTCAGCGTGAAGAAGTCCTGCTCGGCCTCAAAGGCCGCGGCGTTCGCCGCCTCGACGGACTTCGCCGCGAACCAGGGACGGCCGCTGACCTTCAGCTCCGCGCCCTCCGCTGCCGTGCCGTAGAACATGACGCCGTTGTCCAGCAGCGTCACGCGGGCGACTCCGTCATCCTCTTCCTCGGCCAGCGCATCGGCGAGCGCCTGCTCGTCAGCCGGGGCGGGAGCCTCGGGCTCCTCGGGCTGTTCGGGGACGTCGGGGTTTTCCGGTGCGGGAGCCTCGGGCTCCTCGTCCTCGCCGTCCTCGGGTTCTTCCGCTTGCTGCCCCTCTTCCGGGGCGTTCTCCTGCGAGGGAGTTTCCTCCTCCCCCGGGGCAGCGTTTTCTCCCGGAGCCGCGTTCTCGGCGTCTTCCGACTCCGAGCCGCCCCCCGGGTCAACCGCGTCTGCCGCGGCCGCCGCCTCTTCCGTCGCCGCTTCATCCAGTTCCGCCAGCGCGAAGGGCGTCGGCAGAAGCGAGACCAGCAGCATCAGGCAGAGGAACAGGGAAAGTATCCGTTTCCTCATGGCTTCACTCCTCACGATCTAAAACTTGATGCGTCTGTATGTTCTTCAGCAGCCGGGCGCATCCCCCGTGCCGCCGTCCGTGTACTGTGTTGTTCGCGGCTCCGCGGCCGCCTGCCATTGTCGTCCGCAGCCGCCGCTTCCGCCCCGTCTGAGACGCCGGGTCGATTCGCCGCGCGCTTCCTCTCCCGCCCGTCTGAGACGCCGGACGTTCTCGGAATACCGCTTCCGCCAGCTCGCCGAGGCCCTCATTTTACTTATGTAAACGAAAAAGGGTGCACTACGGCCAAGCATAAATATCCTTGTCTATTAAAGCACAAAATGGATCTGAATACAAGGAAAAAAGATCGTCAAAATACTATAAGTTTTTGGAGCTTTTTCCAGTCTTTCCGATTCTGCCAACTGCATCATAACACGGGCAGCGTCAATAAAAGCGTCAAAAGAACAGAGGAAATGAGGCGTGCCATGTACGACCGGAACAAGGTGCAGCAGCCTGATGCGCTCCCTCGCGCGCGCGTAATTATAATAGTAGGGACCGACGCCCACGGCGGCCCGCGAGCGGCCAAGATCGTTTGACTCCGCTTCGCTCCGCTCAGGATGACAGCGGGGCGCCGACCTAACACTATATAATATAGCGGCCGCCGTTCCGTGGAACGGCGGCCGCCTGTCCTTTTCGATTCTCTCAGACCTTCAGGTCCACCCGATGCACGAGGAGCGCGGAGACCGCGCCGATCGCGATGCCTGCGACCGTGCCGCTGAGGATCAGCACCGGCAGGTAGTAGACGACATTGGGTCCCATGAGCGCCCAGGCCATCAGGATCTGGCCCACATTGTGCAGCACGCCGCCGATCACGCTGACCGCAACGCAGCTGAGCTTATCCCAGCGCTTGAGTACGATCATGCCGACCAAGCTCAGCACCGCGCCGGCCGCGCTGTACAGCAGGCTCGCCACATGGCCGAACAGCAGCGACACAAGCGCCACACGCAGCAGCGAGACGCCGACGGCCTCCTTCCAGCCCAGCTTGTAGAGCACGAAGATCACTGCGATGTTCGCCAGGCCCAGTTTCACCCCCGGGATGCCCGGCGAGGGGATCTGACTCTCGACATAGGACAGGATCATCGCCAGCGCGACGCACATGGCCATGACCGTGATCCGTTTGGTTTTCATCCTGTCTCGCCTACCCTACCGTGAAATCGACGCCGTTGGACTCCCCGCTCTCGACCGTCACCGTCAGCCGGTTCGGCAGACAGGTGATGACCTGGCCGGTGTAGTGGATCTTCCCCTGCTTCACGCAGAGCAGATCCGGGCAGTTCGCCTCCGACAGCCAGGCCTGCCCGTCCTCGATGACGAGGATGTTGCTGCCGCCGTTGAGCGGGAATACGCCGTCGACCGAAAGCAAATGGCGCTCGGTCTCGACCCCGTCCACGCGCACGACGGCCACGCCCCCCTCTTCGCGCCCGATGCTGAGCACGAGCCAGAGGACGGCCGCAAGCAGCAGCAGGCCGACGATGACGATCAGATCCGCGCGGAGCGTTTTGCCCGCGGACGCCTGCTTCATTGGAAGTTGAAGGCGGTGAGCGCCAGCGCGACGATCGCCGCGGCGAGGATCTGGATCGGGAAGCCGCGGAAGGCCTTGGGCAGATGCTGCTCTTCGATCCTATCCTGTACGCCGGAGAGCAGGAAGAGCGCGAGCAGGAAGCCAAGGCCGACCCCCAGCGCGCTCAGGATCACCGTGAGGAGCTCTTCCGCCGCGGCGACGTTCAGCGCCAGGGCAAACACCGCGCTGTTGAGCGCGATGACCGGGAACCAGAGGCCGAGCTTCTTCCCGAGCAGTAGCTGGAGCAGATAGACCAGCGCCAGTACCAGAACGGCGGCGGCCAGGAGCTGCCAGTAGGCCGGGAGCAGAGCGCGCAGCAGCCAGAGCAGCGCGGAGAGCAGCAGCGTGACGCCCGTGACGGAGAGCCCGAGGGCCAGGATCTTGTCCCTCTGACGCGAGAAGCCGAGCAGGGGCGTCAGGCCGAGATAAGCCGTCAGCGCGTAATTGTTGACAAGGACGAAGCCCAGGATGAGAAGGATCGTTTCTTTCATGCTCACGCCTCCTTATCTTCCGGCGCAAGGCCGGCGGCCGCGCGGGTCAGCGCGCCCATGCCGGACTGTACTGGGAACAGTCTGTTGACGACGGCCAGCAGGACGGCGAAGACAATCAGCCCGCCGGAGGCCTGCGTCAGCAGGGGGATCTTATAGTCCTTGAGCGCCTCGACGGGAGATCCGGCGAAGCTTGCGGCGCCGAAGAGCTCGCGCAGAGCCGCGAGGATCAGCACGAAGACCGTGAAGCACAGCCCGCTCAGCAGCGCGTTGAGCAATCCCCTGCCGAGCCCTTGCTCCATACTGTTCTCGGCGGAGCCGAAGAGCAGCAGATCCACCGCGAGGACCGCGGCGTAGAAGCCGAGCATCGCAAAGGCGGAGGGCAGGAAAGCCTGCAGCAGGAGCTGCGCCATGGAGGCAAAGCCCGCCACGACCAGGAGTGCCGCCGGAAGCCGCGCGTCCTCCGGGATCAGCTTGCGCAGCAGACCCAGCACCAGCGCGGAGCAGAGCAGCACGCCCAGCACAGCTGCGCTCATGCCCAGTGCGGCGCGGACGTCCGTGCTGGCGCCAAGCGCGGGAGCGGCGCCCAGGAACAAAAGCGTCACAGGGTTAAGGAACAGCAACTTTTCTTGTTTCATCGGTTCATTCCCCCATTTCCGCCAGAAGTGCGAAGGCTTCGAAGACGTCTCTCGTTGCGGCGTCGACCGCCTCGGTGCTCATGGTCGCACCGGCGATCAGGGCCTGCTCGCCGCTGTAGCTCTCGCCCGTCAGGCCGATAAAGCCTTCCTTGTAGCTCGGCTCATCCAGCGTGTAGCTGTTGAAATACTCGGAATGGAGGATCAGCTCAGCCACCCGCCAGGAGACGATCGCGCCGTTTTCATCCAGCACGTAGTAGAGCTCCATGACCTCGTTGGAATAGCCGTAAGGCCGTGCGGCAAAGCCATAGCGTATGCCCTCGGCCGTCTCGGCCTTGTAGACGCCGGTGATGCTGCTGCACAGACCGGGGATCTCCACGGGGACAAGCTCCGTTTCCTCTCCGACCATACGGCCCAGGGCCTTGGTCTGCTTGGCGGAGAGGTCCTCGGCCTTGGCCGCGGACAGCGCGGCGATCTCGTCGAGCAGAGCCGCATCGACGGCGTCTGTCACGTCATCGCCGGCCGTGTTGTAGAGCTTCACGCCGCCGATAGCGGTGCAGACGGCGAGGTAGTTCCCGTCCGCGCTGACGAACCAGGCAAAACCGCTGCCGTTGGCTGCCTGATAGCCGCCCGTCACGCTGCCGCTGCCTTCGAGCTCCTCGCCCTGCACGGCGCCGGCCTTGTTGACGATGCCGGGATATACCTGCGAGATCAGCTCATTGAGCAGCTGGGCGTCATCCTTCTCGGCCGCGGCGAAGAGGCCGTTGTCGATCAGTGTGTTGAAGCCGTCGTTGACGGCGTTCTTGATGGCTGCGGAGGAGAAGGTCACACCGGCGACCAGGTTGACGCCCGAGAGCGTACTGTCCTGTCCGGCGAAGGCAGGCAGGAAGCCCGGATCCAGTTCCTTGGTCTCACCGCTGGACTCGATATCGAGCGAGACGATCCTGCCCTCAAAGTCGATGACAAGGGCAAGCTCGATCGGAATATCCTTGGTGTAGCCTTCAAAGGTGGCAAGACGCAGGAGATAGGTCTGTTTGGTCTCGTCCCGATATACGGACTGCACGCTTTCGGCCGTCACCGTGAGTGCGGAGGCAGCGGGATCGCTGCGGTCGTACAGCAGCACGGAATCGCCGAGCAGGGCCTTCTCGGCCTCAGCTGCGGCTTCGGCGGCCAGACGTTCGTTCTCCGCCACGATCGGAGCGGTGAAGCCGTTGACCCCGTAGACGCCCGCAGCCATCAGCGCGAGCAGGAGCACGAGGCAGAGCGCCGTGCGCAAAACAGGTTTCTGTTTCATATCAGACACCTCCCAGCGGCTTTCTCCGCGTCCATCTCTCGAGCCAGGGGGCGAGGATGTTCATACAGAGGATGGAGTAGGACACGCCCTCGGGCAGAACGCAGAAGCGGCGGATCACAAAGGTGATGAGGCCGCAGCCAAGCGCGAAGAGCATCCGCCCTTCCGCCGTGATGGGCGTGGTGGTGTAGTCGGTGGCCATGAAGACCGCGCCAAGCACCAGGCCGCCCGCGAGCACCTCGTAGAGAGCGGTGCTGAAGCTGCCGGTCGCGATGAGATAGCAGACGAAGACGGTGCCGATGAAGATCACCGGGGTCTGCCAATGGATCACGCGGCGCAGGAGCAGATAGGCAAAGCCGACCAGCAGCGCAAGGATGCAGGTCTCGCCTATGGCGCCGCCGCGCAGTCCGAGGAACATCTGTCCGATGGTCGGAAGCCCGGCGCCCTCGACGCCGATGAGATCCAGCGGGGTGGCGGAGCTAACCGCGTCTACCGCGGCGGGGATCGCACCGCCGGCCACCGTGGAGGTGAAGGCCATCAACATGAACACACGCGCCGTGATCGCGGGGTTGGCGAAGTTATGTCCCATGCCGCCGAAGGCGCATTTGACGAGCACGATGGCGAACACCGAGCCCACCGCGCACTGCCAGAGCGGCACTTTGGTGCTGAGGTTCAGCGCCAGCAGCAGGCCGGTCACGACAGCGCTCAGGTCTCCGACGGACTGCTTCCGGCGCGCGCAGAGATTGAACAGGAATTCGGACGCGACGCAGCAGATCACGCAGGTGAGCATGATCCAGAGGGCCTGCAGTCCGAAGAGGACGACGCCGGCCACGGCGGCGGGAAGAAGCGCGAGGATCACGTCGAGCATGATCCTTCTGCCGCTGGCGCCGCTGTGGATATGCGGGCCGGCAGACATGATCGGTCTATCCATGGCTTACTTCCCCCCTTCTTTCTTCGCGCGCTCCCAGCTCCTCATGAAGGAGAGAGCCGCGGAATTGGTCGCCGCCAAAGGCCGGTGGGACGGGCAGACATAGCTGCAGCAGCCGCACTCCATGCAGACCTTGACCTGTGCGTCCGTGAGCAACGCAGCGCGCTGTTCGTCGTCTTCGAGCTGCATTGCGCGGTCGAAGGCCGTCGGATTCAGGCTCAGGGGACAAATCGCCACGCAGCGGCCGCAGTGGATGCACGGCGAAGGCTCCGTCGCCTTCGCGTCCTTGCGGTCCATGATGACGACGGCGTTGGTCGCCTTCAGGATGACGGCGTCCAGCGACTCCTGGGTCTTGCCCATCATCGCGCCGCCGAACAGGATCTTGCCCGGCTCTTCTTTCAGGCCGCCGCAGTACGGAAGCAGATCCTTCACCGAGATGCCGATGGGCACGATCAGGTTCTTCGGCTCCTTGACGGCAGAGCCGTCGACCGTGATGATGCGCTCCACCATGGGCATGCCGGTCACAAAGTACTCGGCCATCTTGATGAGCGAAGACACGTTGATGATGATGACGCCGAGGCTCGCCAGACGCTGGCCCTTCTCCACCACCTTGCCGGTGGCGTTGTAGAGCAGCACCTGCTTGGCGCCCTGGGGATAGACGCTGCCAAGCTCCATGACCTTGACGGCCGGATCATTGACAAAGCGCTGTTTCAGCGCAGCAATGGCGTCGGGCTTGTTCTTTTCGATGCCGATGATGAACTCCTCGCTGCCCAGAAACTGCTTGAGCAGCTCGATGCCCTTCTCGATCAGATCGCCGTGCTCCAGCATGGCGCGGTGATCGCTGGTGATGAAGGGCTCACATTCCGCGCCGTTGATCAGAACGGTCTGGATATGGCTCTTCTGCGCGGCGGAGAGCTTGGCCCATACGGGATAGGCCGCGCCGCCAAGGCCGACGACACCGCTGTCGCGCACGCATTGGAGGAATTCGTCCAGGTTCGTCGGCTGCGGGATCCTGAGGTCCGGACTGGGCTCCTGTTTCCCGTCGCTCTCGATGCGGACGGCGAGCGCCCTGGCTCCGTTCATGCGGTACTCCTCTACTGCTTTGACGGTACCGGATACCGAAGCATGGACATGCGCGCTGCCGCGATCCTTCTCCCGGCCGACCATCTGGCCGACATAAACATGGTCCCCGGCCTGGACGACCGGCTCCGCATTCGTCGCGCCGTGCTTGTTCATCGGCGACATCGGCAGCAGGACCTCTTGGGGGATCGGAATGCGCACGGGCTCGATCGAGGCCGTGCTCTTATAGTGGGGTAACTTCAGGGTCGAGACATTTTTTCTGAAATTCAAGTCTCCCGCCTCCTTGGATCATGGTAACGACTTTTGTCGTATTGCTCTTGTTTATCCCGCGTCTTCGATCAGGGTCGAAAAGCCCTCCGTCATGCGCTGTTCTCCGTCCGGAAACAGCCACAGGACCTCAACGTCCTCGAACGACGCGGCGAGCGCGTGGCTCTCCTCCCACGGCAGACAGAACAGCGCGGTCGACAGCACGTCGGCCAGGCCGCTGTCCTTCGTCACGACGGTAAGTGACTCGTAGAACGCCGCGGGATACAGGGTGTCTTTGTCGACGATGTGGTGGTAACGCCGGCCGTCAACTGTAAAAAAGCGCTCATAGACGCCGGAGGTCACACAGGCCGTGTTGCGGATGCGGAGCCTGCAGGCGTAATCCTCCGCGGCTCTGTCTGGGTTTCGGATCGCCGTGACCCAACCGCTGCCGTCCGGCCGGTCGCCGATGCAGCGGATGTTGCCGCCGATGTTCAGCACATAGCCGAGTGCGCCTTCCCGCTCCAAAGCTTCGGCGGCGCGCTCCGTGGCATAGCCTTTTCCCAGCGCGCCCACGTCGATGGACGCCTCGGGGTCGGCAATGCGGACGGTGTTCTTCTCCGCGTCGATCTCCAGCAGCGTGATATCCGTATGCCGGGCCGCTTCCCGCAGCGCCTCCTCGTCGGGGAGGCGAGCCGAGGCCGGGTCCGCCGAGGCCTCCTCGCGGCAATCGTGCCACAGGCGCAGCACCGCGCCGAGCATGACGTTCATCTCGCCGTCTGTCCGCTCATACATGTCTTTGGCATAGAGCAGAAAGTCCGTCAGTCTGGGATCGATCTCCAGCGCCTCGCCGCCCGCAGCCTTGTTGAGCGTGCAGAGATTGGTCATGCCGCTGTATTCGTGGTAAATGTCGAACAGCTGGTGATACTCCTGCAGGATATGCGAAACTTCGGCAGAACGGTCGTCAAACCGTTCTGCCGAATCTCCTGCATAGTCGTATACATAGGAGACGGTGTCGAAATAGGCATAGTACACCTTGCCCTTCGGCTCGATCGTCTGCGGCTGAGCCGTCGCCGCGGCGCTGTCTTCCGTGCGCGCCGCACAGGCGCATAAAAAAAGCAGGGAAAGCAGCAGCACGATCGCACAGCTCCGTCTGATGTGCCGCAAATGAGTCATCTCCTATGATTTGTGTGCTTGTTACCGGGCGTTGTCAACCGCCTTGACAACAACGTCGATGATGCCGTCGACGCTGATGGAAACGCTGGCGTAGAGCTCCTCGTCGACAAAGACCATATGGCCTTCCTCGTTGAGCTGCAGCTCGCTGGCCTTGAGCTCGTCAGCCGTCTTGCCGACAGCGTAGTTGACGAAATTCCAGGCCTGCTCGTACCACTCGAGGGTGGCGGCGGAGAACTTGACCATGTTGTAGTCTTCCTTCAGTTCGCGCTTGGTGCCGTTGAACGTGCAGTCACCGATCTCGCCGGCGGCGTCGATCTTGATCTGGGGCTGGGTGGCGTCAGTCAGAGCGGCAAGGATCTTGCCCTCGGCGTCGACAACGACGGCGGCGTAATCGCTGTACATCTTCACAACGCCCTCTTCCTCGGCGGTGGCGGCGACGGACTCTTCAGCCGTGGAGATGATGGCCAGGCCGAGCTTGAACTCACCGTCGGCGGTGAAGGTCATGCCCTGCTCGTCGTTGCAGGCCTTGACGATGGCTTCCTGGAAGTCGGAAACGGAAATGGAGCAGGAGGCATACAGCGCCTCGTCGGTCACGACGTTGTGGCCCTCTTCGTTCAGAACGGTCTCGATGCCGGCGACCTCGTCGGCAGTCTTGCCGATCACGTACTGCTCGAACGCAGCGGCCTGTTCATACCACTCGTGGGTAGCGCTGGAGAACTTGACCATGTTGTAGTCGTCGCCGAGCTCGAGCTTCGTCAGAAAAGCCTTCTCGGTATCGACCTGACCGTCGGTCACGTCCATCTTGTTCTGGGCAACGTCGATAAAAGCAGCGACGATTTTGCCCTCGGCGTCCAGCACAACGGCGGCGCAGCAGGCGTCGACCTGGGCGTTGCCGGTCTTGGAGCTGTCCATGTTCAGGCTGATGCCCATACCGAGCTTGTACTCGGCCTCGGCGGGGGCGGGCTCCTCAACGGGGGCCTCGACAGGGGCTTCGGCGGGCTGCTCGGCCGGAGCCTCGGCGGGCTGCTCGGCCGGGGCCGGGGCGGCCTGCTGACCGCAGGCGGCCATGGCGAAGACCAGGCAGACAAGCAGAAGCATTGCAAGGATCTTTTTCATTTTCATTCTCCTAATCAGGTTTTTTTATCGCTTTTTGCACCGCGGAGTCCTCTTTTCTCCGCGCACTGCGACAATGTAAGCGTATCATGTTTTTCCCGCTTCGTCAAGAAATAAACAATACAAATTATATATCTTTATACAGAAGATTTTCCCGCTCCTTTCGTCGTTTTCGCCATGCCTTGCGCACGGCGCGATCCTGTGGTATAATAAAACAAATTGTAATATCGAAAATCGGATTATAACAAATTGTAATCATATCGTAATGAGGAGGTAACCGAAATGTCATATGACCTGTCCCGCTTCCATCGCGCGCAAAGCCGCGATTACGCCGAGGCCCTGGCCGAGATCCGCGCCGGGCGGAAGCGCTCGCACTGGATCTGGTACATCTTCCCGCAGATCCAGGGGCTGGGCTTTTCCAGCACCTCGCAGTTCTACGCGATCACCGATCTGGGGGAGGCCAAGGCTTACCTGGCCGATCCCCTGCTGCGCGAGCGGCTGCTGGAGATCTCCGGCGCGCTGCTGGAGCTCCCCTCCTCCGACCCCTCCGCGGTCATGGGTTATCCCGACGACCTGAAGCTAAAGAGCTCCATGACGCTCTTCGAACTGGCCGATCCAGACTGCCCCGTCTTCCCCGCCGTTCTGGAAAAATTCTACGGCGGCGAGCGCGACCGGCGCACGATCCGCCTCGCGCGCGAACTCTGAGCCCGCCTTTTTGCGGCTTTTCAACCTCGAAAAACGCGGAAAACCGGGGTTTCTTAAGAAAAAATCAGATTTTACAGGGCTTTTTGGACTGGCAAAAGCCGCAAAAAGCTGTTATGATACAGACGCAGGCGGACAGGCTCCTGTCTGCCCGCGCCTGTCCATTCGGCGCGTATGTCCGCCGAAAAGAAAGTGAGGAACCTGTTATGAAAAAGAAAGCAAGGCTTTTACTGTCCCTGCTGATGGCCGCTCTGCTGCTGACGGCTCTGCCCGGCGTCGCTTTCGCCGCGGATTATAATCTTACCGTCGGCGTCAGCTGCGACTACTGCATCGAGCAGCGGACCGATCCGGGCCAGATCACCGGCGTCAGCATCGTCAGCGGCTCCTGCCCCGGTCTCATCATATACGTCAATGCGGAAAAGACCGGCGCATACATCGGCGGAACGCCCACGGAGGCCGGCGATTTCAGCATGTCGGTCAGCGTCACGCACGCCGACGGCGACCCCTACAACACCACGCTGAACTTCCACGTCGCGGCGCCCGCCGCGCCGTCTCCGTCGCCGTCTCCGTCGCCGGAAGTCCCGATCGCGCCCGAGACGACGCCTCCGCAGGAGATCCTCGTGGAGGAGACCGTCCCCCCGAAGCTGGAGATCACCAAGGACCCCACCGGTGAGACCAAGGTCGAGGGCGGCTCGGCCACCTTCATCGCCCACGCCAACGGCGCCACGGAGATCATCTGGCTGCTCATCAGCGGCGACGGCAAAACGACCTACCGCTGCTCCGACGCGCCCAGCCACTTCCCCGGGCTGCAGGTATCCGGCCTCGGCACCGACACGCTGGTGCTCAGCAACCTCCCGCTCTCCATCAGCGGCTGGCAGGTGCAGGCCATGTTCAACGGCGAGGGCGGCCCCCTGTACAGCAAGAAGGCGACTCTCACCGTCAACCGCGCCGAGTTGAGCGCGCCCACGATCACCGGTCAGCCCAAGGCCACGGAGGTCGAGTCCGGCACGCCCGTCACGCTGTACGTCACGGCCGGCGCTCCCGAGGGCGAGGTGCGCTATCAGTGGTACAAGTCCTCCAACAACCGCAACACCGGCGGTCAGGCGATCGTCGGCGCGTCCGGCTCCAGCTACTCTCCCGCCGAGATCAGCGGGACGACCTATTACTATGTGACCGTCTGGGCCGTCAGCGGTGACCGCAGCAGCAGCTCGGTCAGCTCCGCCGCCGCCGGCGTGACCTTCCGCGCCCCCGAACCGGCCCCGGAGCCCAGCGTCGAACCGGCCTCTGAGCCGGAGCCGAGCGTCGAGCCCACGCCGGAGGAGCCGCCCGCCGAACCGGCCGTGCCCGCCGCCACGCCCACGCCGGAGGAGCCGCCCGCCCGCCGCAGCGGCAGCGCCGCGCTGATCGTAGCCGCCGTCCTGCTGCTCCTGGGCGCAGCCGCGTCCGTCGTGGTCTACATCATCCTCCGCCGCCGTGACCGCGAGGCCGGAGACGATTACGACGATTGATGTAGAATGACGAAGGCCCTCCACACGTGTGAGGAGGGCCGTCGTATCATAGAGCAGCGGAACGCGCGCGTGGCGTTTTTTCTGCGAAGCATATAAAATCGTCGCAAGCGATGTGCAGCTTGCGACGACGTGGTGGAGAGCAGCGGACTCGCCCGCCTGCGGGCGGGCCGGGTCGCGGCTCTGAGGCGCCCCCGGCGCCTCATTCACTCCCGCTCCCTTCGAGCCCGCACGAGGGACTTCACCAAACAGAAACGCCGCCCGATGGGCGGCGTTTCTGTTTGGTGGAGAGCAGCGGACTCGAACCGTTGACCTTCCGCGTGTGTGGCGGACGCTCTAACCAGCTGAGCTAGCCCTCCGAAAGCTTTTATATGATAGCACATTCCTCCGGCCAATGCAAGCAGTTTTTTTCACGTCTTCCGCGATATGGCGAAAGCCGAAATCGCCCGGCGCTTCTTGTGTTTTTCATCGGCGCTTGGTATAATGAAAGCAGATCCACCCGGACAAACCATAACAAGGAGGAAAAAACAATGGCAAAGAAAGTTCTTCTGCTCTGCGGCGACTTCACCGAGGATTACGAGACCATGGTACCCTTCCAGGCGCTCGGCGTGCTGGGCTATCAGGTCGATGCCGTCTGCCCCGACAAGAAAGCGGGCGAGACGGTGGCCACCGCCGTCCATGACTTCCTGGGCGAGCAGACCTACACGGAGCTGCGCGGCCACAATTTCGCGCTGACGGCGGACTTCGACGCCGTGAAGGTCGAGGACTACGAGGGCCTGTTCATCACGGGCGGCCGCGCGCCGGAGTACATCCGTCTCAACCCGCGCGTACGTGAGATCGTCCGCGAGTTTTTCGCGGCCAAGAAGCCCGTCGCCGCGATCTGCCACGGGCCGCAGGTCCTGGCCGCGGCCGGCGTGCTGGCCGGCTACAAGGCCACGGCCTACCCCGCGGTCGGCCCCGATGTGACGCTCGCCGGCGGCACCTACGTCGAGGTCCCCGTGACCGACGCCGTCGTGGACCGCAATCTGGTCACTGCCCCCGCATGGCCCGCCGATACGGCCATCGTGAAGGAATTCGCGAAACTCATGGGCGCGAAGATCGAGATCTGATCGTTTCTCCCGCGGGAACGCACACCGTCAATCGGACAGTGTGCGTTCCTGTTTTTTTGACAAGGGCGGCTGTTTTTTTATGCCCCCGCTTGATAGCGCGCATACGCTATGGTAGAATAATTATATTCTGTATGTTTTGCGGCAGGGTAAAATCGACCCCGTACAAGGTCGGCACAAGGAGGAGCTTCCATGCTGAACATCAACAAGACCACTGAAAACGGAAAAGCCGTCTTTTCCCTGGACGGCCGGCTGGACACCGTCACCGCGCCCGATCTGGAAAAAGCGCTGCGCGCGTCGCTGGACGGCGTGAAGGAGCTGACGCTGAATTTTGAGAAGCTGGACTACATCTCCTCGGCCGGTCTGCGCGTGCTGCTCTCGACTCAGAAGCTCATGGCAAAGCAGGGCAGCATGAAGCTGGTCCACGTCGGCGAGACCATTCTGGAGATCTTCGAGGTCACCGGCTTTTCGGAGATCCTGACCATCGAATAAAGAAGGGGGTCTCGGTGATGACCATTGAACTGAAGGGGCGGATCGACTCCAACAACGCCGCGGAGGCGGAAAAAGCGATCCTGGCGCAGCTGCCCGACGGCGGCGAAGCCGTCGTGCTGGATGCGGCGGCGCTGGACTACATCTCCAGCGCGGGGCTGCGCATCATCCTGCGCCTCAAAAAGAGCTGCCCGGACTTGCGGATCGTCAACGTCAATTCCGAGATCTACGAGATCCTGGATATGACCGGCTTTACCGAGATGATGCCGGTGGAAAAAGCCTATCGCGTCGTTTCCATCGAGGGCTGCGAGGAGATCGGGCGCGGCGCCAACGGCACGCTCTACCGCATCGACCAGGACAACGTGGTCAAGGTCTACAACAATGCCGACGCGCTGGCCGACATCCGGCATGAGCGCGAGGTAGCAAAGCTGGCTCTGATCCTCGGCATCCCCACAGCCATCTCCTATGACGTAGTCAAGGTGGGCGACAGCTACGGCTCGGTGTTCGAGCTGCTCAACGCCCGCTCCTTCTCCAAGATCCTGGCAAAGGAGCCCGAGAAGCTGGACTGGTGCGTCAAGGAATACGTGGACATGCTGAAGAAGATCCACAGCACATTGGTGCCCGCCGGGAAGCTGCCCGACATGCGGGAGACCGCTCTCTCCTGGGCGCGCTTCATGCAGGATCATCTCCCTGAGGAGGCCGGGCGCAAGCTGCTGGCGCTGGTGGAGGCCGTCCCCCACGACGACCACATGATCCACGGCGATTATCACACCAAAAACCTTGAACTGCAGGGCAACGAGGTCCTGCTCATCGACATGGACACGCTGGCCGTCGGCCATCCGATCTTCGAGCTGGCAAGTATGTACAACTCCTTTATCGGGTACTCGGAATGGAACCCCGAGATCATCATGAAGTTTCAGGGCTTTGATGCCGCGACCGGCGCCGCTTTCTGGCACAAGTCCCTCGCGGCCTATCTGGAGACGAACTGCGAGGCCAAGATCCGGGAGGTGGAGGACAAGGCGCGCATCATCGGCTATACCCGCATGATCCGCCGTTCCATCCGCCGCAAGGGGCTTGAAAGCGAGGCCGGGCGGGCGGAGATCGCCCTCTGGACGGAGCATCTGCTGAAGCTGCTCGACCGGACGGACACGCTGCTCTTCAGCCTCGACGAGCTGGAGATCGAGGCCGTCAGGGACAACCTGGAGGACGTGCAGGCCTTCGTCGAGGAGCGCCTGGAGGCGGCCGACTGTTCCCCGAAGGCGCTGCTGCGCATCAGCGTGGCGGTGGAGGAGATCTTCGTCAACATCGCCAGCTACGCCTACGCCCCCGAAAAGGGAAAGGCCACGGTGCGCGTGGAGGTCTCCAAAGAGCCGGTATCCGTGACGATCACCTTCGTGGACCATGGCGTCCCCTACGATCCGCTGGCGAGGGAGGACCCGGACGTGACGCTCTCCGCCGACGAGCGTGAGATCGGCGGGCTGGGGATCTTTATGACGAAGCAGATCATGGACGACGTGGCCTACGAGTACAAGGACGGCAAGAATATCCTGACGCTGAAAAAGAATCTTTAAGATAAACCCCCGTTTATCTGGAACAGGAACGCGCATGAGCGAAATCATCGATCTGCATATGCACAGCACCGTCTCCGACGGCACCGACTCGCCGGAGGAGCTCCTAGCGCGCGTGCGGGAGGCGGGACTGACCTGCTTCTCGATTACAGACCACGACGCGATAAAGGCCGGCCGGATCATCCCTCCGCTCCTGACGGAGGGCGATCCGGCCTTCCTGACCGGCGCGGAATTCTCCTGCCGGGATGAGGAGGGGAAATATCACATCCTCGGCTACGGCTTCGATCCGGACTCGGCCCCGATGCGGGCGCTCGTGGAGACCGGGCACCGCCTGCGCATGAGCAAGGTGCTGGCCCGACTGGACTTTCTGAAGTCGGAATTCGGCTTCAGCTTCCCGGAGGAGGAGCTGCGGCAGCTGTTCGCCCTGGACAACCCCGGCAAGCCCCATATCGGGAACCTGATGGTACGCTACGGATACGCGGAGACGAAGGAGCAGGCCATCAAGGGCTTCATCGACCGCATCTCCTTCCGTGACGAGTACGTCCGGCCGGAAGAGGCCATCCGGGCCATCCTCGGAGGCAGCGGCATCCCGGTGCTGGCCCATCCCAGCTACGGAGACGGCGACGATCTCATCCTCGGCGCGGACATGGAGCAGCGCCTGCGCCGACTCATGGAGTTCGGGCTGCAGGGCATCGAGGCTTTCTACTCGGGCTTTACGCCCCGGCTCCGGCTGGAGCAGCTGTCTCTCGCGGAGCGTTACGGGCTCTATGTGACGGCCGGCAGCGACTACCACGGAAAAAACAAGCTGATCTCTCTCGGAGATACCGGCCTGCAGTCCGCGGAGAAGTGGCCGGAGGGACTGAAACGATTTTTGAACGAAGTGGAGAAAAAGCAGCCGTGATACGATTTGACACGAGGGACAAAAAGCCGACGCTGTGGAACGTCGCCGCCTTGACCGGCGTTCTCGCGGCGGTCCTTGCGGTCTTTCTGCTGCTCGGCGCCGAGCAGCACGCATTTGCGATCAGCCTGAGCCTCGGCCTGTATCTGGTGCTCGTCGTGATCCTGCTGATCCGTGCCTATTTCGGGCAGCTCCGCTACAATCCCTATTCCTACAACACGATCTTCTACATGGGGATCGCGCTCTTTCTTGTCGCGGTCCTGATCCTGCTGATCCGTCTCACCGTGCTGATGGTCCGGCAGCCGGAGCTCTATGCGGCCAGCGCGGTACTGCACCTTCTTCTCGGCTCGGCGAAAATCTATATGCTGCTGACCTTCCCGTTCATCCTGGTCTTCTCTGCCGCGCTCTGCGTATCCAACATCTCGCTGATCCGGCATGAGGGCTTCCGCACGGTCAATATGCTGGGCATTATCCTGTCCTTTCTGCTGGTCGGCGGCGAGCTCTTTCTGTTCTTTTTCGATTTCGCCGTGTCCGGCAGCCAGCGGGAGGTCATGATCCACGATCTGTTCGCCAACCTCTTCGCCGCGGTCTATCTCTATTTTGAGTGCATGCTGCTCGGCATCATGGTGGCCGACGCGATCGTCGTCCGCTATGAGCCGGAGCCGGACAAGGACTTCCTCATCATCCTCGGCTGCGGGATCCGCAGGGACGGGACCCCCTCTCCCCTGCTGCGCGGGCGGATCGACCGGGCTCTCCGCTTTGCCGAAAAGCAGAAGGCGCAGACCGGGAAGGATCTGATCTTCGTCACCTCCGGCGGCCAGGGCCCGGACGAGCCGATCTCCGAGAGCGCCTCCATGAAGCGCTATCTGTTGGAGCAGGGCGTGCCGGAGGAACGCATCCTCGAGGAGGACCGTTCCTCGAGCACCTTTGAAAACATGAAATTCTCAAAGGCGAAGATCCGGGAAGTAAATCCACAGGGAAAGATCGCCTTTTCCACGACCAATTATCATGTGTTCCGCGGCGGCCTCTACGCCCGGCGCGTCAAAATGCGGGCCGTCGGCATGGGCGCGAAGACCAGATGGTATTTCTGGCCGAACGCGGCGGTGCGGGAGTTCGTGGGCCTCTTGACCGAGCACAAGCTCAAGCAGGGGCTGATCTTCGGCGGCATGGTCGTTTTCTATGTAGTTCTGACCCTGCTGGCCTATCGATGAACGGAAAAAAGCCTTTGCCTGCCGCTTGGTATTATTTCACAAAAACAGAGCTTGCTTTTTTCTCTCCATCAAAAGCGGAAAAAGGCGACGGCCCTTTTCAAGCCGCTCGCCGTATGCTATAGTAGTATTATCGTTCAGAATTTTGCAGTTTTGATCGTTCCGTGCGAATCGTCCGCAATTGACAGAGACGCCGAAATAACGGGAGGGGCAACATGAAAAGCAAACTTGTCAAACTTGCACTCAGGCTGCTGGCTGTCGCTATGATCGCTGCTATGCTGATGAGCGGCATCGCCGCCTATGCCGGAAACACGCAGACGATCACGAAGTCCTCGGAGCTGGCCAGGCTGGTCAAGATGGGTAAAAACAAAGGTCAACCCGGACCGATCAGCATCACGCATGGCAGGATGGTCTCCAGATCCGGCAAATCCCAGAACATCTATCTTGTCACCTTCTCCGGAACAGAGCTGGTCATGAACCAGTCTACGGACGTTATTGCGGATCTGCTTTCCGGTTTTAATCTGAACAATCCATATTATTACAATGCGGTGAAGGTCATCCGCGCGAATATCAAACGCGGCTCGAAGCTCGTTCTGGCCGGCACCAGTCTCGGCGGCATGGTCGCTCAGCAAGTCGCCGCCAACCCGACCGTCAAGAAAGAGTATCAGGTACTCAACACCGTCGGATTTGGCGCGCCGCTGCTCTCTCAGGGCTTCCGGGAGGGCAAGATCCAGCGTCTCGGCGACTGGGCCGATCCCGTCCCCTATTTCTCCATCAACACCTTCACGGCTCCGGTCCATTCGATCCTTGGGCTCAACCGTGAGAGAAGCGGTATTATTCTGCCCATTCAGGCGCACTGCAACAGTTACATCAAGGACAACGTCTGGGGCAAGTATGACGCGGTCGGCGTCCGCAACGGCGGCACGAAGATTATCCTTGATGTCGGCACTCGGAAATTCTATCCCGCGCCGATCTTCGATCTGTCCTGCTTCCGCTGAGAAACATATGAAAACAGCGCCGGCTTCGTTGTAAAACGGAGCCGGTTTTTTGCGTTTGAGCGAAGCGGGTCAACCCGTACGGGACTCCCCGCCTGCGGGCGGGCCGGGTCGCGGGGAAAACGTGCCCCCGGCACGTTTTCTCACACCGCTCCCTTCGAGTCCCGCGAGAGACGAGAGTTATCAAAAAAGACGACCCCATCTTCGATGGAGTCGTCTTTTTTGGTGACCCGTACGGGACTCGACCTGCGCTGCGGCGCAGGCCGCCTCGGGTTGCAAGGCGCCCCCGGCGCCTTGCCAAGCGCCCTCGGGTTCGAGTCCCGCGAAAGAAATGCAAAACAGAGCAGCCCGCCGGAAGGCGGGCTGCTCTGTTTTGGTGACCCGTACGGGACTCGAACCCATGTTACCGCCGTGAAAGGGCGGTGTCTTAACCACTTGACCAACGGGCCGAAGAAAGGCGCAGCGCGAACGCTGCGCCTTCATGGTAGCGGCACCTGGATTCGAACCGGGGACACTGCGGGTATGAACCGCATGCTCTAGCCAACTGAGCTATGCCGCCATGCGCTGCCTGAACAGCATAAGAGATTCTATCAGACGAGAGCTCAGTTGTCAACATCTTTTTTCCTGTTTTGGGGCCTCAGCCGGGCAGATACGCCAAGGGGTCCGCGGCGATCCCGTCGACCTCGACGGCAAAGTGCAGGTGCGTGCCCTGCCCGATCTCACAGAGCGCCGTATCGCCCACCGAACCGATGATGGAGCCGGCTTCCACCCAGTCGCCCACGTTGACCGCGGGCTGCGCGGCCAGATTGGCGTAGACCGTGCGAACGCCGTCGCCGTGCTCCACAGTCAGCACCGTGCCGTACAGATCGTCCTGCACGATGCTCTGCACCACGCCGGCGTGCGCGGCGTAGACCGTCTCGCCGAGAGGGGCGGCGATATCCACGCCGCGGTGCGTGCGCCAGTCGCGCATGGTCACGTCATAACAGAGCTTTTCGGCGCTGTGTCCGCGCTCCAGTTCGCCCGTGACCGGCCAGATATAGATCTGACTGACGGCTCTGCTCTCCGCGACGGCGGGCGCCTCGTCCTGGCCCATGGCCTCGATCAGACCCTCGGAGCGGATCTGCGGCGGCGCCGCTTCGATCTCCGTGTCCCGGTCCCGCCCGGAGCGGCCGGGGACGATGATGGTCTCGACCCTCGTGCTGTCCGTGCCGACGCTTTCCATGACAGGATCTTCGGACATAGCCCCGTTCCCCGCCGCCATCATCCAGGCGGACACGCCGATCACCGCGGCGCACAGGAAAAGGACTATGTAGAAGCCCTTGCCCGTGAAAAATCCCTCCAGCTTTTTGCCGGAGCTGCTGCTGTTCATAGGTTTTACCTCCGTTTACGAGAATTGGATACGCTGCTATTGTTGCCCGCAAACGGCAGGATTATACACAAAAAACAGGCCCGCGGTCTCCCGCGGGCCTGTTTTGCCTGTTCATTTGTCAGCGGATGTTGAAGAAAGCGTCCATGCCGGGATACTGCGCCACGTCGAAGAGCTCCTCCTCGATGCGCAGCAGCTGGTTGTACTTCGCCACGCGGTCGGTGCGGGAGGGAGCGCCGGTCTTGATCTGGCCGGCGTTGACGGCCACGGCGATGTCGGCCAGGGTAGTGTCCTCGGTCTCGCCGGAGCGGTGGGAAACGATGGTGGTGTAGCCGGCGCGGTTGGCCTTCTGGATGGCGTCGAGGGTCTCGGTCAGGGTGCCGATCTGGTTGACCTTGATGAGCACGGCGTTGGCGGCGCCCATCTCGATGCCCTGCTTGACGCGGGCGGCGTTGGTGACGAAGAGATCGTCGCCGACGAGCTGCACGCGGCTGCCCAGACGCTTGGTCATGCGGACCCAGCCTTCCCAGTCGTCCTCGCCCAGACCGTCCTCGATGGAGATGATGGGGTACTTGTTGACGAAGTCTTCCCACATGTCGATCATCTCGTCGCTGGTCATCACGGTGCCGCGCTTGGGCAGGTGATACTTGCCGTCTTCCTTGTTGAACCAGTCGGACACGGCCGCGTCCATGGCGATCTTGAAGTCCTCGCCGGGCTTGTAGCCGGCTTCCTCGATGGCCTTGACGATGACCTTCAGCGCGTCCTCGTCGGCGCCCAGGTCGGGCGCGTAGCCGCCCTCGTCGCCGACGCCGGCGGCGGGCGTGCCGTTGGCCTTCAGGGTCTTCTTCAGCTGATGGAAGACCTCGGCGCAGCGGCGCAGCGCCTCGCGGAAGCTGGGCGCGGAGACGGGCATGATCATGAACTCCTGGATGTCCACGCTGTTGGAGGCGTGGGCGCCGCCGTTGAGGATGTTCATCATCGGGACGGGCAGGGTCTTGGCGTTGACGCCGCCGATGTAGTTATAGAGGCTGTTGCCGGTGGCCTCGGCTGCGGCCTTGGCTACGGCCAGGGAAGCGCCCAGGATGGCGTTGGCGCCCAGACGGGTCTTGTTGGGGGTGCCGTCGAGCTCAATGAGGATCTTGTCGACAGAGGTCTGATCCAGCGCGTTCAGACCGAGCAGCGCCTCGGCGATCTCGCCGTTGACGTTCTCGACCGCCTGCAGCACGCCCTTGCCGAGGTAGCGGCCCTTGTCGCCGTCACGCAGCTCGCAGGCCTCATGGATGCCGGTGGAAGCGCCGGAGGGCACGGCCGCGCGGCCGATGGTGCCGTCGTCCAGCGTGACCTCGACCTCGACCGTGGGGTTGCCGCGGGAGTCAAGGATCTCGCGCGCCATGACGTCAACGATCTCAAAATACTGCTTCATAAAAAAGCCTCCTCTTTATTCTTTGGATACCGGCCCGTTCCGTCCGCAGGGCGGAGCGGCCGGACACAGTTTTGCGGAGATATTATATCCCATTCCCCGGGAAAAAGAAAGAGGAAGTTCCCCGCCATGTGAAAAAATTTACACAATGCCCAAATCCTTCCGCGGCGCCGCGCCGTCCGGCAGTATTTGGGCGGTGTATTTCGCCGAAAAACGCGCAAACTAAGCTCGGTGCGAAAGACGCGCTCCGCGCTTTTTTCGCGGAAAAACAACGACGAGGTGAAGAACATGAGCCCTAAAGAACTGCTCTATATCGAGGATGCGCTCGGACACACGCAGTTTCTGACGACCCAGTGCCGCGAGGCGGCCGCCCAGCTGAAGGACCCCGTGCTGCGCGAACAGGCGACGCAGCTTATGAACAGCAACCAGCAGCTGTTCAACCGCTTTTTCAATCTGGTGTAAAGGAGAAAAAACATGTCTGACAAGGATATCATGGAAAACCTTCTCTTGACGACCAAGGGCGTCTGCGATCTCTATCTGCACGGCAGCATCGAATCGTCCACGCCGCCGGTGCACGAGGCCTTCCACGCCGCGCTCAACGACAGTCTCTGCATGCAGGAGACCGTTTATAAGCAGATGGAAAGCCGCGGCTGGTACGCCGTCGAGCAGGAGCAGCCGCAGCGGCTGCAGCAGGTCAAGCAAAAATTCGCGGTCCCCGCGTAACGACGCACAAAGGCCTCCGGAAAACCGGAGGCCTTTTTTATTTGTTTGTTTGGCGCTGCGCGCTCAAAGGCTTTCCCACGCTGAACTCCCGTTTTTCCGCCTCACCAGTAGTACTCCGCCCCGCGGAGGATGCCGGAGGTCGCGTAGACCCGGCCGTCCACACGGTAGACGAGGTCAAGATTGGCCGCCGTGATCGGCAGGTCGAAGGGGTTCAGGCTCTCGTTGAGCATGTCCAGCCAAGGCTCCAGCTCTACATAGGTATAGCTCAGGCCGTGCGTCTCGGCGGGTGTGTTCGGCATGACGGCGAGATGGATCTCGTCGCCACAGAGCAGCGCCTGCCGCAGCAGGAAGGCGACGTTCGCCGCGGACAGGTCCGTGTCCGTGTGCTCGGCCAGCAGCAGCGCCAGCGCCCTGAGGTTGGGGATGCTGCCGAGGGACACGAACTGCGCCGCGGCCGCGCGCAGGAAGCTCTGCTGCACGGCCACGCGGTCGAGATCGCCGTTGACGTAGCCGGAGCGATAGCGCACCAGGCCCATGGCCTGCTTCCCGTCCAGATGCTGCAGGCCGGGCTCAAGGTGGATGGACAGCCCCTGCGCGGGATCGTCGTAGTGCATCGGGACGGGCACCTCGTAGTCCACGCCGCCCGCCAGATCGACCGCCTGTTCAAAGACGTCCAGATCGACGACGGCGCAGCAGTCCGGCGTGAAGCCCGTCAGACAGCGGATCTGCTCCCGCAGCCCGTCGAGCGGCACGGCGCCGGCGTTGGCCGCGGCGGCGTAGGCGGCGTTGATCTTGCGCACGCTCCAGTCGCGGTTGATGATCGTGTCGCGCGGGATGCTCACGAGGTCCAGCCGGCGCCTGCCCGTGTCCAGCCGACCGACCAGGATCGTATCGGTGCTGCTGCTCGCGCGGTCGAGCCCCGCCAGCAGCAGCGTGTAAACGCCGTCGCTGCGGCCGGTCGGCGCGCGCTCCGCTTCGGCGGGCGACGACGGGGCGAGCGCCTCCTCCGCCTCCTCCCGCAGCTCGGCGGGCTGCGCCTCCTCCTGCCGCTCCGGCGGCCTCTCCCAGATCCGGTAGGCGCTCAGCGCCGCGATGATCAGCACGGCCGCGGCGGAGATGATCGCCAGCGCGAGTCTGAGACGGCGTTTGTTTTGCTCTGTCATGTCGGTCCCTCTTTTCTCCGGCCCGGCCGGTGAAAAGAGTATGCCCGGAAACGGGAAAGAATAAAAGAGTCCTGCCTTCTCTTTCCTCTGCCTGCGCGGGAAGGTCGTCATCAGCGTGGCGCGCCGCGCCAAAAAGCAGAGCAAGGACGTGATCGCCGTGGTCGGCGGCTCGGAGCTCGGCATGGATGCCGCCTGCGAGGCGGGCGTGAGGGCCATCTTCACCATCGACCGCCTCCCGCAGGATCTCTCCGTCAGCCGCTTCCAGTCGAAAGAAAATCTGGCCTTCGTTATGGACAACATCCTGCGCATGCTGTGATCCTGCAAAGCAAAAGGTCCCGGACTATTGTCCGGGACCTTTTGCTTTATCGCCGTTTTATTTCTGTCCGGTCACCTGGTACATCCGATCGTCGGAGATCACGGCCGTCACGCCCAGGTGTTCGGCAAAGATCGCGGCCAGCTCCTCCGCGCTCATGAGGCCGTTTGAGACGCGGCTCGCCGCGCCGTGGTGGTGCGCGTCGATCTTCTCGCGGCTCATGCCGTGGGCGACCGTCAGCGTGCCGCCCGGCTTCAGCAGCGAGGCGAGGCGCGCGATCAGACGCTCCGGATTGGGGAAATGCGGAAACGCGTTGTAGACAACGACACAGTCGAAGAGCCGCCCGAAATCCGTCTCCTCCACATCGCCGCAGAGGACCGTGACCTTTTCCCCGGAAAACTTTTTCTTCGCGATCTCCGCCATCTTCGGCGAGATATCGATGGCCGTCACGGAGGCGACGCCGCGGGACAGGTAATCCGGGATCAGCACGCCCGTGCCGGTCGCCACATCAAGGACGTCCTTGCCCGCGCATACGCCGGCCCCGTCCAGGATCGCTTTGATGATCTCGTCGCTGCGGATCATCTCCGCGTCCCAGCCCGGCGCCAGGCGGTCAAAGAACGCGACGACTTCCTCTCTTTCGATCATCGTCTTATCCGAAGAAGGCCGTGGTGTCGATCTTCTGGTAGCCGCCGAAGCTGGAAGGCGCGGCGGCGATCTGCTCGGCCAGGTCCATGCCGAAGAAGGCCTGCGTGATCTCATTGGTCTTCGCGGTCATGTCGATGTCCTCAAAGCGGTCGGGGTAAACGGTCTTGGCGGTGAACCAGGTGTTGATCAGCGCGATCTCGCAGTTGGTGTAGTAGGCGTTGTAGGCCATCTCCAGATAGACCTCGCCCTCCTGCCAGGCCTTGCAGGTATCAAACATGGCGGGTTTTTCGGCATACAGGGGCTTGATGTTTTTGACCGCCGCGGCGTCCATGATGATGATATCCATGTCCTCGCCGAGGGCGACGAACAGCTCCTCTTCAATGGGCTGGATGGCCGCGCCCTCCAGGCCGGTGACGACGTTCTTCAAATTCGCCACGCGGCAGACGATATACTTCTCCGTGCCGACCATCAGGTGATTGGTCGTGCCCCAGTTGCCGAGGCCGCAGATATAGACGGAGGGCTTCTCCTCCTCGGGAATGTCGGCGGTGCGGCGCTCGATCTCGGCGCGCTCGGCCTCGATGAAGCTCACCAGCGCCTCGGCCTTCTCCTCGTTGTCAAAAATCACGCCCAGCAGACGCAGGGTGCCGAGGAAGCTCTCGTCGAACACGCCGCCGGGGCCCATCTTGAGCGTGACGACGGGCACGCCGAGCTGCTCCTGCAGCGCGTCTTCCTTCTCCACGTCCTCATACTCGGAAATGACGATGTCGGGATCGCAGGCGAGGATCTTTTCCGCCTCGGCTGTCTGGGCCTGGGGGCCGCCCACGCCGCAGGACGGGAGCGCGGCAAAGAGCTCGCCGTAGGCCAGCATATAGGGCCGCGCCACGGAATCGAACATCTTGGGCCGCTCGGCGAGCGTGGTGTTGTCGATGTCCTCAACGCCGCAGAGCAGGGCGACGTCGCCGACATAGCTGTACATGCGCAGGGCGCCGGCGCCGATGCAGACGACGCGCTTGTAGCTGCCCGGAACGACCGTCAACTCACGGCCGATCATGTCGGTGATCGTGGTCTCCTGGGCTTCGGCAGGGGCCGGCTCCTCAACGGGCGCGGGTTCCTCGGCCGGAGCGGGCTCCTCAGCGGGCGCGGGTTCCTCGGCCGGCGCGGGAGCCGCGGTCTGACCGCAGGCGCAGAGCGCCAGCAGCATGATGAGAGCGAGCATCATCGCAATGGCTCTTTTCATGTCTGTCATCCTCCGTTTATAATGATTTTTTTGTCCTCTATCTCCAGGACGCGGACCTCCGCGTCGAAGACTTCGCGGATGACTTCCGCCGTGACGATCTCTGCTCCGCCCGCGTGGAGGACCTTCCCGTCCTTCATGAAGAAGAAGCGGTCGCCCAGCTCCAGCGCCTGATTGAAATCGTGCAGCGAGGTCAGGATGCCGATGCTTTTTTCACGCGCCACGCGCCTCGCCTCTTCGACGATCAGCTGCTCGTTGGCGATGTCCAGGTTGCCGGTGGGCTCGTCGAAGACCAGCATCCGCGGCTCCTGCGCCAGGGCGCGGGCGATGGCGATCTTCTGCCGTTCGCCGCCGGAGAGCTGCTCGACGTTGCGCGCGGCGAAATCCTCCAGCCGCATATCCCGCAGGATCTGCCAGACGGCTTCCTCGTCCTCCCGCCCGGCTTTGAAGCCGAAATAGGACACGCGGCCCATCAGGACCGTATCGAAAACGCTCAGCGCGCCGAAATGGATGCTCTGCGGGACATAGGCGATGCGCCGCGCCCGCTCCTGCCGCTTCATCTTCAGCAGATCCTCGCCGTCGAAGCGGATCGAGCCGCTTTCCGGCTTCTGAATGCCGAGGATGGTCTTGAACAGCGTGGTCTTGCCGGAGCCGTTTTTGCCCAGCACCACACCGATCTCCCCGTCACGCAGGGTCAGATCGACGCCGTCGAGCACGATGGGAGAGCGTTTCCCATAGCGGAAATGCAGATCGTTTATAGTCAGCATCAGTCGTGCTCCCCCTTCCGTCCGAAGATGATCGCAAGGAAGAAGGGCGCGCCGAGGAAGGATGTGATCGCGCCGACCGGGAGCGCCGAGCCGCTGCCGAGGCTGCGGGAGAGCGTGTCCGCCAGCAGGAGCAGGATGCTCCCGCTCAGAGCGGAGGCCGGGATCGACACGCGGTGATCCTGCCCCAGCAGGCGCTTGGTCACATGGGGGCAGATGATGCCCACAAAGCCGATGACGCCGAGGAAGGATACGCAGACCGCCGTGATGACGGAGGCGAAGAGCATCGTCGAAAAGCGCAGCAGATCGACGTGCACGCCCATGCTCTTGGCCGCGGCGTCGCCGCTCAGGAGGGCGTTGAGCTTCCAGCTCATCAGCGAGAAAAACGACAGCCCCGTTATGACCACGACCGCCATGATCAGGTCGGTCTTGTAGGTCGCGCGCCCCAGG
Source organism: Oscillospiraceae bacterium (assembly GCA_017430985.1). Classification (GTDB taxonomy): domain Bacteria; phylum Bacillota; class Clostridia; order Oscillospirales; family Oscillospiraceae; genus Limivicinus. Next base: position 28,836 of record JAFRLZ010000039.1, read on the forward strand.
TCGCCGAAGGTCCAGACCACGGCGGCGGAGAGCCCCACGTCCGTGGCGTAAAACTGCAGGATCGTGGTGGCCGCCGTCCAGACCGAGCCGACGGCGATGCCCGCCAGCACAACGACGCCCGGCTGGAAGGCCCGCAGGCGGCAAAGGCCGAGGATCAGCAGGATCGAGGCCGTGGAGAACAGAAAGGCCATCAGCGAGGTGGCATAGGGGTTGGCCCCGACGGTGTAGTTGCTCAGGTTGTTGCCCGTGGACAGAAAACCGCCCGCGAAGGCGATGATCGACAGGTTCGCCCCGAAGACCGCCGCATTGGATACGCCCAGCGTGGAAGGCGAGGCCATGGGGTTGTTGAGATCGGTCTGCATCACGAGGCCGGCCGCGGAGAGTCCCGCCCCGGCGATGACGGCGGCCAGCACACGCGGGATACGGATGTTCCAGATGATCCTCACCTGCGCTGCGCTGCCCCGTTTGGCAAGCGCGGCAAAGCAGTCCGCCACGGTCATGCGGGACGAGCCCACGAACAGGCAGACGAAAGCCAGCACGACAACGGCAAACGCCAGAAGGCAGATCGCCGCCGCGTTCTTTTTTCTGTTTTTCATCAGATCAGCATGCTCTTTCATCGAAACAATCTTAGTCCCTCCGAGGACCTGCCACAAGCCCCCGGGGGGGATATTTTGACAGGATTCTTCCTCGATTTGAAAAGATCACAGCCCTCCGGGACGGTATCCCGGAGGGCTGTGCTGTGCGCCGGGCTCTCTGCCGTGTTCAGATCTCGATCAGCTCGTAATCCGTCGTACCGAAGCCGAGCGCCGCGGCGGCCTCGATGGTGTGCGCGCCGTTGCGGCTCTTCACGCGTTCGAGGAAGTGGTCGCGCCCGGGGTCGTCGGAGGCGTAGATCAGGTCCAGGCAGGCGCGGTCGATGGCCACGGGGTCGAGCGAGGAGAGGATGCCGATGTCCTTCATGCAGGGGTCCTCGGCCACGCTGCAGCAGTCACAGTCCACCGAGAGGTTCTTCATCACGTTGATGAAGGCGATGTTCCCGGCGAAGTGCCGCACGACCGTGGAGGCGGCGTCCGCCATGGCCTCCGGGAAAGCGTTCCGGTCGGCGTGGACCTTCCAGGCCTCGATGTTGGAATCGCTTTTGCCGCCCGAGTGGATCAGCGCCTTGCCCGCGCGGGAGGCGCAGCCAATCGACAGCTGCTTGAGCGCGCCGCCGTAGCCGCCCATCGGGTGGCCCTTGAAGTGCGCCAGCACCAGCATGGCGTCGTAGTTGGCAATGTTTTTGCCGAGACGGTTCTCCTTCAGGATCTTGCCGTTATCGACCGACCAGATCAGGTCCGGCCCCTCGGCGTCCATCAGATCCACGTCGAAGACCCTGCTCCAGCCGTGGTACTCGATCAGCCTGCGGTGGCTCTCGGTGTAATCGCGCACGCCGTCGAAGGCCTCGCCGTAGGCCGTGTTGCATTCGACGATGGTGCCCTTGACCTCGTCCACCATGGGCTTGAAGAAATCCGGGCGCAGGAAGTTCTGGTTTCCCTTTTCGCCGGAGTGCACCTTCACGGCCACCCTGCCCCTGAGCTCAACGCCGAGGACGCGGTACATCTCCACGACCTTTTCGGGCGTGATCTCGCGGGAAAAAAAGACTTTCGCCTTCATGCCTGTTCCTCTTTCGTCTCAGAAGCCGAGGTCGTCATTGACCAGGATCACATGGATCCGGTCCTTGTGGCGCGAAACGCGCGTGATGAGGAACTGGCAGCAGATGGTGTCCGGCGATTTGCAGTCGAAGCAGGCGCCGGTCTTGGCGCAGGGCGTGGAGAGGCCGAAGCGCTGGGCGTTGATGGGCGCGGCCACGTTGCGCGCGCGCTTGAGGGCGCCGTCCACGTCGCCGCAGACTTTGTTCATGCCGACGATCATGATCACCTTCTTCGGGCCGTGAGCGATGGCCGAGACGCGGTTGGCGTTGCCGTCGATGTTGACGAGCACGCCGTCGTTCGTGATGGCGTTGCAGCTGGCGAGGAACACGTCGGCGTCGTAGGCCAGGAGCGCGGCGGCGCGCTTGTCCTCGAAAGCGTCGCGGTCAATGAAATTGTACTCGCCCTTCTTCAGCGCGTCCACGAGGCCGATCTCATGCACGCTCGTGCCGCCGCCCATGGTGACGCTGCTGCCCTCCGGGATCAGCGAGAGCGCCAGGCGCAGCGCCTCTTCCCTGTCCGCGGCGTAATAGCCCGACATGTTGCGGGACTGCAGGCCCTTGATGACCGTCTGCGCCAGCAGTTCGTTGCGTTTGAAGATATTTTTATCCATGGTATCACGCTCCGTTTTTTGTTGATAAGATCATTATACAGGGCGGCGCGCTCCAAGTCAAACGGGAGTTTGGCAGAGATGCTGGTACGATGCCGTAGGGGCCGATGCCCTCATCGGCCCGCGGAAAATATACCTGTTCATGCGGGGCGATGAAGGCATCGCCCCCTACATCATCCATTTTATATTCCTCGGTAAACTCAACATAATAAAAAGACAGAGCGGATATCCCGCTCTGTCTTTGGATCGGTGACGCTGTCGGTTTCAGGCCTTCGCGGCCTCCATGCCGGCGATGAGCGCCTTCTTGTTGCCCTCGAGGAAGCGGGCCTTGCGCTCGCCCAGCTCGATGCGGATGGCCTCGACCATCTTGTCGAACTCCACGATGGGCTCCTTGGCCATCACGGCGCCCAGGATCGCGACGTTTGCGCCCTTCGGGTTGCCGACTTCTTCGGCGATCTTGTTGGCGTCGCAGTAGACCACGTCGATATCCGTGCGCTCGGCCTCGCGGTCGATCAGGGACTTGTTGATGACAAGCAGTCCGCCCGGCTTGACCTTATCCTCGAACTTGATGAGAGAGGGCAGGTTCATCGCCACGATCACGTCGGCGCTGTCGGTCATCGGGGAGCCGACCGGCTCGTCGCTGACGATGACGGTGCAGTTGGCGGTGCCGCCGCGCATCTCGGGGCCGTAGGACGGGAGCCAGGACACGTGCTTGCCCTCGAGCATGCACGCCATGGCCACGAATTTGCCGATCAGGAGCATGCCCTGACCGCCGAAGCCTGCGAAAATAAACTGTTTCGTCATTTCTCAGCCGCCCCCTTATCTTTATACACGCCAAGGGGATAGTAGGGGATCATGTTCTCTTCCAGCCACTTCATGGCCTCGACCGGGCTCAGGCCCCAGTTCGTCGGGCAGGTGGACAGGACTTCGATCATGCAGTAGCCCTTCCCCTCGAGCTGATACTCGAAAGCCTTCTTGATGGCCTTCTTGGTCTTGATGATGTTGGCGTTGTTGTTCACGGCGCAGCGCTCGATGTAGTAGGAGCCGGGCACCTGCGCGAGCATCTCGCTCATCTTGATGGGCGCGCCACACCAGGCCTCGTCACGGCCGTAGGGCGAGGTGGTGGTCTTCTGGCCGACCAGCGTGGTCGGAGCCATCTGGCCGCCGGTCATGCCGTAAATGGCGTTGTTGACGAAGATGGTGACGATCTTCTCGCCGCGGTGGGCGGCGTGGACGACCTCGGCGGTGCCGATGGAGGCCAGGTCGCCGTCGCCCTGATAGGTGAAGACGAGCGTGTCGGGCTTGGCGCGCTTGATGCCGGTGGCAACGGCGGGAGCGCGGCCGTGAGCGGCCTCATACATATCGCAGTTGAAGTACTGATAGGCAAAGACGGAGCAGCCGACGGGGGCGACGCCGATGAGGTTGCCGGCCTCGAGCTTGCCTTCCTTGATGAGCTCATCCAGAGACTCGGCCACCAGGCGATGGATGATGCCGTGGTTGCAGCCGGGGCAGTAGTGGAAGGGCTTATCCGTCAGCATATTGGTCTTTTCAAAGACGACAGACATTTACTTTCCCTCCTTCATCGCATGGACCTTGTCAATGATCTCCTGGGTGGTGGGCATCTGGCTGCCGCAGTGGCCGAAGAAGTCGACCGGCTTGCTGCCCTCGATGGCCAGCTTCACGTCCTCGAGCATCTGGCCCTCGTTGCACTCGACGTCCAGCAGGGCCTTGACGCCCTCACGGTCGGCCGCGGCGCGCAGCTGCTTGTACGGGTACGGCCACACGGTGATGGGACGGAACAGGCCGACCTTGTAGCCCTCGGCTCGGAGCTCGTCGATGGCGGATTTGGCGACACGCGCCACGGTGCCGAAGGCGGTGATGAGGATCTCGGCGTCCTCCGCCTTGTACTCCTCGAACAGCACTTCGTTCTTCTCGATCTCGCGGTAGGTGGCCTGCAGCACGTCGTTGTGCTCGCTCAGCTCCTCGGTGTTGATGAACAGAGAGTTGATCTCGGCGCGGAGCTTGGGATCGTCGCCGGGCTTCCAGCCGGTGGCCGCCCAGGGCTTCTTCTCCGGATCGACGTGATACTCGACCATCTCGGGCATCTCCACGGGCTCCATCATCTGGGCCATGATGCCGTCGGCCAGGAAGAGAACCGGCACGCGGTACTTCTCGGCCTTGTCATAGGCGAACATCATGATGTTGATGGCCTCCTGGATGGAGGAGGGCGCATAGGTGATCAGATGGTAGTCGCCGTTGCCGCCGCCCTTGACGCCCTGGAAATAGTCGCCCTGGGAGGCCTGGATGCTGCCGAGGCCGGGGCCGCCGCGCATGACGTTGAGGATCACCGCGGGCAGGCGCGCGCCGGCGCAGTAGCTGATGCCCTCCTGCTTGAGGCTGACGCCGGGGCTGGAGGAGGAGGTGATGACGCGGGCGCCGGTGCCGGCCGCGCCGTAGACCATGTTGATCGCCGCCACTTCGCTCTCGGCCTGCAGATAGCAGCCGCCGATTTCGGGCATACGGGCGGACATGTATTCGGGGATCTCCGTCTGCGGAGTGATGGGGTAGCCGAAGAAGAACCGGGCGCCGGCGCGGATGGCGGCCTCGGCGATCGCTTCGCTGCCCTTCATTAGAGTTAAAGCCATGTTCTCTTCCTCCTTACTCTCTCTCGATCCGGATGGCCACATCCGGGCAGGTGCGCGCGCAGGACGCGCAGCCGATGCAGGCCTCCGGGTTCACGGGCTCCGCGGGATGGTAGCCCTTGGCGTTGAGCTTGGTCTTGGAAAGGGCAAGAACGGCTTTGGGGCAGGCTCTTACGCACAAGCCGCAGCCCTTGCAGACAAGCTCGTTGATCGTAAGCTTTACCATGTTTCTACCTCTTTTCATAAAATATAAAACTGACTCACTTCTATGAAACACCGCCTCCGGCGGTTATTTCTGTTTGGTGCTGAGACTCTTGATCCAGCTGTCCCAGTCGCGCTGCATATAAGTCTCTATGGGCAGCGGCGTGCCGATATACTTCGGGTCGTGCCCCTCGGCGAGGAAGCGATCCAGCAGATCCTTGTGCCCGGAAGTGTATTTCACCGGCACGCCCGTGCGCTCGGATACCTCGCGGATGATCTCGTAGCCGTCGCGCAGTTCGTTGGGTCCGGTGACCTGGGCAAGGTTCGTGTTGTTGATCATGCCGGTGATGCGCAGTCTGGCGTGCGTCTCCATCTCCTGCTGAAGCTTGATGATGCGCTCAGCCGTTCCGGCCAGCGGGCGCCGGACGTTCACAACGTTGAGCACCTCCAGCGAGCCGGGCTCGAGCTCCATGAAATCCTCATGGTAGCGGCCGAGGGCCGTGGAGCCGACCGCGTCGCCCCCCACGTCGAAGATGACCGTATCCCAGTCCATGGCGAAGGCGGAGGCCACTTCGGCCGGCAGCGAGAGCGTCTCGATGCCGGAGCAGGCGAAATTCGGCGAGACAAGGCGGATCTCCTTCATGTTGACCATGCGGCCGTGCTCGGCCAGCCGGAAGTAGGTGTTCACCATGTCGAGGTCCAGCAGCTCCGTGCGCTCGCCGCGCCGCGCCGCCTCCATGGCAAAATTCAAGGCAAGCTCGGTCTTGCCGCTTCCGTAATTGCCGATCAGCACGAAAACTTTTTTCACAGACCGCACACCTGCCCTTTTTAGCCTATTATCCATAATCTCAATTGTATTGTATCACCGGGCTTCGAGTCCCGTCAATGAACAAGACGCTGAATTTTCACCGTTTCGCCCTAACAAATTGACGAAGAAATAAAAGTTTTGCATTCGTTTTAGTGCAAAAAACTTTGTTCCTTCAATTTATGGAACTATTCGCAGACAAACAAAACCGACCGCCGGAGGAACTGATCCTCCGGCGGTCGGTTTTCACAAAAGCTCCACGGACTGGAGCAGCAGCGTCAGCTCGTCCTTTTCCACCCCGGCGACGCCCTCGCTGACCCGGATGCGCCGCGTCTCCCCGGCGGCGTTCCGGCAGCGCAGCACCCCCGGCGCGACGGCGCAGAGCATGGGCGCGTGCCCGCGCAGGATGCCGACGGAGCCCTCCGGCGTCGGGAGCGACACGGAGCAGACGCGCCCCTCCCAGCCGAGTCCATCCGGCGTGAGCAGGCGGAGACGGATCCTGTCTTCCATCAGTAGCTCCCCCGTTTGGCGACGACCTCGTCGATCCCGCCGCACATCAGGAAGGCCTGCTCGGGCAGGTCGTCCACGTCGCCGGCGAGGATGGCCTGGAAGCCCTTGATGGTCTCGCTCAGCGGCACATACTTGCCCTCGAGGCCTGTGAAGGCTTCAGCCACATGGAAGGGCTGCGAGAGGAAGCGCTGGATGCGCCGCGCACGGTTGACCGTGGCGCGGTCCTCCGGCCCCAGCTCGTCCATGCCCAGCACGGCGATGATGTCCTGCAGCTGGCGGTACTTCTCCAGCACGGCCTTGACGGCCTGCGCGGTCTCATAGTGCTCGCCGCCCAGAACGCTGCGCTCGAGGATGCGGGAACTGGAGTCCAGCGGGTCGACCGCCGGATAGATGCCGAGCTCGGAGATCGCGCGCGAGAGCACCGTGGTCGCGTCCAGATGTGCGAAGGCCGTGGCGGGCGCGGGGTCCGTCAGGTCGTCGGCAGGCACATAGATGGCCTGCACGCTCGTGACCGAGCCGCGGCGCGTGGAGGTGATGCGCTCCTGCAGCGCGCCCATCTCGGTGGCCAGCGTAGGCTGATAGCCGACGGCGGAGGGCATGCGCCCCAAGAGCGCCGAGACCTCGGAGCCGGCCTGCGTGAAGCGGAAGATGTTGTCGATGAAGAGCAGCACGTCCCGTCCGCTCTCGTCGCGGAAGTTCTCCGCGATGGTCAGGCCGGATAGCGGCACGCGCAGACGCGCGCCGGGCGGCTCGTTCATCTGGCCGAAGACCAGCGCCGTCTTGTTGATGACGCCGGACTCGGTCATCTCGTGCCAGAGGTCGTTGCCCTCGCGGCTGCGCTCGCCCACGCCGGCGAACACGGAATAGCCGCCGTGCTCGTAGGCCACGTTGCGGATGAGCTCCTCGATCAGCACCGTCTTGCCGACGCCCGCGCCGCCGAAGAGACCGATCTTGCCGCCGCGCGCATAGGGGCACAGCAGATCGACGACCTTGATGCCCGTCTCGAGCAGCTCGGTGGCCGGGAGGATGTCCGTAAAGGGCGGCGGGTCGCGGTGGATGGGAAGCGTTTTCTCCGCCTCCACGGGGCCCTTGCCGTCGATGGGCTCGCCCACGACGTTGAGCATGCGGCCGAGGGTCTTCTCCCCCACGGGCACGCGGATGCTCGCGCCGGTGCTCACGACCTCCATCCCGCGGGAAAGCCCGTCGGTGGAGGACAGGGCGATGCAGCGCACGGTGTTGTCGCCGATCTCCTGCACCACCTCAAGCGTGAGCTTCCGTCCGTTCAGCGGCAGTTCGAGCGCGGTATACAGCTCCGGCAGCGTGCCGGCGTCGAACTGTACGTCGACGATCGCGCCGATCACTCGTTTGATAAGGCCTGTCTGCATAACAGAATCTTCCTTTACAAGGAAAAGAGGAACGCCCTCTTTTCACTTATCTTTTGTCTTTCAACGCGGCCGCGCCGCCGGAGATCTCCGCGATCTCGGTGGTGATGGCCGCCTGGCGGGCATGGTTGAGCTTGAGCGAGAGCTCGGCGATGAGCTCGTCGGTGTTGTCCGAGGCGGCGGCCATGGCCGTCATGCGCGCCGCGTGCTCCGCGGCCCGCGCCTCCAGCAGCGCCGCGTGAACGCCGCCGAGCAGCGTCTGCTCCAGCAGCGTGTGCAGCAGCGAGGCCGGGTCCGGCTCATAGATCACGTCCGCCGCCGCGCCGCCCTCCGGCAGCTCCAGCGGGAGCAGCGCCCGGGCGGTGGGGATCTGCGAGAGCACCGAACGAAAGTTCTGGTGCACCACAACGATCCGGTCCGCCGCGCCGCCGAGATACAGCTCCTGCAGATAGGCGCTGATCTCTTCCGCCTCGGCGGCCGTCGGCACGTCACTCACCGCGAAGCGCCGCAGCACCGGCAGCCCCAGCGCCGCGATCTGTTCACGGCCCCAGCGGCCGCATACGACCAGCGAGATCTCCTTGTCCGCGTCCCCCGCGAGCTCCCGTTCCGCCTCGGCCAGCTCCTGCAGCGCCTTGAGCAGGGCGCTGTTGTAGGTGCCGCAGAGGCCGCGGTTGCCCACGATGAGCACATAGACGAGCTTCGCGTCCGTCTCCGGCGCGCGCAGCAGGGGCTCGTCGGCCGCGCCCGCGCCGCCCAGCCGTTCGAGCATGCCGCGGGAGGCCGACGCGAAATCCTGCAGCGCGCCGAAGGAGCGCTGCGTTTTCGTCAGCTTGGCGGCGGCCACCATGCGCATGGTCCTGGTGATCTGCCTGGTGCTCTCTATGCTTTTGATCCGGTTTCGTATCGCGCGGATATTGGCCATTATAATCACTTACCTTGCAGGCCCCCTTGCCTAAAGGGGGCTGTCAGCGAAGCTGACCGGGGGATTCTGTCGGTCGCTGAGCGGTGTTATGGCGGGGCATTCTTTGGTATCCCCCCGCCCCTGCGGGGCACCCCCCTTTAGGCAAGGGGGGCTGTCGGGTTTGTTATCCCGCCTTGAACGCTTCGATGCACGCCCGGAGCGCGGCCTGATCGTCTCCGCCGAGCTTTTCGCCGGAGGCGATCTTCGCCAGAAGCTCCGGCTGCGCGGCGCGGACGTGCGCCAGCAGACCCTTCTCGAAAGCGGCGATCTCCGGAAGCTCCACGTCGTCGGCATAGCCCTCGTTGGCGGCGAAGAGCACGACCACCTGCTCGGCAGCCTCCATGGGCTCGTACTGCCGCTGCTTGAGAAGCTCCGTCATGCGGTCGCCCCGGCGCAGCGTGGCCTGGGTGGTCTTGTCCAGATCGGAGCCGAACTGCGCGAAGGCCGCGAGCTCCCGGTACTGCGCGAGGTCCATACGCAGCCGCCCGGCCACCTGCTTCATGGCCTTGAGCTGCGCCGAGCCGCCCACGCGGCTGACCGAGAGGCCGACGTTCACCGCCGGGCGCACGCCGGAGTTGAACAGATCGGTCTCCAGGAAGATCTGCCCGTCGGTGATGGAGATGACGTTCGTCGGGATATAGGCCGAGATGTCGCCGGCCTGGGTCTCGATGATGGGCAGCGCGGTCATGCTGCCTCCGCCCCTTTCGTCGCTGAGGCGCGCGGCGCGCTCCAGCAGACGGGAATGCAGATAGAACACGTCGCCGGGATAGGCCTCGCGCCCGGGCGGACGGTGCAGCAGCAGCGAGATCTCGCGGTAGGCGACGGCCTGCTTCGAGAGATCGTCGTAGACGATCAGCACGTCCTTGCCCTCGTACATGAAGTGCTCGCCCATCGCGCAGCCCGCGTAGGGCGCGATATAGAGCATCGGCGCTGGTTCGGAGGCGTTGGCGCAGACGATGACGCTGTAGTCCATCGCGCCGCTCTCGCGGAGCTTTTCCGCGACGCTGGCCACGGTGGATTCCTTCTGCCCGACCGCCACATAGATGCAGATGACGCCCTTGCCCTTCTGGTTGATGATCGTGTCGAGCGCGATGGCAGTCTTGCCGGTCTGCCGGTCGCCGATGATGAGCTCGCGCTGACCGCGGCCGATGGGCACCAGCGCGTCGATGGCCTTGAGGCCGGTCTGCAGCGGCACGGAAACGCTTCGCCGGTCGATGATGCCGGGAGCCGGGCACTCGATGGGGCGGCTGTGCTCGGTGCGGACCGGGCCCTTGCCGTCCACGGGACGGCCCAGCGCGTCCACCACGCGGCCGATCAGCTCCTCGCCCACGGGCACCTCGATGATGCGCCCGGTGCGGCGGACCGTCTCGTCCTCCTGCACGCGCTCGTAGCTGCCGAGCAGCACGACGCCGACGTTGTCCTTCTCAAGGTCCATGGCCATGCCGCGCAGGCCGCCGGCAAAGGCGATGAGCTCGCCGCTCATCACGTCCGACAGGCCAGACACGCGGCAGATGCCGTCGAAGACCTGGGTCACGCGCCCGGTTTGGAAGACGTCGGGCTCGACGGTGACGGCGGAGAGCCTCTCCTGCAGCGCGGCCGCGACGTCGCCCTGCAGCGGCTCGCTCGCGAGCTCCTCCCGCACGCGCTCGAGCGCGTGGGACAGCGAAGCGTCATAGACCGTATCGCCGATCTGGACGCGCAGGCCGCCGATCAGCGCGGGGTCGACCGCGTAGGCCGGCTCGGCGCTCTCCAGGCCGAAGCTGCGGCAGATCCGCTCCTCCAGACGCCGCCTGTCCTCCGCGGACAGCGGCGCGCCGGACGTGACCGCGAGGCGCGGCCGCAGCCCGTTGTGCAGGGCGGCGCGGTCCGCCGCGGTGGGCGCGGCCGTCTGCGCGAGGCGCTCCAGCATCCGGTCGCCGTAAGCGCGTCTCGCGTCGTCATACTCGTTCTTTTTCAGCGCCTCGGCGGCGGCCACCGTCACCTCGCGGGCGGCCAGGCCGGTCAGCTCCCGGCGCGCGTCCTGCAGGATGTCTCCCGCGTTCTCGCTCGCACGGCGCTCGATCTCGGCGACGGCTTCGCTCTCGCTCTCGCCGCGCGCGGCGCTCTCCCGCTCAGCCTCCCGCCGTGCCGCAAGGCGCAGCGCGTCGCGCTTTTCACGCGCGGCGCTCTCCTGCCCGTCCAGCCGCTCCTGCAGGCGCCCGGCCTCTGCGTACGCCTCCGCCGCGTCCTTCAGATCGTTCTCGATCCGGCCGCGGCGCTCGGCGAGCATTTTGGCCACGAGCCTGCGGCCGATGAAATACAGCGCGGCCGCGAGGATGGCGAAGTTGAGCAGGCCGTAACCGATGGTCCATCCGTGCATCAGCCTCACCTCTCCTTCCCGCCGCCCAGCAGCTGTTCGGCCAGGCTGACGCCCAGCGCCTCACGGCGCTGTTCCAGTTCCGCCGCGGCGCTCTGCCGCAGCTCGTCGGCGCTCTGCCTTGCCGCCTCCTCCGTCTCGGCGGCCCGCTGACGGGCCTGCCGGACGCTCTCGGCGCGGCGCAGATCGTCGTTCTGACGCTGCTTGTCCAGCAGTTCCTTCCCCTCCTGCCGCTCCCGCGCCTGTTCGGCGTCGAGACGGCGGGCGTTGTCCTCCAGCGTCTCGTCCATGCGGCGGCGTTCGTCACGCCCCGCCTGTACGCGCGCGGCGCGCTCATCCATAAATCGGATCAGCGGCCCGTAGAGGAAGCGCTTGAGCAGGAAATACAGCGCCAGAAAGCTCAGGACCGTCCAAAAGACTTCGGACGGGTTGATCGTAAGCATGGCGCGCTCCCGGTCAGATCTTGCCGACCAGCATGAAGGCGACCAGCATGCCGTAGATGGTCAGCGCCTCCATCAGGGCCAGCGAAATGACCAGCGCACCGCGGATGCTGCCGGCGGCCTCAGGCTGGCGGGCGATAGCGTCCATGGCCTTGGAGGCAGTCATGCCCTGCGCGATGGCCGTGGCCACGGCGGTGAAAGACAGAACGATGGCGGCCGCGATGGCAATGATTCCGGAATTCATGGTTTTATCCTCCTGAAATGGATTTTGTTATTCTTCTTCGACCGCTTCCGAGACGTAGATCGAAAGCAGCATGGTAAACACGACGGCCTGCAGCAGGCAGAAGAGCAGACTGAGCACGTTCATGATCAGCGGCATGCCGATCGGGAAGATCTCATAGAGGTTTTCCGTCACGGATTCCTCGCCGTACATGTTGCCGTAGAGACGCAGGGCCAGCGACATCGGACGGACGAACTGCTCGATGAGGTTGAGCGGCAGCATCAGGAAGCAGAGATACAGGGGCTTGGCGAAGCTCGCCGCATAATGCCTGAGCCCGCGTTCGCGTACGCCGAGGACATGCGTCGTGAAAAAGGCGCAGATGCCGAGCCCCGCCGTGACCGAAAGACTCGCCGTCGGCTGCGCCATGCCTTTGATATGGCCCACGCCGGGCAGGAGCCCGGAATAGTTGCAGACGATGATGAAGATGAAGAAGGTCGCGAAGATCGGGAAATACTTGCGCATGTGCTTCTGCCCGAGGCTGTCGGCAAAGAAGCTCTGCAGCTTCTCCACCGCCATCTCCAGCAGGTTCTGCAGCGGCCCCGGGATCTCCTTGAGCCGCCGCGTTGCCAGAAAGCTCACGAGCGCGAGGATGAGGATGACAGCCCACATGCTGACGACGGTGCTCGTCACCTGCAGCGGCCCGATGGAAAACAGCGCGTTTGTCTCTTCCATCGAATCACCTCCGAATTCACTTTGGTATATAGAGTATTTTACTCTTTTTCAGCAAGAAAGGCAACGCCTTTTTCTCCCTGCAAAAGAAAACGTCCCGCGCCGGGTCGGCGCGGGATGTTTCGGATCGTGTCAGGCGTTCTTCGCCAGATCGCAGAGAGCCGTGAAGGCGGCGGGATCGTGGATCGCCGTCTCGGAGAGCATCTTGCGGTTCATGTCGACGCCGGCCAGCTTCAGGCCGTGCATGAAAGTGGAATAGTTCAATCCGTTCATCTTGCAGGCCGCGCTGATGCGGGTGATCCAGAGCTGACGGAAGTCTCTCTTCTTCTGCTTGCGGCCGACATACGCGTAGCGGCCGGACTTCATCAGCTGCTGATTGGCCATCTTATAGTGGCGGGACTTGTTGCCCCAGTAACCTTTCGCCAGACCGAGCACCTTGTTCCTGTGCTTGCGGGTCATCATTGCGCCTTTAACTCTTGCCATTTGTCTATCCTCCTATTCTTCGCAGCCCTTACTTGTAAGGGATCATTTTCTTGATCGCGGCGACGTTGGTCTCGTCGGCGAAGGTCCCGGAACGCAGCCGGCGGCAGCGCTTGGTGTCCTTCTTGGTGAGGATATGGCTCTTATACGCGTGGGCGCGTTTTACCTTGCCGGTCTTGGTGAGATTGAATCTCTTCTTGGCACCGCTGTGGGTCTTCAGTTTGGGCATGACGTTTTCTCCTTCCGTAATACAGGGATCTCCTGCGGGTTTACTCTTTCGCTTCCGGCTCGGCCGGCGCGCTCTCCGCCTTCGGGGCCTTGGGCTTGGCGGGCTTTTTCGGGGGGGTGACGGGCTTGGGAGAGAGGAAGATGGACATGTTGCGGCCCTCGAGCTTGGGCGCCTTGTCCAGGTTCGCGATCTCCGCGCACTGAGCGGCAAACTCGCGCAGCAGCTGCTCGCCGATCTCGGTATGCGCCATCTCACGGCCGCGGAAGCGCACGCTGACCTTGACACGGTCGCCGTCGGCCAGGAACTTCTGGCCGTTTTTCAGCTTCGTGTTGAAGTCGTTCGTGTCGATGCCGGGAGACATGCGGATCTCCTTGATCTCGATGATGCGCTGGTTCTTCTTGGCTTCCTTCTCCTTCTTGGTCTGCTCGAAGCGGTACTTGCCGTAGTCCATGATGCGGCAGACGGGAGGATTGGAGCCCGGCGCGATCTTCACCAGATCCATATCGTGCTCGATGGCGACCTGCAGCGCAGCCTCGCCCGACATGATGCCGAGCTGTTCGCCGTCGGCGCCGATCAGACGCACTTCCTTATCGGTGATCTCCTCGTTGATCTGATGGGTCAAGTTTGCGATGTTGATACACCTCCGAAAAGCATAAAAAGCGCGGATGCACAGCATCCGCGCGTAAAAACACCGTCGATCCCCCGTCGGGGGACGCTGCTTTTATTGACCGCGGCTGGCCTGAGGCCGCCGGGTGAGGACGGGGATGCCGTACCTTCTTTGTTTTAAGCTCTGTTACTATAACAGATGCGTTTATCCGTGTCAAGAGCTGATTTGAGTTTTTTTCGCGCCGTCGAGGGCGCCGGCCCCTGACGCGGCAATTCAGCTCAATACTGCTCTTCCGGGGCGCCCTCGGCGTTCTCGAGCTCCATGGCGAGCTTCACGATGCGGCTCGTGCCGAGACGCGTCGCGCCGAGCGCGAGGAAGTCCTCCGCGTCCTGCAGGCTGGAGATGCCGCCGGCGGCCTTGACCTGCACCTTTTCGGCGACGTTGGCGCGCAGCAGCGCCACATCCTCGCGGGTCGCGCCGCCCTTGGAAAAGCCCGTGGAGGTCTTGATGAAGTCGCAGCCGCACTGGGAGACGATCTTGCACAGGCGGATCTTCTCCTCCTCGGTCAGCAGGCAGCATTCGATGATGACCTTGAGGACGCTGCCGCGGGTCGCCTCGCGCACCGCCCAGATGTCCTTCTCCACCTCCTGCCAGCAGCCGTCCTTGACCATGGAGAGGTTGATGACCATGTCGATCTCGTCGGCGCCGTTTTTGATCGCGTCGGCGGCCTCGAAGGCCTTGACCGCGCTGGTCGCGTAGCCGTTGGGGAAGCCGATGACCGTGCAGATCTTCAGCCGGTCGCCGGCGTAGCGGCGGGCGCCCGCCACATGGCAGGGCGGGATGCAGACGCTCGCGCAGTGATATTTGATGCCCTGGTCGCAGATCGCGCGGATCTCTTCGCTCGTGCAGTCCACGCGCAACAGGGTATGGTCGCAGGTCTTCAGGATCTCGTTTATTTCCATATCTATGCTCCTTTACACAGAATATACGCCGATATTATACCGCCGCGCCGCGGCATAATCAAGCCCTGCGGATGAATAGGATGAAGCAAAACCAAGGGAAAAGGACGGGCAGGACATGACCGGAAACATCGACATCAATCTCGTCAGGCTCTGCGGCACGCTCGCCGCGAAGCCTGTTTTCTCGCATGAAAGCCGCGGACAGGCCTTTTACCGCCTTCCGCTGGAGGTCCGCCGCCTCTCCGGCGCGGCCGACACGCTGCCGGTCCTCCTGCGGCGGGAGCTGCTGGAGGCGCTGGGCGCGGAGGGAGAAAAGCTCTGCGTCACGGGCGAGCTGCGCACCTTCAACAATCACCGGGGCGAGGGCGCGCGTCTCGTCATCACGGTCTTCGCGCGGGAGCTGAGCTTCTGCGGCGGAGAGGACGAGGACGCGGTGCAGCTGTCCGGTACGCTGTGCAAGCCGCCCGTGCTGCGCCGCACGCCGCTGGGCCGCGAGATCTGCGATCTGCTGCTGGCCGTCAACCGCCGCTACGGGCGCTCGGACTACCTGCCCTGCATCTGCTGGGGGCGGACGGCTCGGGAGGCTGCCGCGCTCGGCGTCGGGGCGCGCGTACGCCTCGAGGGGCGCTTCCAGAGCCGCGGCTACATCAAGCTGGTCGACGGCGCGCCGGTGGAAAAAACAGCCTACGAGGTCTCGGCCTCGACGGTCGAGGCGGAATAAAAAGACCCGCTCTGTCGAGCGGGTCTTTTCCTGTTTACTTCGCGTAGTCGACAGCCTTCGTCTCGCGCAGGAGGTGGACTTTGATCTGGCCGGGATAGGTCAGCTCCTCCTCGATCTTCTTGGCGATGTCGCGCGCCAGCAGAACCATCTGATCCTCGCTGACCTCCTCAGGCTTGACCATGACGCGGATCTCGCGCCCGGCCTGGATCGCATAGGAGCTCGCGATGCCCGGGAAGCTCTTGGAGACCTCCTCCAGCTTCTCCAGGCGCTTGACGTAGTTCTCGATGTTCTCGCGCCGCGCGCCGGGGCGGGAGGCGCTGATCGCGTCGGCCGCCTGGACGAGGCAGGCCTCCACCGTCTTGGCCTCCACGTCGCCGTGGTGCGCCTCGATGCAGTGGATGACGGCCTCGGACTCCTTGTACTTGCGGCAGATGTCCACGCCGATGGTGACGTGGCTGCCCTCGACCTCGTGGTCGATGGATTTGCCGATGTCGTGCAGCAAGCCAGCGCGCTTGGCGGTGGCCACGTCCACGCCGAGTTCGGCGGCCATCAAGCCCGCGATGTGCGAAACCTCGATGGAGTGGTTGAGGACGTTCTGGCCGAAGCTCGTGCGGTACTTCATGCGGCCCAGGAGCTTGACGATCTCCGGGTGCAGACCGTGGATGTTCGTCTCGAACACGGCGCGCTCGCCCTCCGCCTTGATGACGGCGTTGACCTCTTTCTGGGCCTTGGCCACCATCTCTTCGATACGGGCGGGATGGATGCGCCCGTCCTGGATGAGCTTTTCCAGCGCGAGCCTCGCCACCTCGCGGCGGACGGGGTCGAAGCTGGAGACGGTGATGGCCTCGGGCGTGTCGTCGATGATGAGATCGCAGCCCGTGAGCGTTTCGATGCTGCGGATGTTGCGGCCCTCGCGGCCGATGATGCGGCCCTTCATCTCGTCGTTGGGGAGAGGAACGACGGAGACGGTGATCTCGCTGGCATGGTCGGCGGCGCAGCGCTGGATCGCGGTGGCGATCACCTCGCGGGCGCGCTCGTCGGCCTCGTCCTTGAACTGGGCCTCGATCTCCTTGATCTTGACGGCCATCTCATGCGTCACCTCGTCGCGGACGTTGGCGATGAGATAGGCCTTGGCCTCCTCGACGGAAAAGCCGGAGATCTTTTCCAGCATTTCCAGCTGGCTCTTCTTGACCAGGGCGATCTCCTGCTGCTGGGCTTCGGCAGCGGCGATCTTGTTGTTGAGCGTCTCGTTCTTTTTATCGATCGAGTCGATCTTCCGGTCAAGGTTTTCTTCCTTCTGCTGCAGCCGGCGCTCCTGCTTGGAGAGCTCGGCGCGGCGCTCCTTTACCTCCCGCTCGTACTCCGAGCGGTTTTTGTGTATTTCTTCCTTTGCCTCTACAAGCGCCTCACGCTTTTTGCTCTCGGCGCTCTTGATCGCATCGTTTATGATCTGTTTGGCCTGTTCCTCGGCGTTGGCGATGTTGCGCTCCGCGTTCTTTTCACGCAGGATAAAGAAAACGGCCGCGATCGCTGCGCCGGCAGCAAGGCCGATCAAAAGCCATAAAATCCAGGGCATAGTAAGCAAACACACCTCCATTCTTTCAGAATTTCGCGGTGGTTTCTTCGATGCTGAATTCCCTATTCAATTCAGAATCTAAAAGATAAAACGGACCATCAAGCGCATCCGTCTGTGCAATTGAAACGGCAAGCTCGCCCGGCGTCTCCCCTGACGCGGGCAAAACTCAATCCGATTTATTTTACCTTGGCAGCGGCGTTATGTCAAGCGCTTTTTTGCCTCCGCCGCCGCGCGGCCGCCGGAGCGCGCGGCCCCGCCGGCTCCGTTCTTTTTACTTGCTTTCCGCGCGGAAGTTCTATATAATAGAAACGCATTTTTTATACGCAAGAGGTTTCCCCCATGAAAAAAGTTCTGAGCGCGATCTGCCTCGTGCTTCTCTTCGGCGCAGCCGCCTTCCTGTTCCTGCTGCGCTATACCGCTTCGGTGCAGACCGGCCCGTCGGCCGCTCCCGCGCCCACGGCGGCGCAGACGCCCGCTCCGGCGGTCTCCGCCGCGCCCGTGCCGACGCCCACCCCGGAACCGACGCCCACGCCCACGCCGGAGCCGACGCCGGAGTATTTCGTTGTCACCTACATCGGCGACCAGACGCTCTGCTCGCACCAGAACGGCAGCGACTTCGAAAAGAAGATGAACGGCGATTACAGCTATCCCTTCTCCAACGTCGTTCAGTACTTTGCAGACGACGAATACACCATCGCCAACCTGGAGATGACCTTCTCCGATCAGAAGCTCTGGTCCTATGAGACCTTCTACTTCCGCGCCCCCGCGGCCTCGGCGCAGATCCTCGTGGAGGGCGGGATCGACTTTGTGACCACCGCCAACAACCACACCAACGATTTCAACTCCGTCGGCCCGAAGGACACGGCTGCCGCGCTCGACGCCGTGGGCGTGGAATACGGCCTGATGGACGAGGCCAAGGTCGTCACCACGCCGCACGGGCTCAAACTCGGCATCTACTGCACCTTCGACAAGAGCTTTCTGCCGAAGGAGGACAAGGCGATCGCCGCCATCGAGCAGCTCAAGGCCGAGGGCGCCGACTATATCATCTGCGCTTTCCACTGGGGCATCGAAAAGCACTATCACCCCACTGACAAGCAGGTCGCGCTGGCGCATGCCTGCATCGACGCGGGCGCGGACATGATCTACGGCTCGCACTCCCACTGCCTGCAGCCCATCGAGGAATACAACGGCGGGCTCATCCTCTACAGCATGGGCGAGCTCAGCTTCGGCGGCAACACCAGCCCCTGGGATCCGGACTCCGCCATCGTGCAGGTGACGATGCGCCGCGATCCCGACGGTACGGTGACGCACGAGAGCTACAGCATCATCCCCTGCTGCGTCAGCAGCCGGCCGGTGCTGGAGAACTTCTGGAGCTACGGCTACAACGACTATAAGCCCACGCCCTATGTGGAGGGCACGGCGGCCTACGAGCGGGCGCTGAGCAAGATCCTCGGCACCTACGAGGGGCCGGACGGGCAATCCAATTACTCCAACTGGCACGCCAGCTACGGCTGATCAAACGACCGGGCCGGGAAGCAAAAGCTTCCCGGCCCGGCTTGTTATAAACGGGGGGTTAGCGAGCGGAAGGCCCCCGTTTGAAATATCACACCCTAAACAAGCGGCGGCCGTTTTCCGCGGCGAGGGCGGCGACCGCTTCCCCGCTCAGGCCCCAGAGCTCGCCGATCTTCTCCGCCACATAGCGGAGGCTGCGCGAATCGTTGCGCTTCCCGCGCAGCGGCACGGGGCTGAGATAGGGGCTGTCCGTCTCCAGCAGCAGCCGGTCGCGCGGGCAGATCGCAAGCACCTCAAGCGTTTTGCGGGCGTTCTTGTAGGTCACGGGGCCGTCGAAGCCGAGATACCAGCCGCGCCGCAGCAGCTCTTTCGCCGTCTCGGCGCTGCCGGAAAAGCAGTGGAACACGCCGCGCAGCGCGGGATAATCGCTCACGATCTCGAGGCAGTCCCCGTGCGCCTCGCGGTCGTGGACGATGACGGGCTTCTGAAGCTCCAGCGCGAGCTCGAGCTGCGCGCGAAAAAGCGCCTTCTGCTCGTCCTTCCGGCTGTCATCCCAGTAGTAGTCGAGGCCGATCTCCCCGACGGCGACGCATTTCTTATGCGCCGCGAGCGCGCGGATACCGTCCAGCGAGCCGGGGTACTTCGCCAGCTCCTCCGGATGGAAGCCCACCGCGGCGTAAACGAAGGGATACGCCTCCGCGAGCGCGAGCGCCGCGCGGCTGCTTTCGAGATCGCAGCCCGGGTCGACGATCAGCGCGACGCCCGCCTCATGCACGGCGTTCAGCAGTTCCGCGCGGTCGGCGTCGAAGGCCGCGTCGTCGTAATGGGCGTGGGTGTCGAAGATCATGGTCACACCACCTGGAACAGATAGAATTTCAGATACTCCGTCTCCGGCACGTTCCAGAGGATCGGATGGTCCGGCGCCTGCTGCCGCGCCTCGATCTGCCGCAGCTCCACGTTCGCGTCGAGCGCCGCGGCGCGGAGCATCTGCTCGAAGCGCTCATGCGGCATGAAGTGGCTGCAGGAGGCCGTGGCGAACCAGCCGCCGCGGGGCAGCAGCTGCAGGGCGCGGTAGTTGATCTCCCGGTAGCCGCGCTCGGCGCGGTCGGCCGTGCGGCGGGATTTCGTGAAGGCCGGCGGGTCGAGGATGATGAAGTCGTAGGGCGCGCCGCCCTCGGCCTTGAGGCGCGGCAGCAGCTCGAACACATCCTCGACGAGAAAGTCCATCTTCTCCTCGAGGCCGTTGCGCCGGGCGTTGGCGCGCGCCATCTCGATCGCGGAGGCGGACACATCCACCGCCGTCACATGCTCCGCGCCGCCTCTGGCCGCGTTGAGCGCGAAGGAGCCGGTGTGCGTGAAGCAGTCGAGCGCGCGCTTCCCCTCCGCCAGACGCGCCACGGCGAGGCGGTTGTACTTCTGGTCGAGGAAAAAGCCGGTCTTCTGCCCGTTCTCCACGTCCACAGCATAATACACACCGTTTTCGCAGATCTCGGTGAGCGGCTCGCCGCCGCCGAGGAACCAGCCTTTGCCCTGTGCGAGCCCCTCCTTTTCGCGCAGCGGGAGGTCGTTGCGCTCATAGAGGCCGCGGATCTCCTGCCCGTCGGCGCGCAGCACGTCGACGAGCAGCGGGAAGAGCTCCGCCTTGCGCCGTTCGAGGCCGACCGAGAGGGTCTGCGCGACGAGCAGATCGTGGAAGCGGTCCACCGTCAGGCCGGGAAAGCCGTCGGCCTCGCCGTGGATGAGGCGGCAGGCGCCGGTATCGGCCCCCATGACCGCCTTGCGGTAGTCCCAGGCGTATTGAAAGCGCCGCCGCCAGAAGGCCGCGTCGAAGCGGTCGTTGGCATTGCGGGAGATCAGGCGGACGCGGATCTTGCTCTGTTCGCTCACAAAGCCCGTGCCCAGATATTTGCCCTTTTCGCTCACCGCGTCGACCAGCGCGCCGTTTTCACAGTCGTCCCGCGCGACGATCTCGGCGTCGTAGATCCAGGGGTGACCCTGCTCCACCCAGCGCGTCCCCTTGGCGGAGACGGTAAAGCGCGGGAAGTTTCGTTCAGCTTTCATCGGCGACCTCTCGACGTTTTTGATGCTTTATTCTATCACGCGCGCGGCAGGGTGTCTACGGAAACCTTGTCATCTTCCGCGAGGCGTGATAAAATACCGGAAACGGAACAAATCGGGGGCATTGAACCCACAAACGGAACGGGGAGGTCTCGCCATGGATCATCGGGAGCTTTACGCGGCGCTCGCCGCCGGCGTGCCGGCCGGAGAAACGATCGCCGCGGCGGCGCAGGGGGCGCGCTGGGCGCTGGCCGAGACGGAGCGCGGCAGCGGCCTGGCCATGTTCACCGCCGGGCACAGCCGCCCGGCGCTGTTCCCGACGGGGCTCGCGGGTCTCGACGTGCGCAAGGCGGCCGAGGCCGTGGCAGGCTGGAACCTCGAGGAGGCCGGGCAGGCGCTCGCCGCCGTCAACGCCGCCTGCAACCGCTTCGACCGCGCCGAGGCGCTGGGCGCGCGGGTCGGCGGGCATTACGCCGACGGGATCGAGCTGACCGGGAAGACCGTGGCGCTGATCGGCCATATGAAGGGCCCGGCGGGCCTGCGCGAGCAGGCGAAGGAGGTCTGTATCCTCGAGCGCGAGCCGAAGGAGGGCGATTTCCCGGACGCGGCCTGCGACTGGATCCTCCCCCGCTGCGACCTCGTCATCATCACGGGCAGCAGCCTTGTCAACAAGACCCTGCCGCACCTGCTCTCGCTCTGCGAACGGGCGACGGTCATCCTCACGGGGCCCTCCGTGCCGCTGTGCCCGGCGCTGCTGGACTTCGGGATCGACCGCGTCTCGGGTCTGATCGTCACCGACCGGGAGGGCCTGCGCCGCCGTGTCGAGACCGGCGAACACGGCAGCCCCTTCGTCCACGGCCAGCCCTTCACGCTCTGCAGGGAAAAATAAGAGAGAAGCGCTCCGCGCCGGCGGCCCCGGTCGCCGATCCGGAAGGGCAGGCAGACCGACCCTTGCCTACAAAATTCCCCGCTTTGTCTAATGACAGGCGGGGCTTTTTATGGTAATGTTTTCCTGCCAACAAACAGAAAGGACCGCTTTTTCATGTCTGATTATATCATCGCCACCTCCTCCACCGCCGACCTGCCGCGTTCCTGGCTGGACGGGCATGAGGTGCCCTTCATCGCCTACGGCTACACCGTCAACGACGAGCCGCGCGAGGACGACTGCCGCGAAGAGAGCCGCGCCGCCGTTTATCAGGGCATGCGCCGGGGGGACGTGCTGAAGACCTCGATGATCAACGAGTTCCACTATTACGAGTTCTTCCGAAAGCTCCTGTCCGGCGGGAAGGACGTGATCTTTCTCGACATGTCGCAGAAGATGTCCGTCTCCTACGCCAACGCCCTCAAAGCCGCCGAGATGGTGAAGAGCGAGTTCCCCGGGCAGCGGCTCTATGTGATGGACACGCGCTGCATCTCCGGCGGGCTCGGTCTGCTGGTGAAGAACATGGTGCGCCGCATGGAAGCGGGCGCGAGCTTCGACGAGGCCGTCGCCTGGGGCGAGGACAACAAGCTCAGGATCGCCCACCGCTTCACCGTGGACGACCTCAATTACCTCAAGGCCGGCGGCCGCGTCTCCAACGCCTCGGCGCTGGTGGGCTCGCTGCTGAACATCAAGCCCGTGCTCTACGTGCCCGACCGCGGCACGCTGGACGTGGCGAAGAAAGCGCGCGGGCGCAAGGCCGCGCTGCAGGCCATCATCGACGGCGTCCTGCACGATCTGAGTCTCATCGACCCGACGGGCGTCGAGATCGACATCCTCAACGCTGACTGTCAGGCCGACGCCGAGAAGCTGCGCGACGCCGTGCGCGCGGCGTATCCGCAGGTCGGGGAGATCGGGATCACGCAGCTCGGCGTAGTCATCGGTGCGCACTGCGGGCCCGGGCTGCTGACGGTGTTCTACCTCTGCTCCGGACGCAGGCCGGAATAAGAGAAAAGATAAAAGTAAAGAGTGAAAAGAGCTGACAAACTCTTTTCACTCTTTTTTTGTCTCTTTTCACTTCTCGCTCTCGTACAGTCCGGCGATGGCGCGGGCGCGCTCGGCCGCCTCGCGGCGCAGCGCCGGCGGCGAGAGGATCTCGGCCTCGGTGCCGAAGCCGTAGAGCCAGGCGAAAAACTGCGGGCTCACCACCAGCTCCAGCGTCACGGTGAAGTGCTCGTCCCCGTCGCCCACGAGCATCGTCTCCCGCCCGAAGCGGTCGACCACCGCCCCGGCCAGATGCGAGGCGAAGCGCAGCTTCACGCGCTGCGGCTCGCCGGCGAACATCCCGAACACCCGCTGCGAATACTGCGACATATCCAGCGCGCGGAAGGCCTCGCCCCCCTCGCGCGGCTGCTCGAGCGCGGCGATCTGCGCCATCTTGTCCACGCGGTAGTGCCGCAGCGAGCCGCTCTCCGCCTCCCAGGCGAGCATGTAATAGTTCTCATCGTCCCAGATCAGGGCGTAGGGGCTGACGGTGTAGAAGGCGCCGCCGCGCCGATAGCGGCGCTGCTTGTCGGGCGTGATCTCGTAATACTTAAAGCGGATCGCCCGGTCGCGCGAGATCGCGCCGGAGATCTCGTCCACATTGTAGTACACGCTCTCGTTCATGCTCTTGACGCGGCCGCGCACATAGAGCTGCCGCTCCAGGAGCTGCGCGTCGTGGACGCTGGCGAGGCTCTCCAGCTTTTTGATGAGCGAAAGCGTCTTCTTTTCAGTGATGAACTTCGAGGACTGGATGCTGTCGACGAGGAGCTTCAGCTCCGGCAGCTCGAAATCGCGCTCCCCCACATAATAGGTCGTGGTCTGGCCGCGCTCCTGCACGATATCCAGCCCATAGAGGCGCAGCGCCTCCAGATCGTCGTAGATGCTCTTGCGCTCGGCGGAGACGCCCAGGCGGTCGAGCTCCGCGATCATCTGCGCCACGGTGACGGGGTGCTTCTCGTCGCTCTCGCGCAGCAGATAGCGCATCAGATACAGCAGCTTCAGCTTTTGATTGGGTCCCTTCGGCATGACGATCCCTCCAAGGTCATAATCTGATAGTGACAGTATAACACATCCGCTGTCCGATAAAAAGGACTTTGCCGGGAAAACCCTGTTTTCTCAGTCCGTTTTATCGGTCTTCGTCCGTGATACTATTATGTCAACTTAAAGCCGAGGAGGAAAGATCCATGAACGACATGCAGCCCAGCACCACCAGCACCCCCATGCAGACGCTGATCGAGGCGATGCATCTGGCCGCCGTCCTGTTCGGCGTGATCGTCGCCGTGATCGCGCTGTGAGTCTTGCGCGGCGCGGCGAAGTCGGGTATACTGTTGCTATCCTTTGCTTGAGGGTGTTTCGGTATGCCGAATGTGATCGAGATCAGCGACTTTGCCGCGCCGGAGCTGGACGTGTACGCCCGGCTGACGGAGGGGCAGCTCAAAAACCGGGCGGACCTCGCCCGCGGGCTCTTCATCGCGGAAAGCCCGAACGTCATATTGCGCGCGCTCGACGCGGGCTATGAGCCCGTGTCGCTGCTGATGGAGCGGCGGCATGTGGACGGGCAGGCGCATGAGGTCGTCGCGCGCTGCGGCGACATCCCGGTCTATGTCTCGGACCTGCCGGTGCTCACGCAGCTGACGGGCTTCCCGCTGACGCGCGGCGTGCTCTGCGCCATGCGCCGCCGGCCGCTACGGACGATGGAGGAGGTCTGCGCCGGCGCGCGGCGCGTCGCCGTGCTGGAAAACATCATGAACCCCACGAACCTCGGGGCGATCTTCCGCTCCGCCGCCGCGCTGGGGATGGACGCGGTGCTGCTCACGCCCGCCTGCTCCGATCCGCTCTACCGCCGCGCCGTGCGCGTGAGCATGGGCACGGTGTTCCAGGTGCCCTGGGCCTATGTCGGCGCGGAGCTCGACGACTGGCCCGAGCCGGGGATGACGCAGCTGCGCGCCCTCGGCTTCAAAACGCTCGCCATGGCGCTGCGGGACGATTCGCTGTCGGTGGACGATCCGCGGCTTGCGGCCGAGGAAAGGCTCGCCATCGTGCTCGGCACCGAGGGCGAGGGCCTTGCCGACGGTACGATCGCCGACTGCGACCACACCGTGCGCATCCCCATGTCCCACGGAGTGGATTCGCTGAACGTCGCCGCCGCCAGCGCCGTCGCCTTCTGGCAATTGGGGATACGTTGAAACGACGCCGCATGTCTTATGCGGCGTCGTTCATCATCTCGATGTACTCGCTCTCCGAGGCGAAAAGGCGATAGCGCCCGTCCACCAGTCCGTAATAGCCGCTTGCCGTGAAATAGCCTCTCATGCCGCGCCTCCTTGTTTTCCTTTTGTGCCTTCAGGATAGCGCGTCGGCTGTCCGATAAAACGGACTTTGCTGCACGTCTTGCGAAAAGTGAGCGCATCAAGTATAATAGGATCAATCTCATGAAAGGCGGTGAGGCCATGAAGCCTCTGCGCTCTTTGACGGCTCTCCTGCTCTGCCTCCTCCTGCTGCTGTCCTTCGCAGGGGGCGCGCTGGCGGCCGGCACGCCCACGGCCTTCAATCTCCCCGTCCGGATCGACGGGGCCGACGGCTCGGTGCGCGCCTATGAGGACGCCTATCCCGGCAGCCTGTATCTGTCGCTGACGGATCTGTCCGTGCTGCTCCGGAACACGGGCAAGTCCTTCCGCATCGTCCTGGACGCCGGCTCCAACACCTTCCGCGTCACGACGGGGCAGGGCCCGGCGGCCAACGCCGGGCGCGCCAACGGCTCCTACGCCGACGCCGTGAGCCTCGCCCTCTCGCGCAACAAGCTGCTTGTTAACGATCGAGAGCGCCGCTACTACACCTTCCGCAGCGGCAACGAACTCTATATGAGCCTGGCCGACGTGCAGCTCATGCTCGACATGAGCGCGGAATACGAGGACGGCGTGCTCTGCTTCCATACCGACCGCCGCTTCGCGCCCGACGTGCCGGCGCTGGCGGACGAGGGCTACTTTGAGATGTTCAACAGCGTGCTGGTCGGCGACGCCGCCACGGGCGAGGTGCTCTTCTCGGTCGCCTCCGGCCGTCCGGCTCCCGTGGCCAGCCTCAGCAAGCTCATGACCTATCTGCTCGTGGCCGAGGCGCTCCAGGCCGGGCAGATCCATGCCGATGACACGGTGATCATCTCGGCGGAGGCCGCGCGCATCTCCCGCTCGGAGGACGGGACGATCCGCATGGGCGCCAAGGCGGGCTACCCGCTCATGGAGCTCGTCGGGGCCATGCTGCTGGCCTCGAGCAACGAGGCCGCGCAGGCGCTGGCCGAGCATGTCGCCGGGGACGCGGAGAGCTTCGTGGCCATGATGAACGAGCGCGCCGCCCAGCTCGGGCTGCGCTTCACGCACTACTACACGCCGAGCGGCCTGCCCTCCTACAGCCGCAGCGCCAGCGGCATGAACGCCAAGCTGCAGAACCAGATGAGCGCGGTGGACCTCTTCCGGCTCAGCCAGTATATCCTCAATTACTTCCCTGAGGTCACCGAGATCACCTCGAAGCAGATGGGCAAATTTGAAAAGCTGAACTTCGAGACCTACAACTCCAACCCCCTCGTGTTCAACATGGAGGGCGTCAGCGGCCTCAAGACCGGCTCGACCAACAAGGCCGGCTCCTGCCTCGTCGCCTCTCTGCCGGTCACGGTCGGTCAGCAGACCCACACGCTCGTGGCGGTCGTGCTCGGCGCGGAGCACCCGGGCGTGCGCGGGCAGGCGACGGAAATGCTGCTGCGCTGGGCGCGCGACTATTACACGGCGCACGGCTTCTCCGGCTGAGCGCGGATAACAAATACGGAAGGAGCGGGAGAAAACCTTTTCTCCCGCTCCTTTTTCTCTTGACAAGCCGTCGCTTGCTGTATATACTGTATATATACAGCATATATGAGGTATGTCTATGATCCTGCTGATCGACAACTACAGCGGACAGCCCATCTACGAGCAGATCGTCCGTCAGATCCGGGAGCAGATCCTCTCCGGCGTGCTGCCGGAGGGCGAGGCCCTGCCCTCGATCCGCTCTCTGGCCCGCGATCTGCGCGTGAGCGTCATCACGACCAAGCGCGCCTACGAGGAGCTGGAGGCGGAGGGCTGGATCCGCACGGTCCCCGGCAAGGGGAGCTTCGCAGCCCGCGCCGAGCAGGGCCCGCCCCGGGAGGGCGTGCTGCGCGAGATCGAGGCGCATCTGGCGGAGGCGCGCCGCCTGGCCGCGCTCTGTGGGCTGAGCGAAGAGGAATTTCGGGCGCTGCTGAAGGAGGACGAAGCATGAACGCCATTGAACTGAGAGGCTTGGAGAAGCATTATAAGGACTTCGATCTGAAGATCGACCTGACGCTGCCGGAGGGCTGTATCCTCGGCCTCGTCGGGGAAAACGGCGCGGGCAAGAGCACCACGATCCGCCTGCTGCTGGGCATGACGCGGCCGGATGCGGGCAGCGTCCGCGTGCTCGGGCAGGAAAAAGCGCCGCTGGAGGACGTCGGCGTCGTGCTCGACGAGCCCGGCTTCCCGGACTGCCTGTCGCCCCGGCGGCTGGGCCGGGTGCTCGCCGGGATCTATAAAAACTGGGATCAGGCGGCCTACGACGCGCTGCTCAAAAAGCTCTCGCTGCCGGAGAACAAGCCCTTCAAGGACTTCTCCCGCGGCATGAAGATGAAGCTCTCCATCGCCGCGGCGCTTGCGCACCGGCCGAAGCTGCTGGTGCTTGACGAGCCCACCTCCGGGCTCGATCCAGTGGTGCGCGACGAGGTGGTCGAGCTCTTCGCGGATTTCACCCGCACGGATGGGCATTCGGTGCTGATTTCCTCGCACATCGTCAGCGATCTGGAAAAGCTCTGCGACTATGTCGCCTTCCTGCACAGGGGGCGGCTGCTGCTGTGCGAGGAGAAGGACGCGCTGCGCGAGGAATACGTGCTCGTGCAGGGCGGCCGCGCCGAGATCGACGCGCTCGGCGGCGCCGTGCTCGGGCGGCGGAAAACGCCCTACGGCGACAGCGCGATCCTGCGCCGCGCCGACGCGCCCGCCGCGCTGCATCAGAGCCCGCTGAGCATCGAAGACCTGTTCATTTTGATGGTAAAGGAGGAGGACAAGGCATGATCGGCCTGCTGAGAAAAGACCTGTATATGACTCTGGCGTATTTCCGCGTGTTTCTGGTCCTGCTGGGCGTGTTTCTGGCGGTCGGCTTCCTGCCCGCGGCGCACGAAAACACGTTTTTCATCATCTATCCCATGATTATCGGCATGATGCTGCCCGTCAGTCTCATCTCCTATGACGAGCGCTTCCGCTGGAACCGCACCTGCGACGCGATGCCCTGCAGCCGCGCCCAGGTCGTCTCCTCCAAGTATCTGCTGACGCTCATCTCCGTGCTGCTGATCTTCGGCCTGACCATGCTGGGCCAGTCGATCCGGCTCGGCCAAGCCGGCCGGATCGACGAGCTCGCCCGGCTCGTGCCGCTGCTGTTGCTGCTGGGCTTCGTAGGTCCCTCGCTGCTGCTGCCGATCATCTTCTGGCTGGGCGCGGAAAGAGGGCGGCTCGCCTACTTCGTCGCCGTCGGCGTCGTCGTGGCCGCCGGGGTCTTCCTCAGCACGGGCGCGGATTCGCCGCTCGCCTTCGGCGGCGCCTCCCTGTCGATCCCCGTCGCGGTATTCGCGTGCCTGGGCCTGTTCGCCCTGTCCTGGCTGCTGTCCGTCAGGCTGTATCAAAAGCGCGAGCTGTAAGCGGCGATAAACGGGAGTTTATAGAGCTAAGGCCCCCTTGCCTAAAGGGGGCTGTCGCCGCAGGCGACTGGGGGATTTCCATCGTTCCTCTTAGGCCCCCTTGCCTAAAGGGGGCTGTCGCCGCAGGCGACTGGGGGATTTCCATCGTTCCTCTTAGGCCCCCTTGCCTAAAGGGGGCTGTCGCCGCAGGCGACTGGGGGATTTCCATCGTTCCTCTTA